>NZ_JBIAVJ010000015.1:0-207784 GCF_042894025.1 Streptomyces sp. NPDC001549
ATCAGGCCTTCCTGGAGGCCGACCAGCGCGGTGGCGTGCGTCAGGTTGGGGAAGTACCCGATGCGGACCTCGGAAGCGGAGAGCTTCTTGCCGGCATCGGCCGCGTCGGCGGCCTTCGGCTCGTCCTTCTTGGCCTCGGAGCCGTAGCCGCAGGAAGCGAGCGCACCGATCAGGAGCGGCAGGGCGGCGGCGACCATGCCGCGGCGGAGGGTGGTGCGGGTGCTGGCGGTGGCAGGCACGGGAGGACTTCCTCTCGTGACGGCGTCATCTCATGACGCGCGTCTTCGTTTGTGGAGCGACGGCGGGTACGGCTGGTGGGGGGTGTGGGCGCGTAGGCGTGATGCCGGCGGCAATTCGGTCATCGCGCACATCGCGCAACCCCTCCCTGGCCGCTGCCGAGGGCGCCGCTGCCTACGCGGCCGCCCTCCTTCGCGAAGCTGGAGAAGATGTCGGGAAGCATGGGCTAGAAGTCCCAGCCTTCCTCGTCGGCCTGAACGGTCGTCTCGGCCTTGGAGGCGAAGGACTCGCCCGCCATGCCTGCCGCCAGGGTCGTGCCGTCGGCCGGGTCGATCAGCAGGAAGGACCCGGTGCGTCGCGAGTCGGCGTACGAGTCGAGCGCGAGCGGCTCGGCGGTACGGACGACGACACGGCCGATGTCGTTGGCCACAAGCTGCCCGGGGTTCGGGTGCTGGGACAGGTCGTCCAGGGTCAGCCGCGAGGGGATCTCCTTGACGATCGCCTTGACCGTGCGCGTCGTGTGCTTGATCAGCACCCGGGCGCCGACGGCCAGCGGCTGGTCGGCCACGTGGCAGACCGTCGCCTCGACGTCCTGCGTGGTGGCCGGCGCGTTCGCGGACGGCGCGATCAGGTCGCCGCGCGAGATGTCGATGTCGTCCTTCAGCCGCAGCGTCACCGACTGCGGGGCCCAGGCGATGTCCACGCTCTCGCCGAGCGCGTCGATACCCTCGATGACCGAGGTCCGGCCGGACGGCAGGACGGTCACGGCCTCGCCGACGCGCAGGACGCCGGAGGCGATCTGGCCCGCGTAGCCGCGGTAGTCGGGGTGCTCGGCGGACTGCGGACGGATCACGTACTGCACCGGGAAGCGCGCCGGGCAGGCCGTGAGGTCGTGGCTGACCGGGACGGTCTCCAGGTGCTCCAGCACCGTCGGGCCGCCGTACCAGTCCATGTTGGCGGACGCCTCCACCACGTTGTCACCGGCCAGGGCCGAGATCGGGATCGCGGTGATCTCCGGGACGCCCAGGTCGGAGGCGTACGCGGTGAACTCCTCGGCTATGGCCGCGAAGACCGACTCCTGGTAGCCCACCAGGTCCATCTTGTTGACGGCCAGGACCACGTGCGGGACGCGCAGCAGCGCGGCGACGGCCGCGTGCCGGCGGGTCTGCTCGATGACGCCGTTGCGGGCGTCGACGAGGACCACGGCCAGGTCGGCGGTGGAGGCGCCGGTGACCATGTTCCGGGTGTACTGAACGTGCCCGGGGGTGTCCGCGAGGATGAACCGGCGGCGCGCGGTGGCGAAGTACCGGTACGCGACGTCGATGGTGATGCCCTGCTCCCGCTCGGCCCGCAGGCCGTCGGTGAGCAGCGCGAGGTCGGGGGCGTCCTGGCCGCGCTGGGCGGAGACGGCCTCGACGGCCTCCATCTGGTCGGTCAGGACCGACTTGGAGTCGTGCAGCAGCCGGCCCACCAGGGTGGACTTGCCGTCGTCGACGGAACCGGCGGTCGCGAAGCGCAGCAGGGTGGTCGCCGACACATCGGCGAACTGCTCGGTGGTGCTGGTCATGTCTAGAAGTACCCTTCGCGCTTGCGGTCTTCCATCGCGGCCTCGGACATCTTGTCGTCGGCGCGGGTCGCGCCCCGCTCGGTGAGGCGGGAGACGGCGATCTCGGCGATCACGGCGTCCAGCGTGACGGCGTCGGAGTCGACGGCGCCGGTGCAGGACATGTCACCGACGGTCCGGTAGCGGATGAGACGCGTCTCGGGCGTCTCGCTCTCCTTCGGGCCGCCCCACTCGCCCGCCGTCAGCCACATGCCGTTGCGCAGGAACACCTCGCGCTCGTGGGCGAAGTAGATCTCCGGCAGCTCGATGCCCTCGCGGGCGATGTACTGCCAGACGTCCAGCTCGGTCCAGTTCGAGAGCGGGAAGACGCGCACGTGCTCGCCGGGGGCGTGGCGGCCGTTGTAGAGCTGCCACAGCTCGGGGCGCTGGCGGCGCGGGTCCCACTGCGAGAACTCGTCGCGGAGGCTGAACACCCGCTCCTTGGCGCGGGCCTTCTCCTCGTCGCGGCGGCCGCCGCCGAAGACGGCGTCGAACTTCAGGCTCTGGATCGCCTCGGTCAGCGGCACCGTCTGCAGCGGGTTGCGGGTGCCGTCCGGGCGCTCGCGCAGCTTGCCCGCGTCGATGTACTCCTGGACGGAGGCCACGTGCAGGCGCAGGCCGTGCTTCTCGACCGTACGGTCGCGGTACTCCAGTACCTCGGGGAAGTTGTGGCCCGTGTCGACGTGCAGCAGCGTGAACGGCACCGGCGCCGGCGCGAACGCCTTCAGCGCCAGGTGCAGCATGACGATGGAGTCCTTGCCGCCGGAGAACAGGATCACCGGCTTCTCGAACTCACCCGCCACCTCGCGGAAGATGTGCACGGCCTCGGACTCGAGGGCGTCGAGGTGCGACAGCGCGTAGGGCGCATCCGTCCCGTCGTGGACGTGTGCGACGGTCGTCGTCATGCCAGACCCCTCTCGGTGAGCAGCGCGTGCAGGGCCGAAGCCGACTCCTGCACGGTCTGCGTGTGCGACTCGATACGCAGGTCCGGGGAGTCCGGAGCCTCGTACGGGTCGTCGACCCCGGTCAGACCGGAGATCTCGCCCGCCGCCTGCTTGGCGTACAGGCCCTTGACGTCACGCTCCGAGCAGACCTCGACCGGGGTGGCCACGTGGACCTCCAGGTACGAGGTGCCCTCGGCGGCGTGCCGCTTGCGGACGGCCTCACGGCTGTCCGCGAACGGTGCGATCACCGGCACCAGCGCCTTGACGCCGTTGCTCGCGAGGAGTTCGGCGACGAAGCCGATGCGCTGCACGTTGGTGTGCCGGTCCTCGCGGGTGAAGCCCAGGCCCGCGGAGAGGAACTCGCGGATCTCGTCCCCGTCGAGCACCTCCACGCGGTGGCCCTCGGCGCGCAGCCGCCCGGCCAGCGCGTAGGCGATGGTGGTCTTGCCCGCGCTCGGCAGCCCGGTCAGCCACACGGTGGCGCCCTGGTCGCTCACGCTCATCTGCTCTGTCTCCGTAGGTTCTTCGCTCGTCGTCATCAGCCGTGCAGTCCGCACTCGGTCTTGCCCCGCCCGGCCCACCGGCCGGCCCGCGCGTCCTCGCCCTCGGCGACGCGCCGGGTGCACGGGGCGCAGCCGACGGAGGCGTAACCGTCCATCAGCAGCGGGTTGGTGAGTACGCCGTGCTCGGCGACGTACGCGTCCACGTCGTCCTGGGTCCAGCGGGCGATCGGGGAGACCTTGACCTTCTGCCGCTTCTCGTCCCAGCCGACCACCGGGGTGTTCGCCCGGGTCGGGGACTCGTCGCGGCGCAGGCCCGTCGCCCACACGGCGTACGCGGTCAGGCCCTCTTCCAGCGGCTTGACCTTGCGCAGCGCGCAGCACAGGTCGGGGTCCCGGTCGTGCAGCTTCGGCCCGTGCTCGGCGTCCTGCTCGGCGACGCTCTGACGCGGGGTCAGCGTGATGACGTTGACGTCCATCACGGCCTCGACCGCGTCACGGGTGCCGATGGTCTCCTCGAAGTGGTAGCCCGTGTCGAGGAAGACCACGTCCACACCGGGGAGGACCCGCGAGGCCAGGTGGGCGACGACCGCGTCCTCCATGGAGGAGGTCACGGCGAACTCCTTGCCGAAGGTGTCGACCGCCCAGCGCAGGATGTCCAGCGCCGAGGCGTCCTCCAGCTCCCGGCCCGCACGCTCGGCCAGCTCCTTGAGCTCCCCGGCCGTGAGACGCACGTCTTGAGTGGTGGTCATATCCCGTCCCCTCCCGCTGATCCCGCTGATCCCGCTGATCCCGCTGAATCCGACTGAACGCCCCGGGCCAGCAGCCCGAGGTACTTCAGCTGGAAGGCTCGGTTGCAGGCCCTGCATTCCCACGCGCCGTGACCCGTCTCGTTGGGAAACAGGTCCTCGTCGCCGCAGTAGGGGCAGTAGAACGGTGCGGCGCGCTCGCTCACGAGAGGCTCTTCTCGTCCGCGCGGGCGACCCACGCCGCGAAGCGCTCGCCGTCCTCGCGCTGCTCCTCGTAGTGCTTGACGACCCGCTCGACGTAGTCGGGCAGACCGGCCGAGGTGACCTTGAGGCCGCGGACCTTGCGGCCGAAGCCGGCCTCCAGGCCGAGGGCGCCGCCCAGGTGGACCTGGTAGCCCTCCACCTGGTTGCCGTCGTCGTCCAGGACCAGCTGCCCCTTGAGACCGATGTCCGCCACCTGGATACGGGCGCAGGCGTTCGGGCAGCCGTTGATGTTGATGGTGAGCGGCTCGGCGAAGTCCGGCAGGCGGCGCTCCAGCTCGTCGATCAGCGAGGCGCCGCGCGCCTTGGTCTCGACGATGGCCAGCTTGCAGAACTCGATGCCGGTGCAGGCCATCGTGCCGCGGCGGAACGGGGACGGCTTGACCCGCAGGTCCAGCGCCTCCAGCGCCCCGACCACCGAGTCGACCTGGTCGGCCTCGATGTCGAGCACGATCATCTTCTGCTCGGCGGTGGTGCGCAGGCGGCCGGAGCCGTGCTGCTGCGCCACG
Organism: Streptomyces sp. NPDC001549; assembly: GCF_042894025.1. Classification (NCBI taxonomy): domain Bacteria; kingdom Bacillati; phylum Actinomycetota; class Actinomycetes; order Kitasatosporales; family Streptomycetaceae; genus Streptomyces; species Streptomyces sp. NPDC001549. The sequence continues at coordinate 4,804 of NZ_JBIAVJ010000015.1, forward strand.
TCCGCGATCTTGGTCAGGGTGGCGCCGTCCACGCGGCCCACGCGGGGCGCGAAGCCGACGTAGAACTTGCCGTCCTTCTGCTGGTGGACGCCCACGTGGTCGCGCCACTGGCCGCTCGGCTGCGCGGGCGCCGGGCCGTCGGTCAGCCTGCGCTTCAGGTATTCGTCCTCCAGGACCTGGCGGAACTTGGCCGGGCCCCAGTCGGCGACGAGGAACTTCAGGCGGGCGCGGTTGCGCAGCCGGCGGTAGCCGTAGTCGCGGAAGATCGAGATGACGCCCTCGTAGACGTCCGGGACCTCGTCGAGCGAGACCCAGGTGCCCAGGCGCACACCCAGCTTGGGGTTGGTGGACAGACCGCCGCCGACCCAGACGTCGAAGCCGGGACCGTGCTCGGGGTGGTTCACGCCCACGAACGCGATGTCGTTGATCTCGTGCGCCACGTCGAGCAGCGGCGAGCCGGAGATCGCGGACTTGAACTTGCGGGGCAGGTTGGAGAAGTCCTTGTTGCCGACGATGCGGCGGTAGATCTCGTCGATGGCGGGGGTGCCGTCGATGATCTCGTCCAGGGCGATGCCGGCGACGGGCGAACCGAGGATGACGCGGGGCGTGTCACCGCAGGCCTCGGTGGTGGACAGGCCCACGGCCTCCAGCCGGCGCCAGATCTCCGGGACGTCCTCGATCCGGATCCAGTGGTACTGCACGTTCTGGCGGTCGGTGAGGTCGGCGGTGCCGCGCGCGAACTCCTCCGAGATCTCGCCGATCACGCGGAGCTGCTCGGTGGTCAGCCGGCCGCCGTCGATGCGGACGCGCAGCATGAAGTACTCGTCGTCCAGCTCCTCCGGCTCCAGGATCGCGGTCTTGCCGCCGTCGATCCCGGGCTTGCGCTGGGTGTAGAGGCCCCACCAGCGCATACGGCCGCGCAGGTCGTTGGGGTCGATCGAGTCGAAGCCGCGCTTGGAGTAGATCGTCTCGATGCGTGTCCGCACATTGAGACCGTCGTCGTCCTTTTTGAACTGCTCGTTGCCGTTGAGGGGCGTGTGGTGTCCGACGGCCCACTGGCCCTCGCCGCGGTGACGGCCGGTCTTGCGGCGCGCGGCGGCTGCGGGTGCGGCTGCGGGCGTTTCGGGGGTGGCGGCCATGGCGGTACGTCCTTCTTCGGCGGCTCGAGGCAAGGGCAGGGGGAGGCGGCGGCGCTCCCCTGCGGGCTCGGCGGCTCCGAGCGGGTGTGGCTGATTCCCGCTCCGCGCCGGGGTTGCCGGCGGGCAGGGCGGTACTACGGCCTCAGGGGGCTAGCGGGTGATCGGCGCGTCCGCGGCGGCGGGGACGGCGGCCATGTGCGGCGTGGCTGGTTCCGTCAGCGCGCCGGACAGATGGCGCTGGACATGCGGCCGAGGTCGACGTGCCGCCGACTCACCAAGGCAATTCCAGCTCCATTCATGGCGGAAGCGTGTCATGTGCCGATTGGAGGAGTCCACTACTGTCCACGATTCGGACGAACTCGTCTCGAAACGTGGGACGACGTGACGGGGGTCACGCATCGAAGCCGGCTCCGCCGGCCCCGGGGCTCCGCCCCGGACCCCGCGCCTCAAACGCCGGCGGGGCTGAAATCAAGCCCCTCCGGCGTTTGAGGAGCGGGGGTTCGGCCGACCGCCCCCGGAGGGGCTACGCCCCCGGCCAGGGGCCCGGGGTCGGGGTCTCTTCCTTCTCTTCCGTCTCCGTCTTGAAGACCTTGAAGCCGCGCCGCTCGTAGTTGCTCATCGCCGTCGGGCCGTCCTGGCTGCACGTGTGCACCCACACCCGCCGGGTCGGCTCCAGCTCCGGCCAGCGCTCCGCGAGGGACCACGCGCGGGCGACGCCCACCGACAGCAGGTGCCCCCCGATACGGCGGCCGCGGAAGTCGGGGAGGAGGCCGAAGTACATGATCTCCACCAGGCCGTCGTCCTGCGGGTCGAGCTCCACGTACCCGGCCGGCGTGCCCCGGTCGTACGCGACCCACGTCTCCACCCCCGGCCGGTCCAGCTGCTCCACCCACTGCGCGCGGGTCAGGGAGAGCCGGTCCGTCCAGTGGATGTCACCGCCCACCGAGGCGTACAGGAAGCGGCTGAACTCGGGGGAGGGGACCTCCGCCCGTGCGATGGATATCTCCGGGCCCGCCGGAGCCGCCGGGACGAGGTCCGCCGGAGAGGTCATCTCCAGCGACCAGGTGGTGAGAGTGATGGTGCTCATGCAGCTCAGGGAATCATGCCGGGCCCCGTCCGGCCCAGGCGGGCCCGGACCACCGCGGGCGCGGTCGAGTGCGGGAGCAGCGCGGCCGGGTCCTCGGGGCGGATCAGCTCCACCTCCACGTCCTCCGCGAACCGGTACGGCCGGTGCGTGAGGACGCCCGCGAGGTGGCGGCGTACGCGGGACAGCTCCGCGCGGACCGTCACCGTACGCGTCGGATCCCCGAACAGCTCCCCGGCCAGCTCCGCCGCCGAGCGCCCCCGCGGGCTCTCCGTCAGCAGGAACAGCAGTTCCGCGTGGCGCGGGCTCAGCTCCTGCGACCAGCTCCCGGAGGGTCCGTAGACCGTCGCCGACCGGCATCCCGCCCGGCTGAGGTCCAGGACGATCCGGGTCGCCGCCGTGCTGTGACGGTCCTGGGTGATCCGCAGCAGCCAGCCGCCGGGCAGGGGCTCCACCACGCACTCCCCGAGCCGCGGCACCCACACCCGGCCCGGCCCGAAGGCCTTCGGCAGCGGGATCCGCTCCGCCGGGGCCAGGCCCGTCACCGCCGCCGTCCAGCCGTTCGGGTCCACGGCAAGCGCCCGCCCCGGCAGCCGGGCCAGCAGCGGAGCCGCCACCGTCCGCAGCCGCTCCAGCGACTCCAGGTGCCGCAGCCGCAGCTCCCGCTCCGCGAGCCGGGCCACCGAGGTCACCCACGCCAGCGTCGCCGGGTGCATGGTGGCCAGCGGCCCGCTGACGTCGACCACGCCCAGCAGCCGCCCGTCGCGCGGGTCCCGTACGGGCGCCCCGGCGCAGGTCCAGTCGTGGTGGCTGGAGACGAAGTGCTCGGCCGAGAACACCTGCACCGGGCGCCGGGCCACCAGGGCGGTGCCCACCCCGTTCGTGCCGACGACGGCCTCGTCCCAGTCGGCCCCGACCGCGAAGCCGAGCCGGTCCGCCTTGCGCAGGATGGAGGAGTGGCCCTCCCGCCACAGCAGCCGCCCGTCCGCGTCGGCGACGACCATGATGTGCAGGACGTCGTCCAGGGCGGGCAGCAGCCCCTCGCGCAGCACGGGCAGGATCTCCCGCAGCGGCGAGACGTGCCGCCGCTCCTCGGTCTCGGCGGCCGACAGCATCCGCGAGCGCGCGTCCCGGTCCGGGTGCACCCCGCCGGCCAGCATCCGGCGCCAGGACTCCGCGATCTCCGGCCGGGGCGCGGCCGGCGGGCGGTCCCCGGCCAGCGCCGCCGCCCGCACGCCCTTGAGCAGACGTGCCGCGGCCCGCGCGTCCATGGCCGAGATGCGTGCCACATCGACCGTGCTGCCTGTGGTGTCGGCCACCGGAACCTCCCCGTGCGAACAGGACGTACGACGCAAGCCGCCCGGGCGGTCCGCGCGTGCCGCTTCCCCGGGCACCCCGACGGACGGCTGCCGACTCAAAGGTTGCAACGGTATGCAACTCTCGCCAAGTCCCGGTCGGCCGACCGAAACTGTCCGGACGCCGCAGAGCGGCGTGCAGGCTCCTCCTCGGGGCTTCGGATCAGGGGTGGTGCCGAGTCGGCGCGGCGCCACCCCTGTACCCGGTCGACGGGCCCGGATCCCGGCCGGGAGCGGTTCGGGGACCGCCGTGGAGCCCGACGGGGGCTCTCTCCTAACCCTGGATCCGCGCCCGTTCCACCACCGACCGCAGGTCGAGGGTGTGCGGCAGCGTGCCGAAGGCCGCGCCCCAGTCACCGCCCAGCCGCGAGGCGCAGAAGGCGTCCGCGACCTCCGGCGGGGCCCACCGCACCAGCAGCGATCCCTGGAGCACCAGCGCCATGCGCTCGACGACCCGGCGGGCCCGTGCCTCGATCCCGTCCAGATCGGCGAGATCCGTCAGCAGGTCCTTGATGGCCGAATCCAGCCGGTGGTCCGCGCCCCGGGCCAGGCCGACCTCCTGGAGGAAGGCGTTCAGCGCCTGCGGCTCGCGCTGGAGGGCGCGCAGCACGTCCAGCGCCTGCACGTTGCCCGAGCCCTCCCAGATGGAGTTCAGCGGGGATTCGCGCAGCAGTCTGGGCAGCCCCGACTCCTCTACGTAGCCGTTGCCCCCCAGACATTCCAGGGCCTCCGCCACCATCGGCGTACAGCGCTTGGTCACCCAGTACTTGGCGGCGGGCACGGCGAGGCGCAGGAAGGCCTTCTCCTGCTCGGTGCCGGCGTCGTTGGCGGCCGCCAGGCGCAGGGTCAAGGTGGTGGCGGCCTCCGACTCCAGAGCGAGATCGGCGAGCACGTTGCGCATCAGCGGCTGGTCGATGAGCGGTGCTCCGAAAGCAGAGCGGTGCTCCGAGTGGTGCACGGCCTGCGTCAGCGCCTGCCGCATCAGCGAGGCCGAGCCGATCACGCAGTCCAGCCGGGTCGCCGCGACCATCTCGATGATGGTCCGCACCCCGCGGCCCTCCTCACCGACCCGCCGCGCCCAGGTCCCGTCGAATTCCACCTCGCTCGACGCGTTCGACCTGTTGCCCAGCTTGTCCTTCAGCCGCTGGATCGCGAAGACGTTGCGCGTACCGTCCGGCAGCACCCGCGGCACCAGGAAGCACGTCAGTCCGCCCGGGGCCTGCGCCAGCACCAGGAAGCCGTCGCACATCGGCGCCGAGCAGAACCACTTGTGCCCGGTCAGCAGGTACTCGCCGGACGCGTCCAGCGGCACCGCGGCCGTCGTGTTCGCCCGTACGTCGCTGCCGCCCTGCTTCTCCGTCATCCCCATGCCGAAGAGCACACCGCCCTTCTCGGCGGCCGGCCGCAGCCCCTGCTCGTACACGTGCGAGATCAGCCGCGGCTCCCATTCGGCGGCGAGCACCGGATCGGTGCGCAGCGCCGGCACGGCGGCGTGCGTCATCGAGATCGGGCAGCCGTGCCCCGCCTCGGCCTGCGACCAGATGAAGAACCCGGCGGCCCGGCGCAGATGCCCGGCCGGACGCCCCCAGGCGTCGGTGAGCCCGGACGTCACCGCGTGCCCGAGCAGCCGGTGCCAGGACGGGTGGAAATCGACCTCGTCGATCCGGTTCCCGTACCGGTCGTGCGTCCGCAGCTTGGGCGGATTCTCGTTCGACTGCACACCCCATTCCTGGGCCTGCGCGGAACCGGCCGCGTGCCCGAGGTCGGTGAGCTCCTGCCTTACCTCGCCGAGGAGTTCGGGATCCGCGGACGCGAGGTGACGCTCGATGCCCTCGGTGAGGGCCCGATCGCCGCCGTAGACGTCGTACCCCACCAGGGGCGGGGCCTGGTTGCTGACTGTGTGGGTGGTGGCTGCCATGCGGATACCGTAAGGACGTGCAGCCAGCAAAAGAAACACCCGAGCGGATCCCAGGACGGCTCCACCGGGCCCGTGCCCTTTACCGCAACGTCTCGATGCGGAAGATGGGCTGGCTGCTGCTGAAGGACACCGTCAACTCGTGCATCGAGTACCGGATCCTCGGGCTCGCGGCCGAGGCGGCGTTCTTCACGCTGCTCTCGCTGCCCCCGCTCTTCCTGGGCCTGCTGGGTCTGCTCGGCTACGTGGACGGCTGGACGGACACCCGCACGGTCGAAAGCATCGAGGAGAACATCCTGGCGGCGGTCGGCACGGTCCTGTCCGACCGGGGCGTCAACGACATCGCGCGGCCCCTGCTCGACGACGTCACCGGGCGCGGCCGCCCCGACCTGATCTCGCTTGGCTTCGCCTTCGCCCTCTGGTCCGGATCGCGTGCCGTGAACGTCTTCATCGACACCATCACCGTGATGTACGGGCTCGACGGCCAGCGCGGCATCGTCAAGACCCGGCTGCTGGCCTTTCTGCTCTACATCATCGCCCTGCTGATCGGCGCGATCGTGCTGCCGCTGATGGTGGTGGGGCCGGACGCCGTCGTCCGGCTGGTGCCCTGGGGCACCGAAGTGATCGCGGTCCTGTACTGGCCGACCGTGACCTTGCTGTCCATCGCCTTCCTCACGACGCTCTACCACGTGTCCGTGCCCGTGCGCTCGCCGTGGATCGAGGACGTGCCCGGGGCGCTGGTGGCCCTCGCCATGTGGGTGCTCGGCTCGTTCCTGCTGCGGATCTACCTCACCAACACGGTGGAGGGGCCGACGATCTACGGATCACTGGCCGCGCCCGTGGCCGTACTCCTGTGGATCGGCATCTCGGCCTTCGCGGTGCTGGTCGGGGCCGCCGTCAACGCCGCGATCGACCGGGTCTGGCCCTCCGTGGCCACGGCGTCGGCGCGCGAGGCGAACGAGCGGGCCCGGGAGGCGGAGGCCGCCCAGCTGGTCGCGCGGGCCGCCGCCTGGCGGGCGATGGCGGAGGGCGAGTCGGAGGACGACGAGGACGACGGGATGCCGTCGGAGTTCCCGGAGCGGTGGTCGAAGTTCCTGCCGCCCGAGGACTACCACTCCCGGCTGCGCAAGCACTGAGCCCACCGGGCCGGACACCCCTGGGGGTGCCTTCCCGGTCAGGCCGGGCCCTTCACCCCCCAGGCGGTGAGCAGGCCGGGGGAGAGCGCGGCGCAGTCCGGCGACTCCAGGTAGCGGATCGCCGCGTCGATCGCCGCATCGTCGACCAGCCCGGTGGCCGTCATCGGCCCCCGCGCACGCTCCCACGTACCGGCCCAGAACCGGCTGATGGGGCTGCCGGGCAGCAGCGGGGGGACGAGGATCTCGGCCCCCACGGACAGCAGACCGGCCTCCCGCAGGTGCTCGGGATAGTCCGGAACCCAGGAGACGTCGGTGCCCAGGCTGTCCCCGAGCCCCTGCCACATCGCCCGCATCACGCGGCCGTACGTGGTCGCCGGCGCGGCGGGGGTGGTCAGGTCGACCGCGTCGCCGAGGACCAGGACACCGCCCGGGGCCACCAGGGAGGCGAGCTTGCCGATCATCCGCGGCCAGTTGCGCAGGTGCATCAGCACGAACCGGGCGTGCACCAGCCGGAACCGTCCCGGGCTGAAGTCCAGGGCGGTGATGTCCGCCTCCAGCGGAGTGAGCCCGGGCGCCGGGTGTGCCCTGAGGAAGGCCGTGTCCCGGTCGACGGCGAGGACCTCCGAGACCCCGGCCCGGTCCAGGAGGAGCCGGGCGACCGTACCCGTTCCCGCGCCCACGTCCAGACAGCGCCAGCCCGGCCCGGCGCCCAGCGCGCGCAGCCGTGCCAGCGTGAAGTCGTCGTAGGCGAGCGCGCCGAGGTCGATGCGGTCGTCCTCGCCCGCCAGCTCCGGCCGGAACACCGCCTCGCCGTAGCGGCCGCCGGCCGCCCCGTCGGGACGCGGCGGCGGGTCGTCGTCGGGCAGGTTCACGTCCGGACCTCTTCACGGGGCGGGGAAAGGGGAAGCCGCGGACGCGGCGGATGCGGCCCGCATCGGCCGCATCCGCCGCCCCACCGATCCTCCACCGGCGCCCTCCCGCCCCACCGAGGCGCGCCGGGCCTGATCCGAAAGAGACGCCCGGTCCTTAACCTGGAGTGGTGTACGAGGAAGCGGTGTCCGCGGCCGTCCCCGGAGCCGTGCTGTGGCGCGCCACCGCGGGCGGCGGCTCGGTGGTGCTGCCCGACGGCTGCATGGACCTGCTGTGGTCCGACGGGCGGCTGCTGGTGGCCGGACCCGACACCGGGCCGCACGCCGCCGGGGAGGTCCCCGGCGGCGCCTTCGCCGGGATCCGGTTCGCGCCCGGCACCGCGCCCGCGCTGATCGGCGTACCGGCGCACGCACTGCGGGACCGGCGCGTCGAGCTGGCCGACCTGTGGCCCGCCCGCGCGGTACGCCGGGCGTCCGGGCTGGTCGAGGGGTACGGGGACGCGCGCGAGGGACTCGAAGCGCTGGCCCGCGCCCGCGCCGCCGATGCCGGGGCGCCCGACCCGCTGGCCGCCGAGGTCGTGGCCCGGCTCGGCGCGGGGGAGGCGGTGGCCGTCATCGCCCGCGCCGTCGGCCTCGGGGAGCGGCAGCTGCACCGGCGCTCGCTCGACGCCTTCGGGTACGGCCCCCGGACGCTCGGCCGCATCCTGCGGCTGCGCCGCGCCCTGGCCCTGGTCCGCGCGGGCCTGCCGTACGCCGAGGTCGCCTGCGCCGCCGGGTACGCCGACCAGGCGCATCTCTCGCGCGAGGTGCGGGCACTGGCCGGGACGACCCTGCGGGCCTATGCCGCCGGAGCCGACGGGGCGGACGGGGCGAAGAGCGAGACCCCGCAGCCGTCCGGGTCGAGGACGACGGCGTAGCGCTGGCCCCAGAAGGCGTCCCAGGGCTTCAGGTGTCCGGTGTGCCCGGCGGCGGTCAGTTCGGCGTAGAGCGCGTCCACCTCGGCGGGGGAGTCGCACAGGAAGGCCAGGTCCCGGCGGCCGTCACCGGTGGGCGGGGTCCATGACGGGTCGAAGGAGCGGACGGTGTCCTCCGTGTCCCACGCGATCCGCAGGCCCCCGGGCAGGACGGCCTCCACGTGCGGCAGGCCGTCGGCCTCGGCCGGGATGTCCAGCCCGAGACGGCGGTAGAAGGCGAGCGAGGCGGCCATGTCGGAGACCACCGTGCCGATCAGGTCGAGTCGAGGAGTCATGGCAGCAGGCTAGGCGGGCACCGGGCGGCCGTCTTGAACGAATCGGACACCGGGGCTGCCGTGTCACGCCCGGCATCAGCGCGGTCGGCGCGCCGCCACCGCCGCGCAGGCGACCGCCAGCGGCAGCTCCGCGCCCGCGGCCAGCAGCAGCGCCATCCCCTGACCGCCGGTCCCGGCCGAGGTCGTGACGTCGAACCAGGCGTCCATCACCAGCAGCGCGGCCGTCGCCGCCGCGACCGGGGACGCCCGGGGATCTCGCCTGCGCAGCAGCACCCCGGTCCCGGTGAGCCCGGCGGCCAGCACCAGGTCCAGGCCGATCCACGCCGTGGACCAGTGGGAGACCTCGGTGGTCTGCGGCATCGTCTTCGCCAGCACCACCACCCAGGGAAGCAGCACCAGTCCGGCGCCCGTGAGTACGGTCGCCGTCCGGGGGGTGCGGGGCGAGCGTGCGGTGCGGGGCGGGCGTGCGGTGCGGGGCGGGCGTGCGGTGCGAAGGGTGCGGGCGGCGCGGGCGGCGCGGGCGGGGCGGGCCGTGCGCCAGGCGCGCGGCTGCGGGGCGGCGAAAGCCATGACGAGGGGTCTCCTTCCGGCCCGGCGGTCCGTCCCCCGGGCAGACCACCAGCCTCGTCGGCCGGGCCCGCCGGATCAGTAGCCCCATGATCCGGATCGGGGGTGGCACCAGGTACACCCCCGTGCGGGTGCCCGCATGATGGCAGGCCCCTGATCAGTGCGATTACCGTACGGGGCATGGCAATTCGCGGGGGCGCGCCGAGGCGTACGTACACCTGGATCACGGCGCACGCGCCCTGGTCGGCATGGGCCTGGCGCAACACGGCCTTCACCGCGGCCGCGATCCCGGCCGCCCTGCCCGTGCTCCTCGGCCTCACGTGCACCGTCACGGCGCCCGGGCCCGGCACGGTCCCGCCGCTGCTGATCCTGCTGATCCTGCTGCTCGGCCCGCTCCTCACCCGGCTCCAACGCAGCCGGTTCCGGGCCCTGCTCGGCCTCGACGTGCCCAAGGTCGCACGGGAGGGCGGCCGGTTCACCCCGCGCGCACTGGCACGGCGGATGCGCTCCGAGGCGACCTGGCGGCAGTACGGCTACCACCTGCTGGTCAGCCCGCTCGCCGCCGTCGCCGGCGCGCTGGTGGTGCTCGCCTGGACCTTCGGCGTCGCCGCCGCCTGCATCTACGGCTGGATCTGGATCCTGCCCACGGAGACCCGAACCCCCGGCTGGAGCAACGACTACGACGCCATCACCGGCGGCGGAGTCCTGCTGCTGCTCGCCGCGCCCTGGCTCGCCGCCCTCTTCGCCCGGCTGGACGCCGCCGCCGCGGCCGCCCTCCTCGGCCCGAACCGGGCCCGCGAACTGGAGCAGCGGGTCGAGGACCTCGCGGAGAGCCGGGCCGGCGTGCTGGACGCCGCCGACCTCGAACGCCGCCGGATCGAACGGGACCTGCACGACGGAGCCCAGCAGCGACTGGTCGCCCTGGCCATGAACCTCGGCATCGCCCGCGCCACCCTCCCCGACCTGCCGGCCGAGGCCAAGGCCGTCATCGACGAGGCGCACCGCGAGGCGAAGGAGGCCATCGAGGAGCTGAACAGCCTGGTACGGGGCCTGCATCCGGCCGTACTCGAGGACCGCGGGCTCGACGCCGCGCTCTCCGGGATCGCCGCCCGCGCCCCGTTCCCCGTCGAGCTGACCGTGGACATCGGGCAGCGCCCCGGGGCCACCGTGGAGGCCGTCGCCTACTTCGTGGTCTCCGAGACCCTGGCCAACGTGGCCAAGCACGCCCGGGCGGAACACTGCCGGGTGCGCGTCGTACGCGGTCCGGCGGCCGGCGGGCCCGCCCGCGGCGGGGACCTGCTGCGGATCACCGTCACCGACGACGGGGTGGGCGGCGCCGACCCCGCCCGCGGCACCGGCCTGGTGGGCCTGCGCAAACGCGTAGGGTCCGTCGACGGGACCATCATGATCGAAAGCCCCCTCGGGGGTCCCACCGTCATCACCGTGGAGCTGCCGTGCGGGCTGTGATCGCCGAGGACTCCGTCCTGCTGCGCATAGGACTCGTCAAAGTCCTCGAAATGGCCGGATTCGAGGTGGTCGCCGAGACCGGCGACGCCGAGGGTCTGCTCGCCGCCGTCGGCGAACACCGCCCCGAACTGGCCCTCGTGGACGTGCGGATGCCGCCCGGCTTCACCGACGAGGGCGTCCGGGCGGCCCTGATGATCCGCCAGGAGAGCCCCGGCACGGCCGTGCTGCTGCTCTCGCAGTACGTGGAGGAACGCTACGCCGCCGATCTGCTGGCCACCCAGACCCGCGCCGGCATCGGCTACCTGCTCAAGCAACGGGTCGCCGACGTCGAGGAGTTCATCGACGCCCTGCGCCGCGTCGCCTCGGGCGGCACCGCACTCGACCCGCAGGTCGTCGCCCAGCTCCTGCTGCGCCGCGGCGGCGGCCCGGACCCGCTGGGCCGGCTCACCCCGCGCGAGCGCGAAGTGCTGGCCCTGATGGCCGAGGGCCGTTCCAACGCCGGGATCGCGGCCGAACTCGTCGTGAGCGAGAGCGCGGTGGCCAAACACATCAACAGCATCTTCGCCAAGCTCGACCTGCCCCCGGCCGACGGCGACCACCGCCGGGTCCTCGCGGTCCTGCGCTTCCTGGACGGCACGCCGTGACCCCGGCCGCAGCCGAAGGGCCCCGCCGCAGGCACCGCCTGGCCTGGATCGTCGCCGCCGCGCTCAGCGCGGTCCTCGTGGTGGTACCGGCCACCTGGCAGGTGTGGTCCTGGGGGAGCGAGGGCTCCCGGAGCGACACCCTGCGCGGCGGCAGCGACGGCCGCCCGGTGACCGCGCTGGAGATCGTGGGAGGCGACGCGGACATCACCGTCACCCCCCGCGCGGACCACGAGGTCGGCTACCGGGCCACGGTCAGCTGGTCCCTCAAGGCGCCCACCATCGAGGAGAGCCGGCTCGGCGACACCCTGCGCCTGACCCCGCACTGCCCCGGCGAGGGCTTCTGGCCGGCCGCCGGGGCCGGCTGTTCGGTCCGGCTGGCGGTGACCGTCCCCGTGGACATCCCCGTGAAGGTGACGACCCGTTCCGGCCGGATCGCGCTCAGCGGCCTGGGCGGCACCGTCGACACCGAGGCCGACTCCGGTCGGATCGAGATCGTCGGGCTGCGCGGCGCCCTGCGCGCCAAGGTCGGCTCGGGCCACCTGCACGCCACCGGACTCACCTCGGACCGGGCCGAGATCCGGGTCGGATCGGGGCGGGCCGTCGCCACCTTCGTCACCCCGCCCGACGAGGTCACGGCCCGCGTCGGCTCCGGCCGCCTGGCCCTCACCGTGCCCGCGGCCACCCGCTTCAAGGTCCGCTGCGAGGCCGGAGCCGGCCGCTGCGAGGTGCCGGACGCCCTGCGCGACCCGGCGTCGCCCCGCAGCCTGGACATCGAGGCGGGCTTCGGCCGGGCCCAGGCGGCGTACCCGGACGGGCCCTGGGCGGCGCCCGGCGCGTCCTAGGGGGTGTCTTGCCGGTCAGGCCGGGCTCGCGGTGGCCGGCAACGCGCCTCGCCGCGTTGTCCTCGGTCGGCGACGCTCCGCGTCGCCTCCCTCGTCCGCCTTGCGATCCACGGCACCGGCCACCGCTCGCTGATCCGCCCTGATCGACAAGACACCCCCTAGCCCCGCCGCACGGGAAGGCCGCCCGAAAAAGAAGTGGCCCCCACAGGACCGGGCTTGTTACGGTGGATCAGTTCCCGCCGACCGGTGGGGGACGACCAGCATGTGCATGGACCCGGAGGTGAGTTCGTTGATGACTGTCATCGCGCAGGGCGCTGCCCGCACTCAGAAGACCATCAATGTCACTTCCGTGGTCTCCGGCTGACCTCACACCTCTTCGCGCGCCGCCACCGAGCGAGCGCCCGCCGGCCGGGGCCACCCTGTGAAGGGTTTCCCTTGTCTTTCTCCGCTTTCCCGTCCTTCCCGCACACCTCGCTCCCGCACGCCCTCGCCCCCTTCGGCTGGGACGACGCCTGGGAGGCCGAGTTCGCCCCGTACGCCGAGCAGGGCCTCCTGCCCGGCCGCGTCGTACGCGTCGACCGCGGCCAGTGCGACCTCATGACCGCGGACGGCATCGTCCGCGCCGACACCGCCTTCGTCACCCCGTACGACCCGCTCCGGGTCATCTGCACCGGGGACTGGGCCGCCGTCGAGGCGGCCGGAAATCCCCGCTACGTGAAGGCGTACCTGCCGCGCCGGACCGCCTTCGTACGGTCCACCTCCTCGCAGCGGTCCGAGGGGCAGATCCTCGCCGCCAACGTCGACCACGCCATCATCGCGGTCTCCCTCGCCGTCGAGCTGGACCTCGGGCGCATCGAGCGCTTCCTGGCCCTGGCCTGGGAATCGGGGGCGCAGCCGCTGGTCGTCCTCACCAAGGCGGACCTGGTCCCGGACGCGGCGACGCTCGGGCACCTGGTCCAGGACGTGGAGGCCACCGCGCCGGGCGTCCAGGTGCTCACCGTCTCCTCCCTCACGGGGGAGGGTACGGACGTGCTGGCCGCGATCGTCGGCGACGGCACCAGCGTGCTGCTCGGCATCTCGGGCGCCGGCAAGTCCACCCTGGCCAACGCGCTGCTCGGCGCCGAGGTCATGGAGGTGCAGGCGGCCCGCGAGGTCGACGGCAAGGGCCGGCACACCACCACCACGCGCAACCTGCTCGCCCTGCCGGGCGGCGGCGTCCTGATCGACACGCCCGGACTGCGCGGCGTCGGGCTCTGGGACGCCGAGACCGGGGTCGGCCAGGTCTTCTCGGAGATCGAGGAGTACGCGGAGCACTGCCGCTTCCACGACTGCGCGCACGAGGCGGAGCCGGGCTGCGCGGTGCTGGCCGCGCTGGACTCCGGCGAGCTCGCGGACCGCCGCCTGGAGAGCTACCGCAAGCTCCTGCGGGAGAACCAGCGGATCGTCGCCAAGACGGACGCCCGGCTGCGGTCGGAGATCCGCCGCGACTGGCGCCTGAAGTCGGCGGAGGGCCGGGCCAACCACGCCGCGAAGCGCGGCGACCGGGTCTGAGGCGCAGCCGGGGGCGGGGTGCCGTCGGCCGGGACCCCGACCCCGCCCGGGACCCCGACTCCGCCCGGGACAGCCCTCACCGGGTGCTGTGGGTGATCCGCCGGAGCGGCGACAGGGCGTACCCGGCCGTCACGTATCCCACGGCGGCCGACAGAGGGACGAGAGCGGCCAGGACCAGCGCGGTGGACGACACCAGCGAGTCCTGGGGCTGCTGCCGCACGGGGGCCGGGCAGGGGGCCGGCCCGCCGTCCGGCGGCTCCGGACAGCCGGCGGGCGCCAGTACGATCGCGGACTCCGAACGCAGTTCGAGGACCGGATCGTTGCCCCTGCTCACGGCCTGCACCGCGAGCAGGTGGACCACGGCCAGCAGCGCCGTCCCGGCCATCATGAACACCCCGCCGTAGAGGCAGGTGAGACGTAAACGGGTCACGGACGGCCGCTGCGGCGCCCCGGCGGGCGAGGCCGCGGAATCGGCACCCCCCACGGCGTCGACGACGACGCGGCCCCTGATCCGGATCGGCACCGGTACTCCCCCCTCAAGGCGTCACAAGCCCCGACCCCCCCACTGTGGCCCCTCCGCCCCTAAGCAGAGCGTCAGCACCGGGCGCCGTACGGGGATGAACGGCCGCCCGCGCACCGGCGGAGCGTGCTCCCGGGGCGGTCAGAGCCCCCACGTGTGGACGCGTTCCGGGTGGATCCGGATCACCTCCGGGCTGAAATGGGGGCCCAGCTCGTGCGGGCCCGTCTCCAGCGTGGCGCGGCCCCGGATCTCGATGCCGCGCACCCGCCACGGCCGGGTGCTCACCAGGTCGTCCACGACCAGGGACAGCCGGGGGTTCCCGTGCAGGTTGCGCCACTTCTTCGTCGTGCCCATCGCCATTCCGCCCACCAGGATCGTCCCGTCCTCCTGGGGGAAGAAACCCACCGGGTTCGCCTGCGGCTGCCCGGCCGCGTCCACCGTGGCCAGGCGGCCCAGGTGCTGAGAACGCAGGTACGCCAGTTCGGCCTCGCTGAAACCCTTGAAGTCCGTCATACCGTCCAGCCTCGCAGCCGCCGCCGGTCCCCGCATCGGGCTGCGGACCTAGGTCATGGTGCGGTCGGCCGCCGGGGTGCTCACTTCGGGCGGCGGATCTGGGCCACCTTCAGGAGTTCCGTGTACGGCGTCTGCACCAACGAGCCGCGCACGAGTGCCAGCCCGTATCGGTCGACGGCCTGCCTCTGCTCCTTGGGGTCGTTGAGGTTGAAGTGCTTCCGGTCACCCGGACTGGCCACATCCACATAGACGGCCGGCCAGCGACGGTACAACCACCAGACCGTCACGCGCTCCCGACCGCGGGTCAGATTCAGGAGCTCACTGCTCTGGGAGATCGCAGCCTGATACCTGAGGTAGTCCTTGTTGGCCGGCAGGGGCCCGGGAGGATCGTCGTCCTTGCCTTCCTTCTTCAGTTTTCCGCGCCACTTCCCGGAATCCTTGAAGGTGGCATCTACTGTCATCCGGTCCTGCCTGAACGCGTAGGCCTGGACCTGGGCGGTGATTGCTTCGTAGCCAGTCGTTTCGGGCTTCTTGATCTCGACGACCACGTCCTCCAGAATTTCCTCCTGCGGGCTCAGCTGCCGCCCCGGCGGATTGACCAGCTGGCCAGGTTTGAGCATCTTGTACTTGTCTTTCGGGCCGTCGCTCGCGCGCTTGGCCTGGATCCAGTAGACGCTGCCGATGATGTGGACCGGAACCTCGCCGGAGTTCTTGAGACGCAGACGGACCCGCAGGTACATCGTCGACCCTTCCTTGTTCAGGGTCGGCATTCCGATCTCGGCCGAACCCTGCACCAGCGGACGCGACATGGAGGGAAGGTAGACCTGTGTGTACGCCAGGTTGGTGATGACGAGGAGGGTGGAGACGATCGCCCCGAGCGCGATGCGCCCCGGATAGCGGAGCACCGTCCACACCCGGCGGCGGCAGAGCACCCACAGGGACCATGAAGCGCAGACCAGCATGCCTGTCCAGAGCGCCAGGCACAGCGTGTACGACGGCCTGTCCCTGTTGAAGGCGTACATCAGGAGCAGCACCGAAGCGACGAAGAGTTCGATCACCGCTCCGAGGAGAAGGACCGGGCCTGAGTACTTCTTCTTGCGATTGCGCCAGTAGTCGAAACAGGTCGCGGCGGCGATCAGTTCCACCGCGGCCATGAACAGGAAGAGGAATCCGGTCACGCGCCCGGCGAAGGTGAGGGCGTCGAGGGAGTCCTTCATTCCTATCCAGAGGCACATGGCCGCAGTCGCCAGGAAGCCGACTGCCATGACGGAGCCGGCGATTCGCCGTCCCCAGCTGTGAGCCGGCCACACCATGCAGTTTCCGCCGCGCCATTCGATGTCGGCGTCGGGTGCCACGCCGGCGCGTTGCAGGATTTTCTGCAGTTCGTGGTGGCTCCACACCCTGCCCGCGGGCTTGCCGTCGATCACGATTTTCCGCAAGCCGTTGCCATCCGGTGGTTCTACGACCACATGGGGCTTGATTTCCATGGCATCAGCCTGCTCCCGCCGTGGGGTGAACGCCCCTGGTGTGCGCCTCACGGGAGCGGACTTCCGTGCAATGACGGGGATGCGGGCGTCACCCGAATGGAGTAGCAGGGTGCGCTACTCGTCGCGGTGCGGGGCGAGGCTGGTGACGACCGTGTCACTCGTCCGTGCAGGAGGTTCTGATGCGTACACGACTTTGCGGTTTCATAGCCGCCGTGATCATGGCCGGTCTTGGTGCCGTGGCCCCTGTCGCGCAAGCTGCCGTGCCCACCATCGACGGGCAGACGTGCCTGGACGGCAAGGGGTCGGTCGAGTACGAATCGGCCCAGGATTCGTGGATCTGCGTCGGCGGCAGTCACGACGGCGCGCCGATCGACTGAACCGGCTACGGGGCCACCGGGTTCCCGTCGGCGCGTGGGGTGCCGCATCGGGTGCAGCACTCGGCGTCGCGTTCGGCGGCCAGGCGCCCGCATGCGTCGCAGACGAGGTGCAGAAGGCACGCCGGCTCGCCGGCGTCCGACGGCAGCTGCGGGACGGGGAAGGCCGGATTGTCCGGAACGGACGTACCCATGGCGGCTCCACGACCGATCGAGTCAGGGGCTGAGAGCCTAACCCCCGATCGTGAGGGCCGCACCTGAAACCCCCGATCGTGAGGGCCGCACCCGGGACCTCCCGCGGCGGCCGGTGGGCGTCCACTCCGCCCACCGGCCGGCGGGCGCCTACTGCGCCACCACCGCCCCCACCCACGCCCCCACTACCATCAGGCACGCGAACAGCTCCACCAGCACGCTCGTCCCCACCGCCCGCATCACCGCCCGTACCGACGCCCAGGCCTCGCCGTGCGTCCCCAGGCGGAGCCGCTCGCACAGGTAGATGCCGCCGATGAAGCCCGGAACCGCCCCCACCACCGGGATCAGGACGAAGCCCAGCAGCGCCCCCGCCCCCGCGAACACCACCATCCGTGTCGTGATGCCCAGCCCCCGCACATGCCGGGTCGGCAGCAGCCACTTCACCACCTGGACCACCAGCAGCAGGGCCGTCGCCGCGACCAGCAGGGACCACGCCGACGCCGAGCGCACGTGCAGCGCCCACCACAGCAGCCCCGCCCACACCAGCCAGGTGCCCGGCACACCCGGGATCAGCACACCGACCACCCCGAGCAGCAGCACCAGCCCCACCAGCAGCAGCTGAGGCAGATCCATGCGCTCAGCCTGACCGACCAGGGGCTATCGGGCCACCCAGCCCCGCTCGTACGCGTGCCAGCCCAGCTGCAGCCGTGTCGTCACCCCGGACAGCTGCATCAGGCCCTTGACCCGCCGCTGCACCGTCCGCAGCCCCAGCTCCAGGTGCTTCGCCACGCTCGCGTCCGTCATGCCCGCCAGGAGCAGCGAGAGGATCTCCAGGTCCGTGGCGTCCGGGCCGCCCCCGGCCTCCTCCGCCGAACCGGCCGCCCCCAGCCGCAGCGGCAGCGACTCCCGCCACACCGCCTCGAACAGGCCGGTCAGGGACTCCAGCAGCCCCGACGCGTGCACCACCAGCGCCGCCGGCTCCACCCCACGCGCCGTCAGCGGGACCATGGCCAGCGTCCGGTCCGCGATCACCAGCTTAGTCGGGACCTCCGCCGTCACCCGGATCTGCTCGCCGCGCGCCAGCGCCGTCGTCGCCTCCCGGATCCCGCCCGGCAGGGTCAGTGCCTCCCGCTCGATGACCACCCGGTAGTCGACCCCGCGGACGGAGGCCCGGTCCTCCGCCTCGTTGTCCGTCCCCGTCACCACCTGCGGCCGGCCGGTGACCAGCGCGCAGACCTCCTTCTCCGCGCCCAGCTGGATCTGGTGGAAGCGGTGCGCCACCGCGCTCGCACCCTGCACCACCTCCACGAGGTCGTGCACCGCCGGTTCGGTCGCCTCCGCCCGGTACTCCTCGGCCAGCAGCGCCGCCGCCAGCTCCGCCTGCTCCAGCTCGTGCCGCTGCTGGGTCAGCAGCGCCCCGAGGGCCACCCCCGGCGGAGCCGCCACCCAGCGCCCGGGCCGGGCCGAGGACTGCGCCGCCAGCCCGTGCCGCTCCAGGTGGCGCAGGGCCCGTTCGGTGTGCGGCACCGG
This sequence comes from Streptomyces sp. NPDC001549, assembly GCF_042894025.1. Classification (NCBI taxonomy): domain Bacteria; kingdom Bacillati; phylum Actinomycetota; class Actinomycetes; order Kitasatosporales; family Streptomycetaceae; genus Streptomyces; species Streptomyces sp. NPDC001549. The sequence continues at coordinate 23,238 of NZ_JBIAVJ010000015.1, forward strand.
CAGTGTCAGCCGGTGCGCGAGGTCGGGTACCTCCGCGGCCCCCAGCGCGACCAGCGCGCGGTACGCCGACTCCTGGTCCTCGTCCAGGCCTATGGCACCCAGCACCCCGTCCACCCACCTTTCGACACGCGCCTGGCGGGAAGCGGCCACGGCGCAAACCCGCCGCGGACATCATCGCCGCACCCGATGCCACTCTGCCAAGGTGACGCCACCGCAGCACCAACATCCGCCGGCCAGAAGCCATTTACGCGGCGCTTTCGCCGTGCAATGCAGTAGTTGGCCGGAATTCACCTGGGGAGAGCGATGCGTCCGATATCGCGTACGGCACTCGGGGCGGCCACCGCGGCCGTCCTGGCTGTCACCGCCATCGGCCCGACGGCGGCGCAGCCGGCCGACGGAGCGCCCGGAGCGGGGAGGAGACCACTCGTCGGCGGCGAGGCGGCCGGAATGCAGCCCACGGCCCCCGTCACGGTGACCCTGGTCACCGGCGACCGGATCCTGGTGTCCACCGACGCGGCCGGCCGCACCGCCGCCACCGCGATGCCGCGCGCGGACGGCTCGCAGCCGCTCGTGCAGACCCGGCAGTCGGGCAAGGACCTGTACGTCTACCCCGAGGGCGCGGTCAAGGCCCTCGCCGCCGGCAAGGTCGACCGCGAGCTCTTCAACGTCACCGGCCTCGTCCGGCAGGGCTACGACGACGCGCACACCAGGAAGCTGCCGCTCATCGCCGTCTACGACGGCTCCGTGAACGTGGCGCGCAGCGCCCCGCCCGTGCCCCGCGGCGCCGACCGCTCCCTCGTCCTCGGCTCCATCGGCGCCGTCGCCCTCGCCGCCGACAAGGAGCAGGCCGCCGCCTTCTGGTCGGACGTCACCGGTACGGACCCCCGCGCGCGCTCCGTGGCCGGCGGGCTGAAGAAGCTGTGGCTGGACGGCAAGGTCCAGGCGAACCTGGAACGCTCCACGAAGCAGGTGGCCGCCACCGCCGCCTGGGCCGCCGGGTACGACGGCAGGGGCACCAAGGTCGCCGTCCTCGACACCGGAACGGACCTGGACCACCCGGACCTCCGGGGCCGCGTCACCGCGTCGAAGAACTTCCCGCGGTACACGGCCCCGCTCGACGGGATGAAGACGGTCGCGGCGGAGAACGGCCAGAGCATCGGGCTGGGCGTCACCGGACACGCGGGCTACACCCCGGGTGCGTTGAAGTCGGCGAAGCTGTCGTACTCCTACGACGGCGAGCACTGGACGCAGGCGAAGGTGAGCGAGCGGGGCGGCCGGTGGAGCGCGGTCGTCGACCACGCCGGAGCCTCCGGCAAGCCCGTGTCGCTGAAGGTCGAACTGACCGACGCGAAGGGCGCCACGGTCACCCAGGCGATCGTACGGACGTACGACGTGCGCTGACCCGTACGGGTGCAGCGCGCAGGGTCCACCGGACGGCGCTCCGGTGGACCCTTTTCCCGCATTCGGCGTTTTCCGCCCCCATGGGAGGCCGAGAATGAAGCCATGAGTCAGCAGGGCGCGGACGACTGGTGGCAGAAGCTCTACGAGGGCCCGGACGCGGGAGCGGAACCCGACCCGGGGGACACCCTGGACAACCGGTTCCGCTCGGCGGCGGGAGTGACGACGGACCCGGCACCGGCCGCGGCACCGGCGACGGGCCCGGCACCGGTCTCGGGCCCGGCATCGGGCCTCGCGCCGGACCGGGGCCCGGACCCGGGCCCGGGCCCGCCGGAACCTCCGCGTGCCCCGGAGCCGCTGCTCCCCGGCCCCCGGCAGGGGGAGCCGACCCCGACCCCGACCCTGCCCACCCTCCCGCCGCCGCGGGATCCCCGGGCGGGCGACGCCACGGGGTACGCGCTCGGGGGCGTGGCCGTACCACCGGTGCGCGGACCCGAGCTGCCGGTGCGGCACCGGGATGCGCCGAGCCCGGAGGCCTGGTTCGACCCGGACCCGCCGCCACGGCCGCAGCCGGCGCCCGCGCCCGCGGCCGAGTCCGAGTCAGAGCCGGGGCCCGGGCCGGGACCCGGGCCCGGGCCGGTGGCGGCCGGACCGGAGGCCGTCCGGCCCCAGGTCTCCCACCTGGGCGACCGTGCCCCCACCTACGCCGCCGAACCCAGCGCCCTCCCGCCCGCCGACCCGGCCGCCATCTTGGGGCTGACCCCGGACACCGTCCTGGAGGGGGCCCGCTACGGCTCCTACACCCTGCGCGCCGCCTCCCTGCGCGGGGACTCCGCCCGCTACCGCGGCGAGGCCCGGCGCGACTTCCTGCTCACCGCCCGCTTCGGCAGCGGCGACGACGCGCTGGTCCTGGTGGCCCTCGCGGGCGGGGACCGGGCCGCCCCCGGGGCCGCCGAGGCCGCCGCCGACCTGTGCCGCACCGTCGCGTCCGCCGTCGGGCGCAGCCAGGAGCGGCTGGCCGACGACATCCGCGCCGAGCGCCGCGACGCCCTGCGCTCGGGTCTGCAACGGCTCACCGACCGGGGCTACGGACGACTGCGGGCCCGCGCCGCCGAGTTGGGGCTCGCGGAGCCGGCGTACACCGCCGGACTGCGCGGGCTGCTGCTGCCGGTGGACCCGGCGTGCCGCGCCCGGGTGTGCTTCGGCGCGGGCGCGGGCGGCCTGTTCCGGCTCCGCTCGGGGCAGTGGCAGGACCTGGAACCCGCCGGGCCGGCCGAGGACACGGAGGGCGGTTTCCGCTTCCGCGCGGCCGTGGCCCGGCCCGGGGACACCCTGCTCCTGTGCTCCGGGGGCCTGGCGGAACCGATGCGGGAGGAAGCCGCCCTCCCGGCGGAGCTCGCCGCCCGCTGGGCCGGTCAGGAGCCGCCGGGCCTCGCGGCCTTCCTCGCGGACACCCAGCTCCGACTCAAGGGGTACGCCGACGACCGGACGGCCGCCGCGGTCTGGGAGGCGTAACCGGCGCGGCACGGCACGGCGCGGCGCGGCTTCCGGTCACGCGGAAGGCAGGAGCTGTTCGCGCACCCATGCGGGATCGGGGTTGGGGCTTGCAGAGAATCAACCTGTGATCGAACACCCTGCATGACCTGGTCTGTCAAGAGCTGAAACACCCAGGTTAATTCTCTGCAAGCCCTTGGTGTGTGGCCGGCCCGCCACGAGGACGGTCGGCACGGTCTCGTTCCCGTCGTTGGCCGCCCTCACCGCCGCGGCTCCCGCCGGATCACGCCAGATGTCGACCCAGTGCAGTTGGCGGGCGCTGCGGCCCAGCCGGATGCGCAGTCGTATGCAGTACTTGCAGCCCGGCCGCCAGAAGACGACCGGCCGGCCGTCCGCCGCGCTGCGGCGTTCTGCCTCCGGTGCACCGATCGACCGCGGGAACATCAGGGGTGAGTTCACTCCTGCCAGCAGTACGAACACCAGCAGGAGTGCCACGGCTGCGCCGGGGCTCCCGCGCAGGATCAGGCCGGCCGCAACGACCGATCCGCAGAACCCGAACAGCATCGGCAAGGCCCAAGCACGTGTCATGAGGACGCAGGCTATCGACGAGCCGTCAGGCTCCTCGGACCAGGGGCGGGGACAGCCCCCGTGCCGGTCCGGGTGTCAGCGGGATGGGCGAGCGGTGCGGTGGCTCGGCAGGCTGGGGAGGAAACGGAACAGACGACTGCAACAGGAGTGATCGGTGAATTCACCTGCACGGGCCGCGGCGTTATGGGTGGGGATCTGCGCGGTGGCGGTAGGGGGGATCCTCCCCGCGGCCGCGACGGAACGGGGGCTGGCCGCGCCGCCCGCCGGGTTCGAGGAGGCCGTCGAGCAGATGGTCGCCGACGGATTCCCCGGTGTCGTGGCGTACGCCAGGCGCGGGGAGCGGGAGTCGCGGACGGCGGCCGGGCTCGCGGACACGGCGACCGGCGAGCGGGCCCGGCCGGACCAGCGGTTCCGGATCGCGAGCAACACCAAGTCGTTCGTGTCGACGGTGCTCCTGCAGCTGGAGGGCGAAGGGCGGCTCTCGCTCGACGACAGCGTGGACACATGGCTGCCGGGCGTGGTGCGGGGAAACGGCAACGACGGCACGGCCATCACCGTCCGGCAGCTGCTCAACCACACCTCGGGCATCTACGACCCCACCAACGAGCCGGAGTTCTTCGCGCCCTACCTGGAGCGCCACGACCGGGGTTACGTGTACACCCCTCGGGAGGTGATCGCCCGCGCGGTACGGCACGAGCCGACCGGCCGGGCGTACTCCAACACCAACTACCTCCTCGCGGGTCTGGTGATCGAGGCGGTCACACAGCGCAGCGCACCCTCCGAGATCCATCGGCGTATCATCGCCCCGCTCGGCCTGAAGGACACCTCCTTTCCGGTGACCGACCCGCGCATCCACGGCCCTCATCTGCACGGTTACGACCTGGAGGGGCACGATGTCACCCGGTTCAGCCCGTCGTACGACTGGACCGCCGGCGCCATGATCTCCACGGTCGGCGACCTGGCCCGCTTCCACCGGGCCCTGTTCGCCGGCACGCTGCTGCGCCCCGCCCAGCAGCGTGAACTCCTGACCACGGTGCAGTTCCCCGACGAGGAGCAGTACGGCCTCGGCGTACGGCCCATGGACGTGACGTGCGGCTCGGGGCCGGGCGGCAAGGTGATCCGGGCCTGGGTGACCGACGGCGGCGGACCCGGCTTCACCAGCGTGTCCCTCACCACCGCCGATGGCGAGCGGCAGCTTGTCCTCGCCGGCAACGTCTTCGACCTCGGCGCGGATCTGAAGAAGAAGCCGCCCTTCCCGCTCACCGATGCGCTGGAGAAGGCCCGAATGGCGGTCGTGTGCGACTGACACATCACCAGGTCAGCGCAGGTGAGGACGCACCGGGCGCGGCGGGAGAGCCCTCGCCGCCGGCCCGCGCATACGGCGCCCGGCTGTTCTCCCTGATCGCCGTCGGGACCGCACTGCACCTCGCGGGCCGGGGCATGCACCGGCTCCGGCGATGTGCCGTGTCCGAGTGCACTGCGGTCTTCGCCGACACCTCACGCACGGGACGCCGGCGCTACTGCTCGCCCCGCTGCGCCAACCGCGACGCGGTCCGCCGCCACCGCGCGCGGGACACCGGCTGACCCGTGTTCACCGTCGGCACCGGCATGTGCAACGGGTGGGCGGCGCGCTATCTTTCCCCGAACGGCGAACGGCGCATCATCGGCTCCTTCGGCCACGGCTCCATGGCCGGCGCCCTTCCGCCGGTCATCGGCGCACAGTTCACCGACCGGAATCGTCAAGTGGTGTCGAGGCCGGGCGACGGCGGTTTCTCGATACCGAGGGGAGATTTCCTCACCCTGGTGCAGTACGGCCTGCCCGTCAAAGTGGTCCTCTTCACCAGCTCATCCCTCGGAAAGGCCGCGTGGGAGATGCCGGTTTCCGGCCTGCCCTCCTGCGGGGCGACGGACAAGAAGCCCGGCTTCGCCGCCGTCGCGCGCGCGGTGGGCGCGCAGGGGGTCCGCGTGGAGAGGCCCGAGCAGCTCACAGGGGCTTTGAAGGACCTTCTCCGGCATCGGGGACCCGTTCCGGTGGACGGGGTGACGGACCCGGCCGCCCTGTCGGATCCTCCGAAGACCGGTGCCGGAACAGTGGCCGGATTCGCACGGTCCGACAGCAAGATCGTGTGGGGAGGAGGGGCGGGCCGCATGATCCGGATGGCTCGATCCCGCCTCCGCAACGTGCCCCGCCCGTAAGCCCGCAGGAGTGCGGAACCGCCCGGGGGGCATGCATCCCGTAGACCTGTTCGAGAGCAAGGACACGGGAGGGACATCGCCGTGCGGGTGGGGGCGAAGACCGGAAAGCTGTGGGGGAGAGGGAGGCCGGTGCCGCGTGAGCCGTCCGCCGACGAGGACGGGGAAGCGGTGGACACGCTGCGGATCACCCGGAGCGTACGCCGGGCCGACCTGAAGGCGGTCGGCGAAGTCCGCCGGGCTTTACGGGAGTTGATGCGCCACCGGTGCAGGACCGATGCCGCCGAGGTGGCCGAGCTGCTGATCACCGAGCTCGTCACCAACGCGCTCGTGCACACCGACCGGGGTGCGGAGGTGCACGCGAGTCTCGCCGCCACCCGGTTACGGGTGGAGGTCCGGGACTACGCCGCACGCCGTCCCCGGCCGTACGTACCGACCGCCGACGACGGTACGCACGGCCGGGGACTCGTGCTGGTGCAGGCGCTCGCCGACGACTGGGGCGTGGACGCGCTCGCCCTGGGCAGCGGCAAGGTGGTGTGGTTCGAGCTCGACGGACGGCACGACGCGCCGTACGACGGAGGGCCCGCCTGAGCAGGCGGGCCCCGCGGGGTTCCCCGTACGGGCGGACCGGGTCAGCCGAACTGCTGCTCCAGGTCCTTCAGTTTGCGCTCCAGCGAGTCCAGCCGGGGAATGGTCTGGGTGTCGTCCTCCGCGGTGAGGTCCACCGTCCGGGTGCCGGTCACGTCAATGGATTCGGTTCGGTTGACGGCCTGCAGGGAGGGCCGGCGTCGCAAGGGCAGTTGTCCTGATTCCGGTATGGCCGGCTCCGCGCCGACCGGCGCGGAGCCCGCTCCCTGCGTCAGTTCCGGGAGCTCGACCTGGCGGCCGCGCGAACGCCCGAACGCCCGGTTCTGCCGGCCCAGCGCCTTGATGCGCGCCCGGTCCAGCCGGTTCTGATCGCGCCTGCGGTGCCGGTCCTGCTCCCGCTCCTTCTTGTCCTCGCGCACCTCGTCCACGGCCTCGTCGAGGGTGCGCACCCCCTCCAGCAGCATGAGCGACCAGGCGCCGAAGGTCTCCCGGGGGGCCCGCAGCCAGCGGACCATCCGGATCTGGGGCAACGGCCGCGGGATCAGGCCCTGTTCGCGCAGCGCCGCCCGGCGGGTCTGCTTGAGGGCGCGGTCGAAGAGCACGGCCGCCGAGAGCGACATCCCCGCGAAGAACTGCGGGGCCCCGTCGTGGCCCAGGCCCCGGGGGGCGTGCACCCAGTTGAACCACGCGGCCGCGCCCGCGAACAGCCAGACGAGCATGCGCGAGCCGAGGGCCGCGTCGCCGTGGCTGGCCTCGCGCACGGCGAGCACCGAGCAGAACATCGCGGCGCCGTCGAGCCCGAAGGGGACCAGGTACTCCCATCCGCCCGTGAGGTTGAGATTCTGCCGGCCGAAGCCGACCAGCCCGTGGAAGGAGAGCGCGGCGGCGACCGCCGCACAGCAGAAGAGCAGAACGTACGAAGCGGTCCCGTAGACGGCTTCCTTGCGCCGCCGCCGTTCCTCGCTGCGTTCCCAGCTGTCGTCGGCCGCGGCCTTCTCGCTCTCCCGCTTGCCACGGGCCAGTACCGCAACTGCCGCAAGAACGCCCAGGATCAGCAGGCTGCCGGGCAGCAGCCAGTCCAGCGATATGTCGGTCAGTCTCATGCGGATGTCCCTCGCCTCGCGTATGCGGTCATGCGGCTGTACGGCTTTCCGGGCGCCATAGTGGCGTAGCCGGTGAGCCGTGCACGCGGGTTTCGGGGCAAGAGGACGCCATCGGGGGGCGGGGCCCGCCGGATAGGGTGTTGTGACTCGAACTGGCGCCCGTACGAGCTGAGTTGCGTTCGATTACAGTCAGCCGTACGGGGTGGGTTCAGGCGGCGGTCGCCGTGAGGCGGGCGATGCGGTCGGCGTCACAGGTCCGAGGACAGGTGACACAGGTGTCCTCGGGGCGGATGGTGTAGAAGAAGCAGCAGCCGGCCCGGTCCCGGGTGGGCAGCTCCTCGCCGGCGGGTCCGGTGAGCGTACGGAACCCCGCGCCCCCGGTGTACGGGGCGGTGGACCCCGGCAGGAGCGCCTCCAGCTCGGCCATGGCCCGCTGCTCCTCGCCGAGCAGGCTGCCGATGTACCAGAGGCTCTCGACGACCTCGTCGGTCACCATGCCCCACAGGGCGCGGCGGCCGCGCCGCATGCGCGGGCCGAAGCCTTCCAGGAGCGGTCCGAGGTGCTGGGCCACCGCGGCCCGTACCTCGTCGCGCAGCGCCTCCTCGTCGGGCACGACACGGGCCCCCGGGAGTGCGGCCGCCGGATCGTCCGGCAGGCAGGCGAACTCCCCGACGTGCACGCTCATCCGGCCGAGGGTCCGGTGGAAGGCCACCTCGGTGACCGGGAGGCGGGGGACCCGCCGGTGCAGGAACCACGGAAGGGTGATCAGCAGGCAGGCCGGCCACGCGTACCGGTGCAGCCCGAAGCCCGCGATCACATCGGGGCGGGCCTGGGCCCCGTAGTCCCTCAGAACCTGGGCGTTGTCCCAGGCGAGGAAGGCGTCCAGGGCCGGCCCGCCGGCCGCGAGCTCGTCCGCGCCGACCCATCCCGCACCGCGGGGGAGGGGTTCGCCGGCGGTTCGCTCGATCACCCGCAGTCCGCCGTACGCCTCGGCCAGCCTGGCGAACGCATCCGCCACCGCAGAGCCGGGCGGGGCGGATGTGACAGCCGGGAAGGTCGTGACGGTCATGACGGGCCACCGAATCACAGAATCACACGATCGTTAACAGGTTAGCCTTACCTTACCTGATTCGGATCGATCCGCACCCCTCCCCGCGCGGGCCGTCACCTATTCTCAGGACAGGTCGAGACCCGGAGGAGGACCGAGTGCACGAAACGGCCCACGCCCGGGTACCGGCACAAAGGCAGAAGGTGTTGCGCCATTCGGTGCGCGGCCAGGTGCTCGACGCGCTGCGCGCGGCCCTGATCGACGGAGAACTGGTGCCGGGGGAGATCTACTCGGGCCCGGCCCTGGGGGAGCGCTTCGGGGTCTCCGCCACCCCCGTGCGCGAGGCGATGCAGCAGCTGGCCGTGGAGGGGGCGGTGGAATGCCTCCCCAACCGGGGCTTCCGCGTGCTCTCCCGCACGCCGCGGGAGCTCGCCGAGCTGGCCGAGGTACGGGCGCTGCTCGAAGTCCCCGTGATGATCCGGCTGGCCCGCACGGTCGCGGCGGCCACCTGGGAGGCCCTGCGTCCGGCCGCGGCCGCCACGGCCGAGGCGGCCGCGGCCGGTGACCTGCCGGGGTACGCGGAGGCGGACCGGGAGTTCCACCGGGCGGTGCTGCGGCTGGCCGGCAACGACCAGCTGGTGCAGGTGGCGGAGGAGCTCCACCGCCGGGCCCAGTGGCCCCTGCCGGGCGCTCCGCGGGTTCGGCGGGCCGATCTCGTTGCCGATGCGGCGGAGCATTCGGCGCTGCTGGAGGCGCTGATCGCGCGGGACCTCCCGGTGGTGGAGTCCCTGGTCCGCGAACACTTCGCGGGCTCCCCCGCCTGACCGGACCCCGGCCCCGGACCCCGCGCCTCAATCGCCGGCGAGGCTCAAGAGTGCGCCTCAATCGCCGGCGTGGCTGGGAGAGCGCCTCAATCGCCGACGGGGCTCAAGAGAGCGCCTTGAACGCCGGCGGGGCTGGATTGACCGCCGGCGTTCGAGGCGCGGGCGCGGAGCGCCGTGTGGGTACGGGAGGCTACGCCGCAGGCGAGGGGGTCGGGTGGAGTTGGTCCGCCAGCCAGGTGGGGATGCCGCCCAGCAGGTGGAACAGGCGGCGGGCCTCCGCGCGGAGCCGGGTGGCCTCCGGTTCCGGTTCTGCCTCGGCCAGCGCCGCCAGCGCCGGGGCCGTGCCGATCAGGAAGCCCAGGTCCTCCCGGATGCGCAGGGACTCCGCGAAGCCCTTGCGGGCCTCGGCCACCTCCCCGTCCCGCAGGGCCAGCGCGGCCAGGTGCCGCCAGGTGAAGGACAGCAGCAGGGTGTCCCCGTGCGCCTCCGCCCCCGCGTGGGCCCGGTGGTAGGCCGGCCGGGCCGACTGCGGGGCGTCCGCCAGGTGCTCCGCGACGAGCCCCCGCCGGAAGTCCAGCAGCGGGCGGGTCCGGGACTCCGGGGACAGCAGGGCCGCGGCCCGGCCGAGCGCCGAGCGGGCCTCGTCGGCCCGGTCGCGTACGCCGAGCACGGTGGCGGCGTACGCCAGCTGGCCCCGTTCGCACGCGGCCGCACCCCGGTCGTCGTCGTCCTGGGAGACCGCTTCGGCGATCCGCAGCGCGTCCTCGGCCTCGGCCCAGCCCTGCCCGGTGAACAGGCACCGCTCCACCAGCAGCGCGGTCCGCTGCACGGCCGCCCCGGCACTGCCGGCCTTGCCGATGTGCGGCGTCAGCAGCGCCGCCGCATCGGTCCAACAGCCGCGCGAGCGCAGCCGCCATATCGCCCGCTGGAGGGGGTCGTCTCCTCCGGTTGTTCCGGCACCCGACATGGCGGTGTCCGCCACATTGCCCTCCCCAAAGCAAGCAAGCAGCACATCGTTGAGCCCTGGGGCGAAATGAGAGCACGGATCGACGGCATCGGCCAAGGGGTTGGGTGAACTTTTTCACAAAGTCCGGACGGATCATCAGCCGCCCCGTGCCGAACCCCGGCGGCCACGGGGCGGATCTTCTCAGCTCATCCGCAGTGCGAGGAAGAAGTCGAGCTTGTCCTCCAGCCGGGACAGGTCCCGCCCCGTCAACTGCTCGATTCGCCCGACGCGGTACCGCAGCGTGTTGACGTGCAGGTGCAGCCGTGTCGCGCAGCGGGTCCAGGAACCGTCGCAGTCCAGGAACGCCTCCAGCGTCGGGATGAGCTCCGCGCGGTGGCGCCGGTCGTAGTCCCGCAGCGGGTCCAGCAGCCGGGCCGTGAAGGCGCGGCGGACGTCGTCCGGGACGAACGGCAGCAGCAGCACGTGCGAGGCCAGCTCGTGGTGGCCCGCCGCGCAGACCCGGCCCGGGCGTGCCGCGGCCACCCGGCGGGCGTGCCGGGCCTCCTCCAGCGCCCCGCGCAGCCCCTCGGCGGAGTGCACGGCCGCGCTGACGCCCAGCGTGAGCCGGCCGTCGTCGGCCAGACCGGCCGCCAGGGGGTCCCGTACGGCCGCGAGCAGCTCGTCGGCGTGCAGGGCGGAGTCCGGGCCCTTGTCCTCCCCGGCGTCCCCGGAGAGCGAGGGCAGCGGTACGAGGGCGATGGCCTCGTCACCCGCATGGGCCACGGCGATCCGGTCCGAGGGCTCGGGCCCCGAGACGGACGGGTCGACGAGGATCTCCTCCAGCAGCGACTGGGCGACCGGGCCGCCGGGGATGTCCCCGCCCTCCCAGTCCACCCGGGCCACGACGACCTGCCAGTGCGGGGCGGCGCCCAGCCCGGGCAGCAGCACCGGGGCCGCGACCCGCAGACGGGCGGCGATCTCGGCGGGCGGGGCACCCGTCTGGACCAGTTCGAGTACCTCTTGTGCGAGGCGGCGGCGCACGGTGCGGGCCGCGTCGCGCCGGTCCCGCTCCACGGCGATCAGCTGGGTGACGCCCTGCAGCAGGTCAAGGCGCTCGGCGGGCCAGTCGCCCGCGTCCGCCTCGACGGCCAGCAGCCAGTCCGAGAGCACGGTCTCGCGCACGTCCCGGGCGCCCGGGACGGCGGCGCCGCGCCCGTGTCCCCTGATCGGGAAGAGCGAGTAGGTAATACCCTGGATGGAGATCCGATGCGGCCCCCTGCGGCCCGTCCGGACCGCCGCAAGGTGCTCGCTCGCCAGTGCTGCGCACACGCCCGGTGCCAGCGGCTCACCCGCCCCGGCGATCTGCCGGCCGGTGGGGGACAGCACCCAGGCCCGGAGATCGAGGTCGGTGGTGAGCAGATCGAGCACCACGTCGGGGCCGCCGCCGGCCGGACCCGAGGTCATCAGCCGGCGGTGCCGGTCCACGACGGCCGCGAGGTCTCCGGCGCGCTCGCCCGAGACCTGCCGGACGACGTACTCCGTGATCGTGGCGAATGCAACGTCCTCGTTCACGGCGAACAGCGGCAGCCGGTTGCGCACACAGGCCGAAACAAGATCGTCGGGAATGGCCTGCAGCTCCGCCTCGCCCGCGGCGAGCCCGGCGACGCCCGCGCTCGCCAGGATTCGTACGAATGGCTCGGAGTCGGCTGAATTTCGTCTCCAGGCCAGGCCGGTCAGGACAAGTTCGCCCCCCGACAGGTACCGGCTGGGATCACGTAGGTCGGTCGTCATGACCCCGCGGACCGTCCGGTCGAGTTCACCCTCGCCGCCGAGCAGCCGCAGCCCCAGCGCCTCGGTTTCCAGCAGTGCGCGCAGCCGCATGATGTCGCCGCCGATCTGTCTCGAATGTTGCCGTTGGAAATCGGGCAGGTCGTCGCATCCTGCCTTTCATACGAATCTACAAGACGAGGGAGGCCGTCAGCCAACTCCTTCATGGTTTCAGTGACTGCACCCGGGGGCGAGCGGCTTGTGTACTGGGTCCACACCGCGTTAACAGCACGTGAACGACCAGTCGAGGACTCTCAGGCCTCCTGGCTTGAAGTAAACGACACGATGAAGAAGAAGAGAGCCGCTCATGGACTTCCTTCGCCCCGCCAGCTGGGAGGAGGCGCTCGCCGCTAAGGCCGAGTTCCCCTCAGCTGTGCCGATTGCGGGTGGCACCGACGTGATGGTCGAGATCAACTTCGACCACCGCCGGCCGGAGTACCTCCTGGACCTGAACCGCATCGGTCTGCTGCGGGAATGGGAGGTCGGCGAGGATGTGGTTCGCCTGGGCGCCTCCGTCCCGTACACGCAGATCATGGAGAACCTCCGTACGGAGCTCCCGGGACTCGCGCTCGCCTCGCACACGGTCGCGTCCCCGCAGATCCGTAACCGCGGCGGTGTCGGCGGCAACCTCGGTTGCGCCTCGCCGGCCGGCGACTCCCACCCCGCGCTGCTCGCGGCGGGCGCCGAGGTCGAGGTGGAGTCCGTACGCGGCTCCCGCCTCATCCCGATCGACGAGTTCTACACAGGTGTGAAGCGCAACGCGCTTGCCGCCGACGAGCTCATCAAGACCGTCCACGTCAAGAAGGCGGACGGCCCCCAGCAGTACTCCAAGGTCGGCTCCCGCAACGCGATGGTCATCGCGGTCTGCGCGTTCGGCCTGGCGCTGCACCCGGAGTCCCGCACGGTCCGCACCGGCATCGGTTCGGCCGCGCCGACCCCGATCCGGGCGAAGGCCGCCGAGGAGTTCCTGAACGCCGCGCTCGAAGAGGGCGGCTTCTGGGAGTCCGGCAAGGTCATCACCCCGTCGATCGCCAAGCAGTTCGGTGACCTCGCCTCCGGCGCGGCCAACCCGATCGACGACGTCCGCGGCACGGCGAAGTACCGCCGTCACGCGGTTGGCATCATGGCTCGCCGCCAGCTCGTCTGGACCTGGGAGCAGTACCGCGGTACCGGCAACGGCCGCTCGCTTGAAGGGGCTGCGTAATCATGCGCGTCAATTTCACGGTCAACGGCCGTCAGCAGGAAGCCGACGACGTGTGGGAGGGCGAGTCCCTTCTCTACGTCCTGCGTGAGCGCCTGGGCCTGCCGGGTTCCAAGAACGCCTGTGAGCAGGGCGAGTGCGGCTCCTGCACCGTCCGTCTCGACGGCGTGCCGGTCTGTTCGTGTCTGGTCGCGGCCGGTCAGGTCGAGGGTCGCGACGTCGTGACCGTCGAGGGTCTGGCGGAGTTCTCCAAGCAGCGCGACGAGCACGGCCACGGCGGTGCCTGCGGCACCGGCGGCGGCTGCGGCGGCAAGGGCGTGTCCCTGGACGCGGCCAAGCAGTGGCGGGCCAAGCCCGGCGACTCGCAGACCGGCGAGGGCGTGGAGCTCTCCACCATCCAGCAGGCGTTCATCGACGCCGGCGCCGTCCAGTGCGGTTTCTGCACCCCGGGTCTGCTGATCCAGGCGGACGCGCTCCTGGAGGAGAACTCCTCCCCGTCCGACCAGGACATCCGTGAGGCCCTGTCCGGCAACCTCTGCCGCTGCACGGGTTACGAGAAGATCCTCGACGCGGTCCGCCTCGCGGCCGCCCGTCAGGGAGAGGCGGTCTGACCATGGCGCAGAACACCCGCACCGTGCCCGCCGGTACGCCGACGAACGTCACCCAGAAGCACAACAAGGGCGGCATCGGCGAATCGATTCTTCGCCCGGACGGCACCCTCAAGGTCACCGGCGAGTTCGCGTACTCCTCGGACATGTGGCACGAGGACATGCTCTGGGGCCAGACGCTGCGCAGCACCGTCGCCCACGCCGAGATCGTCTCCATCGACATCTCCGAGGCGCTCGCCATGCCCGGCGTGTACTCGGTGCTGACGTACGACGACCTGCCGGCCGAGATGAAGAACTACGGCCTGGAGATCCAGGACACCCCGGTTCTCGCCAACGGCCGGGTACGTCACCACGGTGAGCCGGTCGCCCTCGTGGCCGCCGACCACCCGGAGACCGCCCGCCGCGCGGCCGCCAAGATCAAGATCGACTACCGCGAGCTGCCGCTCGTCACCGACGAGGCCTCTGCCCTCGCCCCCGGCGCGCCGCTGATCCACGAGGGCCGCGACGACCACCACATCGGTCACGTCCCGCACCCGAACATCGTGCACCGCCAGCCGATCATCCGCGGCAACGTGGAAGAGGCCCGCAAGCGCGCCGACGTCATCGTCGAGGGCGAGTACACCTTCGGCATGCAGGACCAGGCCTTCCTCGGCCCGGAGTCCGGCCTGGCCGTGCCGTCCGAGGACGGCGGCGTCGAGCTGTACGTCGCCACCCAGTGGCTGCACTCGGACCTCCAGCAGATCGCCCCGGTCCTGGGCCTGCCGCCGGAGAAGGTCCGTATGACGCTCTCGGGCGTCGGCGGTGCCTTCGGTGGCCGCGAGGACATCTCGATGCAGATCCACGCCTGCCTCCTGGCCCTGGCCACGAACAAGCCGGTCAAGATCGTCTACAACCGGTTCGAGTCGTTCTTCGGCCACGTGCACCGCCACCCGGCGAAGCTCTACTACGAGCACGGCGCCACCAGGGACGGCAAGCTCACGCACATGAAGTGCAAGATCGTCCTGGACGGCGGCGCGTACGCGTCGGCCTCCCCGGCGGTCGTGGGCAACGCCTCCTCCCTCTCGGTGGGTCCCTACGTCCTGGAGGACGTGGACATCGAGGCGATCGCGCTCTACACGAACAACCCGCCCTGCGGCGCGATGCGCGGCTTCGGCGCCGTCCAGGCCTGCTTCGCCTACGAGGCCCAGATGGACAAGCTCGCGGCGAAGCTGGGCATGGACCCGGTCGAGTTCCGCCAGCTGAACGCCATGGAGCAGGGCACGGTCATGCCCACCGGCCAGGTCGTGGACGCCCCGGCTCCGGTCGCCGAGCTGCTGCGCCGGGTCAAGGCCCGCCCGCTGCCGCCGGAGCGCCAGTGGGAGTCGGCCGGCGAGAGCGCGGACGTCCGCGCGCTGCCCGGTGGTCTCTCGAACACCACCCACGGTGAGGGCGTCGTCCGCGGCGTCGGCTACGCGGTCGGCATCAAGAACGTCGGCTTCTCCGAGGGCTTCGACGACTACTCCACCGCCCGCGTGCGCCTTGAGGTCATCAACGGCGAGCCCGTCGCGATGGTCCACACGGCCATGGCGGAGGTCGGCCAGGGCGGTATCACCGTCCACACGCAGATCGCCCGTACCGAGCTGGGTGTCACGCAGGTGACCATTCACCCGGCCGACACGCAGGTCGGCTCCGCCGGTTCCACGTCCGCCTCCCGGCAGACGTACATGACCGGTGGCGCCGTGAAGAACACCTGTGAGGCGGTCCGCGAGGCCCTCCTGGAGATCGGCCGCCGCAAGAACGGCTCGTACCACCCGGCGTGGGCCACGGCCGAGCTGCTCCTCGAAGGCGGCAAGGTCGTCACCGACGGCGGCGAGGTCCTCGCGGACATCGCCGACATCCTGGAGGACGAGGCCATCGACCTGGAGCTCGAGTTCCGTCACGCGCCGACCGAGCCCTTCGACCTGGTCACCGGCCAGGGCAACGGCCACGTCCAGTACACCTTCGCCGCGCACCGCGCGGTCGTCGAGGTGGACACCGAGCTCGGCCTCGTCAAGGTCGTCGAGCTGGCGACCGCGCAGGACGTCGGCAAGGCGCTCAACATGCTTTCCGTGGTCGGTCAGATCCAGGGTGGTACCACCCAGGGTCTCGGCGTCGCGATCATGGAAGAGATCATCGTGGACCCGAAGACCGCGAAGGTGCGCAACCCCTCCTTCACGGACTACCTGATCCCGACCATCCTGGACACCCCGACCATTCCGGTCGACGTCCTGGAGCTCGCCGACCCGAAGGCCCCCTACGGCCTGCGCGGTATGGGCGAGGCCCCGACCCTCTCGTCCACCCCGGCCGTCATCGCGGCGATCCGGCAGGCGACGGGTCTGGAGATCAACAAGACGCCGATCCGTCCGGAAGCCCTTACCGGGACCCTCTAGGACGGCGTGGTCCGGGGGCTGCGAGGCCCCCGGACCCCCTCAGACTCTCCGGGCGGTGTGCATGGGAACGTCACACTTCGCGCCACACCGTCCGGAGGACATACGAAGCACCGCACCGCTCGCGGTCCCTTCACCTGGCAGTACCCCTGCAAGAACCCCCGTAGTACCAGCGGTCACCCCCGCACTACCCGCAGTAAACGCAGTGAACATTCGCGTCGCCTCGGGCCGTCACCCCGGGTCGTGCAGCCAAACGCAGCATCCCAAATCCCGCGTCTCCAATCTCCAAGCGGGTGCCCCTTTGAACCTTGGGAGTTAGGCACCATGACCCAATCGTCAGTAGAGCCCAAGACCACCGCGGAGGACGCCGGCGACGGCTCTCAGCCGCCCGCCGGACGGTCCTGGCTCGACCGGTATTTCCATATAACGCACAGAGGCTCAAACGTCGGCAACGAGGTTCGTGGCGGTATCACGACCTTCATGGCGATGGCGTACATCCTCCTGCTCAACCCCCTGCTCCTGTCGGGCAAGGACATCGGCGGTACCGTGATGGACGGGTCGGCGATCATCACCGCCACCGCGTTCGCCGCAGCCGTCACGACGCTCCTGATGGGCTTCGTCGGCAAGGTGCCGCTCGCCCTCGCCGCCGGTCTCTCCGTGTCCGGCGTGCTGGCCTCGCAGGTGGCCCCCCAGATGACCTGGCCGCAGGCCATGGGCATGTGTGTGGTCTACGGTGTCGTGATCTGTCTCCTGGTCGTCACCGGCCTCCGCGAGATGATCATGAACGCGATCCCCCTCGCGCTCAAGCACGCGATCACCATGGGCATCGGCCTCTTCGTCGCCCTGATCGGCTTCTTCAAGGCCGGTTTCGTCGGCAAGGGTCCGGAGTTCGGTCCCCCCGTCCAGCTCGGTGCGGTCGGTGAGCTGTCCGGCTGGCCCGTGATGCTCTTCTGCATCACCCTGGTCGCCATCTTCATGCTCCAGGCCCGCAAGGTGCCCGGCGCCATCCTGATCGGCATCGTCGGCGGTACCGTCCTGGCCGCGATCCTCAACGCCGTCGTGGACATCGACCCGAAGGCCTGGAAGAACGGCCCGCCGGAGCTCGACGGCTCCGCGGTCTCGATGCCGAACTTCTCGCTCTTCGGTGACGTCTCCTTCGGCGGCTGGGGCGACGTCGGCTACATGACGGTCGGCATGATCGTCTTCACCCTGGTGCTCGCCGGCTTCTTCGACGCCATGGCCACCATCATCGGTGTCGGCACCGAGGCCAAGCTGGCCGACGACAAGGGCCGCATGCCGGGCCTGTCCAAGGCGCTCTTCATCGACGGCGCCGGTGGCGCCATCGGTGGCGTCGCGGGCGGCTCCGGCCAGACCGTCTTCGTCGAGTCCGCGACCGGCGTCGGCGAGGGCGCCCGCACGGGTCTCGCCTCCGTGGTCACCGGCCTGTTCTTCGCCGCCTGCCTCTTCTTCACCCCGATCACGCAGATCGTCCCGGGTGAGGTCGCCTCCGCGGCCCTGGTCGTCATCGGCGCGATGATGATGCAGAACGCCCGCCACGTGGACTGGGCCGACAGCGCGACCGCGATCCCGGTCTTCCTGACCGTCGTGATCATGCCGTTCACGTACTCGATCACGGCCGGCGTCGCCGCCGGTGTGATCTCCTACGTCGCCATCAAGATCGCTCAGGGCAAGGCCCGGGAGATCGGCGGCTTCATGTGGGCGCTGACCGCGATCTTCGTGGTGTTCTTCGCCCTGAACCCGATCGAGCACTGGCTCGGGGTCGGCTGACCCCGAACCGCCTGATCATCACGTACCCGCACCTCCACGCATCCGATACACGTACCCGATGTACGTATCAGATACTGGAACCGAACCTCTCCGAGGAGGCCCCCATGCTGGACATCGCCGAAGAGCTGAACCGGTGGGTCGAGCAGGGGCGTGACTTCGCCGTCGCCACCGTCGTGGCGGTCGGCGGGAGCGCGCCCCGGCAGCCCGGGGCCGCACTCGCCGTCGACAGCGAGGGCACGGCCATCGGCTCGGTCTCCGGCGGATGCGTGGAAGGTGCGGTGTACGAGCTGTGCCGGCAGGCGCTGCAGGACGGCGAGACCGTCCACGAGCGCTTCGGGTACAGCGACGACGATGCCTTCGCCGTGGGCCTGACCTGCGGCGGAATCATCGACATCCTGGTCACCCCGGTCCGCGTGGGTGCTCCCGCACGGGAGGTCTTCGCGGCCGGGCTGGCCGCCGCGGCCCGTGGCGAGGCCGCGGCGGTGGCCCGGATCGCGCAGGGCCCGGCCGAGCTCATGGGCCGCGCCGTGTTCGTCCGTACCGAAGGCGCCCACCAGGGCGGCTTCGGCGGACACCCCGAGCTGGACCGCACCATCGCCGCGGAGGCCCGCGCCATGCTCGACGCCGGCCGGACCGGCGTGCTGGAGATCGGCGCCGACGGCAGGCTCTGCGGAGAGCCGCTGCAGGTCCTGGTCGAGTCCAGCGTCCCGCCCCCGCGGATGATCGTCTTCGGTGCCATCGACTTCGCCTCCGCCCTCGTGCGGATCGGCAAGTTCCTCGGCTACCGGGTGACCGTGTGCGACGCGCGGCCCGTCTTCGCGACGAAGACCCGCTTCCCCGAGGCGGACGAGATCGTCGTCGACTGGCCCCACCGCTACCTGGAGACCACGGACGTGGACAGCAGGACCGTCCTGTGCGTGCTCACCCACGACGCCAAGTTCGATGTCCCGCTCCTCGAACTGGCCCTCAGGCTGCCCGTCGCCTACGTCGGCGCCATGGGCTCCCGCCGCACCCACGAGGACCGCAACGAGCGGCTGCGCGAGGTCGGCGTGACCGAGCTCGAACTGGCCCGGCTGCGCTCCCCGATCGGCCTGGACCTCGGCGCCCGCTCCCCGGAGGAGACCGCGCTGTCCATCGCCGCCGAGATCGTCGCGAACCGCCGCGGCGGCACCGGTGCGGCGCTGACCGGCGCGCACATCCCGATCCACCCGGACATCTCGCACACGATGCTCGACCGGATCGGTTCCGTCGCCTGAAGGCGTGACGGCCGAACGTGAGAAAAGGGCGCGCCCCGTGGGGGTTGCGCCCTTTCGCCGTTCCCCCTATCTTACCCGCCGGTAATAGGAGGCACCCTCTCCATCCCTTCCCCGCAGCGGAGTTGAGCGGATGTTGCGTACCGTGCGAACCCTGGGCCTGCTGGCCGCGGCCACCCTGCTCACCGCCTTCACCCCGGCCCCGGCCGGACCCGCTCCGGGCTCCGTTCCCGGATCCGGTCCGGGTGGCGGCCTGCGCGAGGTGCTCTTCGTCGGGAACAACTGGGAGGGGACCGCCGACGTCCTCGCCTCCACCGGCGATCTCGCCAAGGTCGGCCGGATCGACGTGGTCCCCGACAAGGCCGAGCGGCTGCGGGAGATCCACCTCAACCCCGTGAAGCTCGCCTTCTTCCTCGGCATCCGGGAGAGCGCGGGCGAGGGGCACGACCAGTTCGTCGACGACATGTACGCCACCCCCGACGGTTCCGCGGTCGTCGTCTCCCGCCCCAGTTTCGCCGACGTCGTGTCCATCGACGTGGCCTCCGGACGCGTCAACTGGCGCTTCCCGGTGTCCGGGTACCGCTCCGACCACATGGCGGTCTCGCCGGACGGGACCCGCGTCGCCGTCTCGGCCTCCACCTCCAACACCGTGCACGTCCTGGACATCACCACCGGCCGGCAGGTCGGCTCCTTCGGCACCGGGGACAAGCCGCACGAGAACACCTTCACCCGCGACGGCCGCTTCCTGTGGAACAGCTCCATCGGCGAGGTGAACACCGCCCTGGACGCGCCCTGGCTGGACTGGACGAAGGGCGACCGCAAGATCACCGTGGTCGACGCGCAGACCTTCCGCACGGTCCGGGTGATCGACATGCGGGAGCGGCTGGACGCCTTCGGCCGCCGCGACCTGTCCGACGCCGTCCGCCCGGTGTCCTTCAGCCCCGACGAGTCGAAGCTCTACTTCCAGGTGTCCTTCTTCAACGGCTTCCTGGAGTACGACGTCCCCTCCGACCGGATCACCCGCCTCAAGACCCTCCCGACGAACCCCGCCACCAGCACCGACCGCACCACCTGGGTCAACGACTCCCGCCACCACGGCATGTCCATGAGCCCCGACGGGGCGAAGCTCTGCATCGCGGGCACCATGGACGACTACGCGACCGTCGTGGACCGAGCCACCCTCGCCGAAGGCCCGCTCGTGCCCGCCGCCAAGCCGTACTGGGCCACGGTCTCCGGCGACGGCAGCGCCTGCGTGATCTCCGAGAGCGGCGCCGACCGGGTCACGGCCATCGACTTCGCCACCGGCACCAAGCGGGCCTCCGTCCCCGTCGGGGACCATCCGCAGCGCGTCCGGCTCGGCCGCGTCCCGGCCGGCTGGACCGGTCCCGCCGCACGGTAGCCCGCGGGAGGTCCGCACACCGGCCGGACGTGCGGCCTCGGCCACTATGAGGTGACCGGTCCCGCGATGACCGATTAGTCTCGCGATCATGGTGGACATCCGCGAGGTACCCGAGTCCGACATCGACCGTGCTCTGGAGCTCGCGTACCTGGTCTTCCACGACCGGCCCGAGAAGGAGGTCCGGGAGAAACACCACGCGCTGCTCGCGCGTTGCGACCGGATCGGCGCCTACGACGGCACGGTCCTGGCCGGCGTCATGGCCGCGCACGACTTCCGGCTCTCGGTGCCCGGGGCGGACCTGCCCTGCCCCGGGCTCACCTTCGTCGGCGTCGCCCCCACCCACCGCCGGCGCGGCGTGCTCACCGGGCTGATGGACGAGATGCTGCGGCGGACCGCCGCCGAGGGCGGCCCGCTCGCCGCCCTCTGGGCCTCCGAGGCCGCGATCTACGGGCGCTTCGGCTACGGCAGCGCCACCACCGGCGCCACCATCGAGATCGACTCCACCCGCCCGCTGGCCCTGCGCATCGACCCGGACCGGCGCCCGCTGCGGCTCGTCGACCCGGAGGAGGCCGTCGCCGTCATCGGGCCCTTCCACGAGGCGGCCCGGGCCGGGCGGGCCGGCCGCCCCACCCGCAGCGCGGAGCGCTGGTCCGAGGAGTGGCTGGCCGAACAGGACGAGGAGGACGAGGAGCTGGGCCCGCCGCGGATCATCGTCCTGGGCGACGCGGACCAGCCGATCGCCGGATACGTGCTCTACCGCACGAAGCCGGAGGACGGCGCCGGACCCGCCCGGGTGCCGGGCCTGGTCCGGGTCGACGAACTGGAGGCCGACACCCCGGCGGTGGCCGCCGCGCTGTGGGAGTGCGTGGCCTCCCTCGACCTCACCGGCAAGGTCTCCGCGTGGGGCCGTCCGGTCGACGACCCGCTGCTGCACTTCGCCGCGGACCGGGACCAGGTGCGGGTCACCGCCCAGTTCCCGGCGCTCTGGCTGCGCCTGGTCGACGTACGCGCGGCCCTGACGGCGCGGTCCTGGGCCGCGCCGGTGGAGGTGGTGCTGGAGGTGCACGACGTGCGGATGCCCGCCAACGCCGGGCGGTTCCGGCTGGCGGCCGGGCCGGGCCGGGCCACGTACGAGCACGCGGACTCCGCCCCCGACCTGGCCCTGGACGTACGCGAACTGGCCGCCTGCTACCTCGGCGGGACCCGGGTCGCGGAACTCGTCGCCGCCGGGCTGGTACGGGAGCACACGCCGGGCGCGGCGGCAGCGCTGGACGCTGCCCTGCGTACGGCCGTACTCCCGCACACGAGCGACGAGTTCTGACCTACGGCCGTGTTTCGGCGGGGGCTTGCCGCGCACCGCCGGCACGGCCGGCGGGATCAGCCGGGCAGTGAGATCCGGGCGGCCGACATGCCGAAGCCGGGGCCCAGGACGGCGGTGGACAGCAGGTCGGGGCGCGCGTGCAGGTCCTCCGGGCGGTAACGGCGGATCTTCTGGTGCCAGTTGAGGATGCCGGCGTGCCAGTCCTGCAACTCGCCCACGTAGGCGTCCAGGGCCTGCCGGGCCTCGGCGCCGAGCTTCCAGTCCTCGTAGAGCAGCGGCAGCTGGTTCGCCACGATGTGCTCGAACTCCTCGGTCCGCCGGGTCATCAGCTCATGGCAGATGTGCAGGGCCTGCGGATAGCCGATGTCGAAGAAGTTCCGGGTGACCAGGATGTAGTTGTGGACCTCGCCCTCGACCTCCACCTCCTTCTGGTAGGAGTAGATGTCGTTGATCATGCAGGCGGCGTCCGCGACCGCGTTCTCCAGTGAACGGATGGTCCCGGAGGCGTAGATCTCCTCGGGGATGCCGCGGCCCTGGTGCCCGAGGCGGCACAGGTACATCGTGAGGTGACTGCCGAAGGTGTGGCGGCGCATCTCCGCGTAGTCCACCGGGTCCGGGATGCGGTTCTGGATCTGGTTGTCCACCTCCCACAGCCAGCTCTCCAGCATGCTGACCAAGGTGGCCCGGAACTCGGTGCGCTGCCCGCCGGACATGGCGGCGCTGGTGCGCACCCACAGGTCGCCGAGCGCGCGCTCCATCGCGGTCACCGGCTCGGGCTGTCCGGCGTGGTCGACCGGGATCATGGAGATCAGGCGGGCGGTGGTCGTCTTGGCAGCCGGAAGGTTCCTGCTCTGGGCGAAGACCACCGGGTAGTAGTCGTCCCCGTACGTGCCCCAGGTCAGCCAGCAGGCGTTGAGGACCAGCTGCTCCGGTGTCGCGTCGGGGTCGATCCCGGCGGAGCAGACGGCGAAGTCGAAGCCCCGCAGCCGCTCCTCCGTCCAGATCGCCGAGCCGGGGTCGCCGGGCTGCGGGTCCAGCAGGCCCATCCGCCGGGACCAGGCCACGGACTCCTCGCGCGCGTGCGCCAGGTGCGGGCTGAGGGCGAGCCGGTGCGGCATGTAGATGTCGGGGATGACGGACGGGCCGGTGCGCTCGAAGGGGACGTGGGTGAAGGAGCGGCGGCGCAGCTCCATCGAGCGCCGCGTGAACACGGACCGCAGGTCGAGCGAGGTGGTGCCGAGCCCGGACGGCAGGAAGGGCAGGGTGGCCGGGGCGGTGGGCCTGGCCTCCTTGTTCATGTAGCGGCTGGAGACCATGTGCCACTCGTGGCCGCCGGACTGCCAGTCCTGCAGGCCCTTGGCGTAGGCGAGGACGGCCGCGATCTCCGCCGGATCCAGCGCGTGGTCGGCGATGAGCTGCGGGAGCTCGACGAGCGCGGTCTGCTCGAACTGCTGGAGGCGGGAGGTGAGCAGGTCGTTGGAGGCCTCGGCGGCCTCCTGGGTGGTGCAGCCGAGGAAGGTCTCCAACACCAGGATGGCGTTGGAGAGTTCGCCCTCGTCGGCGACCTCGCGCTGGTAGGAGAAGATGTCGTTCCTGATGTGCACGGCGTCGGCGAAGGCGTCGCGCAGCACGGCGAGCGGGCGCGCGTGCGCCACGCGTGCGGGGACCTCGGCGCAGACGTACTCGATCAGGCCGGCCGACCAGGGGGCACCGCCCACCTTGCGCCGCATCTCGATGTATTCGAGCGGGTTCGCCACGCGCCCGATGTTGATGTTGGCGAGCTCCCACATGGACTCGTCGAGGAGGTTCTTCGTGGACAAGGAGAACCGTTCCCGCCAGTCGGCGGACATCGCGGGGACCGTCCGCGCCCAGAGGTCCGCGAGCCCGGCCTCCACCGGGTTGGTGGGCTCGGGGAAGCCGTCCGACAGGTCCATGGGCATGAAGGCGGCGAGCCGGTCGAGGTACTGCTTGGCCCCGTCGCGGTCCTGCGAGCGCTTGTACATCTCCAGGAAGTGGTCGTCGAAGAAGAACACCCACACGTACCAGTCGGTGACCAGCGCCAGCGCGTCGCGGTCGCAGTCGGGGTGGGTGTACGAGCAGAGCAGTGCGTAGTCGTGCGAGTCGAGGTCGCTCTCCTCCCAGACGCCGGAACCCTCCAGCATCCCGAAGTCGCGCGCCCACCGCTTGGTGTGGGTCCGCGCGTCCTCCAGGTGGGGGTTCAGTCGTGCCGGATAGGGCACATAGAAATCCGGCAGTTGAAACGGCTGCGTCACGGCGGGGCCGGCCTTTCGTCCATGGGTGCCGGGGGCCCGGCGGCCCGGTCCCCCGCACGAGATCAGCAGTGCCCTACCCCTGGTGCCCGTGGGACAAGGGTGATTTCACTGCTTCAGGTGACGGAGCGGCCGTTGCACGGCGCGGGCGCCTCCCAGGGGGTAGGGCCGTAGCCGCCGGGCAAAACGCTGACGTCCAAGGGCCGATCGCCACGGTGCCCTCCCCGAACACCACCGGGGAGGGCACCCGCCCGTTTCAGATGACGGAGTCGTCGTTCTGCGGTGCGGCGGACTGCCGGGGGACCGAAGGCGACCGGCGCCGCGGATCGTGGCCGAACTGCGCCGCCTGCATCGCGTACATGGACGCGTAGCGGCCGCCGAGCGCCAGCAGCTCGTCGTGGCCGCCCTGTTCGACGAGCCGCCCCTCGTGCAGTACGTAGATGACGTCGGCGAACCGCACCCCGGACATCCGGTGCGTGACGAGGACGACCGCGCGCTCGGGACCGGCGAGGCCCCGGATGCTGTCGAAGGCGGCGATCTCCGCCTCCGGGTCGAGCGCCGAGGTGGGCTCGTCCACGACCAGGACGCGGGCGTCGCGGAAGCGGGTGCGGGCGAGACCGAACTTCTGCCACTGCCCGCCGGAGAGCTCCGAGGCACCCCTGAACACCCGGGCGAGCAGGGTCTCGTAGCCGTTCGGCAGCTTCTCGACGATCCGGTCGGCCCCCGCGTACCGGGCGGCGGCCACCACCTGGGCGGCCGCGTCGACGGCGTGGTCCCGGTCCTCGGCGCCGGGCCGGCCGATGGCGATGTTGGTACGGGCGGTCACCGGCCAGCGCTCGAAGTCCTGGGTGAGGAGCGCGACCCGGTCGAAGACCTGCTCCCGGTCGGCGTCCCGCACCTCCACCCCGTCCCAGGTGACCGAACCCGAGTCGGGCAGGTGCAGGCCCGCCAGCAGTTTGACGAGGGTGCTCTTGCCGGAGCCGTTCTCGCCGACCAGGGCGACCACCTGGCCCGCCTCGATGGTGAGGGAGACCCCGCTGAGGGCGGGCTCGTCCCGGTCCGGGTAGCTGAAGTCCACGTCCCGCAGCCGTACCGCGGCGAGCCGCTCGGGCAGCGCGGCCCCGCCGGACGGGATGGCGCGGCGGGCCGCCTCGGCGACGAACCGTTCCAGGTCCCGCACGTACAGGGACTCCTCGTGCAGGGTGTTGGTGGTGGCCACCAGCGCCCCCAGGCTCGCCGAACCGGTGCGCACCGCGATCACGGCGGTACCGGCGACGGCGAGGTCCATCCGCCCGGAGACGATGAGCGCGCCCATCGCCCCGTAGGTGACCAGGGCCGCGACGCCGGAGAGCGCGGCGGCCAGCAGCTCGGTGGCGGCCTTGTCCTTGGCGAGGCGGGTGGCCTCGCCCTCGGCGACCTCGGCCATGTTGCGGTAGTGGCCCAGCAGATAGCGGCCGACGCCGTGCACCCGCACCTCGGGGGCCGACGTACGGGAGATCAGCAGCTGGCCGATGAGCCGGGCGGCCCGTACGTGCTCCACCCAGGTGATCATCGACAGGTAGCGGCGCTGCGCCACCCGCATCGCGCCCCAGCCGCGCGGGGCGGCGATCAGCAGCAGCATGGGCAGCAGCAGCGGGTGCAGTACGGTCAGCACCCCGGCGGTGGCGATCAGGGAGATGACCCCGCCGAGGGTGGCCACGCAGGCGCCGACCGTGCGGCGGGCCGAGGGCGGCCCCCACTGGGCGCTGTCCAGCAGCCGGCGGAACTCCCCGTCCTCGATGGCCTCCAGCTCCACCGCGACGGCGGCGCTCAGGTACTGCTCGTAGGCGGCCCGCTCGACCTTGGGCTCCAGCCGTCCGGCGGCCGCCGTGGAACGGGAGGCGAGCACGGCCCCCAGTACGGCGACCAGCGCCCCGGCGGCGAGGGCGGGCAGGGCTGCGTGCAGCCGGTCGGCGGCGCTGCCCGCGCCCAGGAGCGTACGGAGCACATCGCTGATGACGAGCAGCCCGACGGCGGAGGTGACCCCCTGTCCGGCCTCGGCGGCGGCGACGGTCAGCAGGGCCGGCCGGTCGGTGTCCCTGGCGAGGCGCAGGGTCCCGCCGACCATGCGGGGCATGGAGCGCAGGGTGGTCAGCAGCCGCCCTTCGAGGCGGGCGTACTCGTGGTTGGACCAGCCGGCGTCGTAGCGCAGGGGCCCGCCGAAGAGGCGCCGTTCGCTCTCGGAGACGGCGGGCTCGGTGGCTTCGGGCCGCTTGAGGAGCCTCATGCGCGGCCACCCCCGCCCGATGCCGGGTCGAACACCACATGAACGTGCACGGATCGCAAGTTTCCTCCCGGGGTGCAGCGGCTGCGCACTGACGCCGCAAGAACGTGGCTGCTCAGAGCGGCGTCACGGGGACCGGGGAACGAATGCCCGCACACAGTTGCGACCACCCGCCGGACCCCATGGGCCGCGCGGTGACGCGGCGTTCGAACCACCCGCAGGTGGCGATACCTCCGTTCGAGGGATTGCGCCCGGCCCTCCGGGGACCGGCGGCCCACGGACCCGGCTGTCGGATGGTGTGCGGGTGTCTCGTAGAGTTCAAGGGGTGAATCGAGACAACTCACCTGAATCCAGCGCCGGTCACGGCGGCGAGAGTGCCGAGGAATTGCTGCGCGGGGTGCACGCCCGGCTGTTGCCCGTCGGGCTGATCACCCCGGAGGTTGCCGGTGGCATGCGGTACGCCCGGGTCGTGGCGGACGAGCTGGTCTTCGCCTACGCCCTCGACGGGCCCACCAGCGTGCGCTCCCTCACCGACGGGGACGTGGAGCGCGCCGGGATCGAGGAGCTGGGGCAGGCGGCGTACGCCAACCTGATGCGGGTACCCGTCAGCTACGAGGAGATCTCCCTCGAGGGGCGGGCCACGCTGCACTCCGTCTTCGGCGACTCGCACTTCGTGGCCTCCAAAGCGCTGTACCTCGGAGAGCTGGCGCGGCAGGTCACCGGTGAGTCGCTGCCGTCCGCCGGCGCCCTCGTCGTCGTTCCCACCCGGCACCTGCTGGCCTTCCACCCGATAGCCGACGGCTCCGTGGTGGACGCCCTCAACGACCTGGCCGCGTACGCCCTGGGCGCCTACGAGGACGGGCCCGGGCTCCTGTCGCCGCGGGTGTACTGGTGGCACCGGGGCGGCCTGACCTCGCTCACGGTCGTCGACGAGGACACGCGCACGCTGTCCCTGCAGCCGCCGCAGCAGCTGCTCGGCCTGATGAAGGGCCTGGTCCGCCTCGACCGCGCGGGCCGGATCGCCACCCCGGCCGCGCAGCAGGGCCCCGATCCCGCCGGCCTCACCCGCGCGACCGTGGAGTCGGTGGCCCGGTTCGCTCACGACCCGTCGGGGCTGGGCGACGCCTTCGCCTCGGCCCTGGCCCTCGCCCACGTCCGCTGTATCGCCGATCCCCGCGCCTCCGACGTTGTCACGTGGGACGCGTGGGAGACGGCCGTGCGGCTCGGCTCCGCGCTGTTCACCGGCACCGAGCCGGCGCAGTGGTACCTGGGCGAGGAGAACACCCTGCGGCTGCCCGCCACGGCCGCGGCTCCGCCCGCGGACGCCCGTGCCTGGCTCGACGCCGTCTACCTCGCGCTCGCCTGCCGCGCGCACGACCGGGTGGCCCGGCTGTGCGGGGTCCCGATGGAGACGCTGCGGCAGGACGACACCGTCGACGCCTACGTCCTGCACTGGATCGACACCCTGCGGACCTACCTCACCGGCGGCTCCGGCGATGCGGTCGTGGAGAAGCTGCTCGCCACCATGCAGGCGTCCCTGCCCGAGACGCTGACCCACTCCCCGGACGAGTTCGTGAACCGCGTCGACTACCAGCCGGTCGCGCTCTTCCACCGCCTCTTCACGCGGGACCACGAGGCCTTCGGCGAGGTGCTCGCCGAAGCCCTCGCGGAACACGGCGGCTACTGGGCGGAGTCGGCGGCGCCGCGCGCCCGGGTGGCGCTCGGCCCGCTCGCCATGGCCTGCCTCGCCCACGACCAGGGCTTCCCGCTCGACCCGGAACTGCCGCACCTGCCCAGGTACCTCGTCGACGGCAAGAGGATCGAGAACATCTCCTGACACATCGGCGGCGTGCCGCAGCGCGAGGTGATTGTCCGATTGGGTTAGGTTTGCCCGCGTATACGGTGCCAACATTCCCGGAGGGACACTCATGGCGATCGATCTGGACAAGGTGCTCGACAAGGCGTGGGCCGACAAGCCGCTCGCCGAGGTGCTCGCGGCTCCCGTTGCCGCACTCAAGGGCGTCAGCGACGAGGACGGCAAGCTGCTGCACCAGGCGTTCGGGATCAAGACCGTCGCCGACTTCGGGCAGCTGAAGTACGTCCGCTGGGCCCAGGCGCTCGTCGCGCTGAACCAGACCGTCAAGGCCTAGTGCTCAAGGTCCGCGTGCTCGGGGTGCGTGGGCCTGCATGAGGAAAGCCGTCCCCCTCACCCGTCGGCAGGGTGAGGGGGACGGCCTCTGTGCAGGGGAGGGCTACTCCGATTCGCCTTCCAGGTTGCCCTCCGTGTCCAGGTAGACCTGGCGCAGGGATTCGAGGATCTGCGGGTCCGGCTTCTCCCACATGCCGCGCGACTCGGCCTCCAGCAGGCGCTCCGCGATGCCGTGCAGGGCCCACGGGTTGGCCTCCTCCAGGAAGGCGCGGTTCGTCGGGTCCAGGACGTACGTCTCGGTGAGCTTGTCGTACATCCAGTCCGCGACCACGCCCGTCGTGGCGTCGTAGCCGAAGAGGTAGTCCACCGTCGCCGCGAGCTCGAAGGCGCCCTTGTAACCGTGGCGGCGCATCGCCTCGATCCACTTGGGGTTCACGACGCGGGCGCGGAAGACGCGGCTGGTCTCCTCGACCAGGGTGCGGGTCTTGACCGTCTCCGGCCGGGTGGAGTCACCGATGTAGGCCTCGGGGGCGGTGCCGCGCAGCGCGCGGACCGTGGCCACCATGCCGCCGTGGTACTGGAAGTAGTCGTCCGAGTCCGCGATGTCGTGCTCGCGGGTGTCCGTGTTCTTTGCGGCGACCGTGATGCGCTTGTAGGCCGTCTCCATCTCGTCCCGGGCGGGGCGGCCTTCCAGGCCCCGGCCGTACGCGTAGCCGCCCCACACCGTGTAGACCTCCGCGAGGTCGGCGTCCGTACGCCAGTCGCGGGAGTCGATCAGCTGCAGGATGCCGGCTCCGTACGTGCCCGGGCGCGAGCCGAAGATGCGGGTCGTCGCGCGCCGCTCGTCGCCGTGCTCGGCCAGGTCCGCCTGGGCGTGGGCCCGGATGAAGTTCTGGTCGGCGGGCTCGTCCAGGGACGCCGCGAGGCGCACCGCGTCGTCCAGCAGGCCGATGACGTGCGGGAACGCGTCCCGGAAGAAGCCCGAGATGCGCAGCGTCACATCGACGCGCGGGCGGCCGAGCTCATCGAGCGGGATCGGCTCCAGGCCGGTGACGCGGCGCGAGGCCTCGTCCCAGACCGGGCGGACACCGAGCAGGGACATGGCCTCGGCCACGTCGTCGCCCGAGGTGCGCATCGCGCTCGTGCCCCACAGGGACAGGCCGACCGAGGCCGGCCACTCGCCGTTGTCCGTGCGGTACCGGTTCAGGAGGGACTCGGCCAGGGCCTGGCCCGTCTCCCACGCCAGGCGGGAGGGGACGGCCTTCGGGTCGACCGAGTAGAAGTTACGGCCCGTCGGAAGGACGTTGACCAGACCGCGGAGGGGGGAGCCGGAGGGGCCCGCCGGGATGAAGCGGCCGTCCAGGGCCGCGACCACGTGGGCGATCTCGTCCGTGGTGCCGGCCAGGCGCGGAACCACCTCGCGGGCCGCGAAGGACAGCACCGCCGCGACGTCCGCCGAGTGGTCCGCGGCGACCGTGGACACGGCGTCCAGGGACCAGTTGGCGTCCTCCATCGCCTGGACCAGGGCGCGGGCCTGCTCCTCCACGGCGTCCGCCGAGGTACGGGTGGCCTTGGACTCGTCCAGGCCGAGCGCCTCGCGCAGACCCGGGAGGGCCGTCGTACCGCCCCAGATCTGCCGGGCGCGCAGGATCGCGAGGACAAGGTTGACCCGGGCCTCACCGGTCGGCGCGCCGCCCAGGACGTGCAGACCGTCGCGGATCTGGGCGTCCTTGACCTCGCACAGCCAGCCGTCGACGTGCAGCAGGAAGTCGTCGAAGCCGTCGTCGTCCGGACGCTCGTCGAGACCGAGGTCGTGGTCGAGCTTCGCCGCCTGGATCAGGGTCCAGATCTGGGCCCTGATGGCCGGCAGCTTCGCCGGGTCCATCGCGGAGATCTGCGCGTACTCGTCCAGGTGCTGCTCCAGGCGCGCGATGTCGCCGTACGACTCCGCGCGCGCCATCGGCGGCACCAGGTGGTCGACCAGGGTGGCGTGCACGCGGCGCTTGGCCTGGGTGCCCTCGCCCGGGTCGTTGACCAGGAACGGGTAGATGAGGGGCAGGTCGCCGAGGGCGGCGTCGGGCGCGCACGCCGCGGAGAGGCCGGCGTTCTTGCCCGGCAGCCACTCCAGGTTGCCGTGCTTGCCCAGGTGGATCATCGCGTCGGCGCCGAAGCCGCCGTCCTGCGCGCGTGCCTGGATCCAGCGGTACGCGGCCAGGTAGTGGTGAGACGGCGGCAGGTCCGGGTCGTGGTAGATCGCGATCGGGTTCTCGCCGAAGCCGCGCGGCGGCTGGATGAGGATGAGCAGGTTCCCGCGGCGCAGGGCCGCGAGCACGATGTCGCCCTCCGGGTTCGCGGAGCGGTCCACGAACATGTTGCCCGGGGCCTCGCCCCAGTGCTCGGTGACGCTGTCGCGCAGCTCGGCCGGGAGCTCGGCGAACCACCGCTTGTAGTCGGCGGCCGGGATGCGGACCGGGTTGCGGGCCAGCTGCTCCTCGGTCAGCCAGTCCTGGTCGTGGCCGCCGGCCTCGATCAGGGCGCGGATCAGCTCGTCGCCGTCGCCCGAGACCAGACCGGGGATGTCCTCGGTCGGCCCGAAGTCGTAGCCGCCGGCGATGAGGGTGCGCAGCAGCTCCACGGCGCTGGCCGGGGTGTCGAGGCCGACCGCGTTGCCGATGCGGGAGTGCTTGGTCGGGTACGCGGAGAGGACCAGCGCGACCTTCTTGTCGCGGCGGTCGATGTGCCGCAGGCGGGCGTGGCGTACGGCGATCCCCGCGACCCGGGCGGCCCGCTCGGGGTCGGCCACGTAGGCGGGCAGGCCGTCCTCGTCGAGCTCCTTGAAGGAGAACGGGACGGTGATCAGGCGGCCGTCGAACTCGGGCACCGCGACCTGCGTGGCGGCGTCCAGCGGGGACAGGCCCTCGTCGTTCTCCTCCCAGGCGGAGCGCGAGCCGGTCAGGCACAGCGCCTGCAGGATCGGCACGCCGAGGCCGGCGAGCGCGCCCGCGTCCCAGGACTCGTCGTCGCCGCCCGCCGAGGCGGTGGCGGGCTTGGTGCCGCCGGCCGCGAGGACGGTGGTGACGACCGCGTCGGCCGACTCCAGCGCGGCGATCAACTCCGGCTCGGGGGTGCGCAGGGAGGACACGTACAGCGGCAGCGCCTGGGCGTCGTGGGCCTCGATCGCGTCGCACAGGGCGTGGACGAAGGAGGTGTTCCCGCTCATCTGGTGGGCGCGGTAGTACAGCACGGCGATCCGCGGGCCCGTGGTGGTCCCGGGCGTGCGCTCCAGCGGGCCCCAGGTGGGGGAGGCGGCCGGGGGCTCGAAGCCGTGGCCGGTCAGCAGGACGGTGTCGGAGAGGAACCGGGCCAGCTGGTCCAGGTTGGCCGGGCCGCCGTGGGCGAGGTAGCCGTGCGCCTCGGCGGCGATGCCGATGGGGACCGTGGAGGCCTCCATGAGCTGGGCGTCCGGAGCCTGCTCGCCGGTCAGCACCACGACCGGGCGGGTCTGGCCCGGGGCCAGGAGCAGGTCGAGGCCGTCCTGCCAGGCGCGGAGGCCGCCGAGGAGGCGTACGACGACCAGGTCGACCCCGTCGAGCAGGCCGGGGAGGTCGTCCAGGGGGAGGCGGGAGGGGTTCGCGAACCGGTACGGGACGGGGCCGTCCGCCGTGTTCGCTGCGCGGGCGCTGAGCAGATCGGTGTCGGACGTCGACAGCAGCAGAATCATGCGGCGGCAGGCCTTCCTCGGGGTTTCCGCGCCCCGGGCAGTGTGAGGACAGCGGGAGTTCCTGACTCACCCCGGTCGCCGGATCGCTCCGCGGGGTTCACAGTGGCGGGACCGCGCCGGAATCGCACCGGGCTTCCTCCCATGTCGCCGTCCTCGGCGACGGCGGGCCGTGTGGTCCGCCGGAAGGTCATCTTAGGGCCGGGTGGATGCGGCTGGGGCGGGCGGGTGGTTGACGTGCCGGTGCGCTCCCGCTGGGGTGGCGGGTGTGTGGTCCGGGTGCGGCGCCGTTGCCGGGGCTCTGCCCCGGGCCCCGCGCCTCAAACGCCGGCGGGGCTGGATGAGCGGGGCTCTGCCCGGGAGCCCGCGCCTCAAACGCCGGCGGGGCTGGATGAGCGGGGCTCTGCCTGGGAGCCCGCGCCTCAAACGCCGGCGGGGCTGGATGAGCGGGGCTCTGCCCGGGGCCCCGCGCCTCAAACGCCGGCGGGGCTGGAATCGCTGGTCGGGGTGGTGACGGACACAGGTCCGGGGGTCGTAATCGTGGGTATGCTCGCGGCCATGCCCCAGCCCCCCTCCGCCGCATCGCGGGACGAACCCGTCATACGGGAGCGCGGTGACGCCTGCCCCGGCGCGCTGCGGCTGCACGCGGCGGACGACGGGTTCCTGGCGCGGGTCCGGGTGCCGGGCGGGCTGCTCACCGTGCGGCAGGCCTCGGTGCTGGCGCTCGCCGCCGACCGGTTCGGGGACGGGCACCTGGAACTGACCTCGCGCGGCAATGTGCAGCTGCGCGGACTGGCCGACGGGTGCGGCGCCGGGCTCGCGGAGCTGCTGGACGGGGCCGGGCTGCTTCCCGCGCCGAGCCATGAGCGGGTACGGAACATCGTGGCGACGCCCTTGTCCGGCCTGGACGGGTCGCAGGGGCCGCAGGGGCCGGAAGGGCCGGACCGGCCCGACGCGCTGGCCTGGGCCCTGGAGTTCGACCGGCAGCTGTGCGCGAGCCCCTGGGCGGCCGCACTGTCCGGGCGGTTCCTGTTCGCCTTCGACGACGGGCGCGGCGACGTGGCCGCGCTCGGCCCCGACGTGACCGTCCTCGGCCGCCCCGACGGCCGGGCGCTGGTCCGGCTCGGCCGGGCCGCCGACGCAGTGGAGCTGGCCGGGCAGGACGCCCCCCGGGCGGCGCTGACGGCCGCCCGGTACTTCCTCGACGCCGCCGCCGAAGCGGGCACCCAGGCCTGGCGGGTCTCCGAACTGCCCGCCGAACACACCTTGGGAACCGCCGAGTTCGGCCGGCGCCTCGACGCCGCGGGGATCGCCGCGACGCCCGCCGGCCCCGTGGACTGGCCGTACGCGGCGCCGCCCGAGCCGTCGGGCGCGCGCGGGCCCGACCGCGCCACCCTGTGCGTGCTGCCCCCGCTCGGCCGCCTCGGCTCCGCGCAATGGCGGGTCCTGGCGCAGGTCGCGGACGAGGGGAGCGGCGAGCTGCGCGTCACCCCGTGGCGCAGCGTCATCCTGCCCGCGGCGAGCGCCCACGGAGCCGCCCGCATCGAGGACGCCGGGCTGGTCCTCGCCCCCGGCAGCCCCTGGGAGTCCGTCACCGCCTGCACCGGGCGGCCCGGTTGTGCGAAATCCCGCGCGGACGTACGCGCCGACGCGCGGGCCGTCGCCGACCGCGCGCGGGGTCCGCTGCCCGTGCACTGGTCCGGCTGCGAACGCCGCTGCGGGCATCCGCGCGGCACCGCCTGGGTGGACCTGGTCGCCACCGGCTCCGGATACCGGCTCGCCGCGCCCGGCCGCCCCGTACGCGACGGCGTACGGCCCTCCGAACTTGCCGCGGCACTCGCGGACGCCCGCACCGACCCCGACGTAGTGAAGAAATGAGCGAGTACACCGTGTTTGAGTACGAGAAGGACGGCGCGGCCATCTACCGCCAGTCCTTTGCCACGATCCGCGCCGAGGCGGACCTCTCCGGGCTGCCCGACACGGTCGCCCAGGTCGCGGTGCGCATGATCCATGCCTGCGGAATGACCGACCTCCCGCAGGACCTCGGGTACACCCCCGAGGTCGTGCTGCGCGCCCGCGCGGCGCTGGAGGCGGGCGCGCCGATCCTGTGCGACGTCCAGATGGTCGCCAGCGGTGTCACCCGTAAGCGGCTGCCCGCCGACAACGACGTGATCTGCACGCTCTCCGACCCGGCCGTACCGGAGCTCGCCGCGAAGATGGGCACCACGCGCAGCGCCGCCGCCCTGGAGGTCTGGCGCGACCGCGGCCTGCTGGAGGGCTCGGTCATCGCCGTCGGCAACGCGCCGACCGCGCTGTTCCGGCTGCTGGAGATGATCGAGGAGGGCGCCCCGCGCCCCGCCGCCGTCATCGGGGTCCCCGTCGGCTTCATCGGCGCCGCCGAGTCCAAGGACGCCCTCGCCGCCCACGCCTCGGGACTCGACCACCTGATCGTGCGCGGCCGGCGCGGTGGCAGCGCGATGGCCGCCGCCGCCGTCAACGCCATTGCGAGCGTGGCCGAATGAGCGACATCGCCAAGGGGCGGCTGTACGGGGTCGGACTCGGCCCCGGCGACCCGTCGCTGATGACGCTGCGTGCCGTCGAGGTGATCGCCGAGGCCGACGTCGTGGCCTACCACAGCGCCCGCCACGGCCGTTCCATCGCCCGTTCGATCGCGGCGAAGCACCTGCGTGCCGACCACGTCGAGGAACCGCTGGTCTACCCGGTCACCACCGAGACCACCGACCACCCCGGCGGGTACCAGGGGGCGATGGAGGAGTTCTACGAGGCCGCCGCGGCCCGCCTGGCCGCGCACCTGGACGCCGGCCGGACCGTCGCCGTGCTCGCGGAGGGCGACCCGCTCTTCTACAGCTCGTACATGCACATGCACAAGCGGCTCGCGGACCGGTACGAGACCGAGGTCATCCCCGGCGTCACCTCCGTGAGCGCCGCCGCCGCCCGGCTCGGCACCCCGCTCGTGGAGGGTGAGGAGGTGCTGACCATCCTCCCCGGCACCCTGTCCGAGGAGGAGCTCACCGCCCGCCTCGCCGCCACCGACTCGGCGGTCGTGATGAAGCTCGGCCGGACCTTCCCGGCCGTGCGCGGCGCGATGGAGAACAGCGGCCGGCTCGCCGAGGCCCGCTACGTCGAGCGCGCCACCATGGAGGGCGAGCGCACCGGCCTCCTCGCCGACACCGACGCCGACAGCGTGCCGTACTTCGCCGTCGCCGTGGTCCCCAGCCGCATCGGCAACCCGGGCAGCGTGCCGTCCGGCCCCGGCGAGGTCGTCGTCGTGGGCACCGGCCCGGCCGGCCCGCTGTGGCTCACCCCGCAGACCCGGCGCGCGCTGGCCGACGCCGAGGTGCTGGTCGGCTACACCACCTACCTGGACCGGGTGCCCGTCAAGCCGGGCCAGGTCCGGCACGGCTCCGACAACAAGGTGGAGTCGGAGCGCGCCGAGTTCGCCCTCGACCTCGCCCGGCGCGGCAAGCGGGTGGCCGTGGTCTCCGGCGGCGACCCCGGTGTCTTCGCCATGGCCACGGCGGTCCTGGAGGTGGCCGGGCAGGCGGAGTACAAGGACGTGCCGGTACGGGTCCTGCCGGGGGTGACCGCGGCCAACGCGGCGGCCGCCGCGGCCGGCGCCCCGCTCGGCCACGACTACGCCACCATCTCGCTCTCGGACCGGCTCAAGCCCTGGGAGGTCATCGCGGAGCGGCTGCGCGCGGCCGCCGCGGCCGACCTGGTGCTCGCCCTCTACAACCCCGGCTCGCGCAGCCGGACCTGGCAGGTGGCCCAGGCCCGCGAGCTGCTGCTGGAACTGCGCTCGCCCGAGACCCCGGTGGTCGTCGCGCGCGACGTGGGCGGGCCGGAGCAGTCGGTGCGGATCGTCACGCTCGCCGAACTGGAGCCGTCCGAGGTGGACATGCGCACGATCCTGCTGATCGGCTCCTCGCAGACACAGGTCACCGAGCGGGCCGACGGGTCGAGGATCACGTGGACGCCGCGCCGCTACCCGTGACCGGGTGAGGCGGAGCGGTACGCGAGGTACGCGGGGAAGGCCCGGCGCGAGGACCGCGCCGGGCCTTCCCCGCGTACCGGAGCCGGACGTCCCGCGGCGCTTCAGCCGGCCGTGGGCGTGTCGGCTCCCGCGGCCGCGCCGCACGCCAGGCGGAACAGCACGTTCGGACGCAGCGCTCCTTCGGGCGCGTCGGGGTCGTCGAAGTCGCCGGCCGGGTCCCGGGTCATCCCGATCCGCTGCATCACCGCCTGGGAGCGGAGGTTGCCGGCCGTCGTCACCGCGAGGATCTCGGGCAGCCCGAGCGTGTCGAAGCCGTGGGCCAGGACCGCCCGCGCCGCCTCGGTGGCGTAGCCCTGTCCCCAGGCCGCCCGGGCGAGCCTCCAGCCGATCTCCACTCCGGTGAACGGCATGCCGTCGTCCACGTGGTCCATGCCCGCGAAGCCGATGAACTCACCCGTGGCGCGGACCTCGACGGCCCACCAGCCGTAGCCCCGCCGGTCGAACGCGGCCCGGAACCGCACGATGGAGGCCTCGCTCTGCTCACGGGTGAGCAGGTCGCCCAGGTGCCGGCGCACCTCGGGATCGGCGTTCATCGCCGCCCAGGGTTCGAGGTCGGAGTCCCGCCACGGGCGCAGGACGAGGCGGTCGGTGTGCAGTTCGGTCATGCCGCCCACCCAACGTGAGTCCCGCCACCGGGGCAATCCCTTTTCCTAGCGGCTCGTGCGCAGCCAGGTGCGGACGGCCTCGACCGAGCCGGTCTCCGCGACTCCCGCCGGAACCGGGGGCCGGCGCACGACCACCACCGGGATGCCCGCTTCGCGGGCCGCCGTCAGCTTGGGGGCGGTGGCCGAGCCGCCGCTGTCCTTCGTCACCAGGACGTCGATCCGGTGCCGTGCGAGCAGCTCCCGCTCGTCGTCCAGGGTGAACGGGCCCCGGGCCAGCAGGACTTCCAGGCGCGGGGGCACCGGCGGCGCCGGCGGGTCCACCGAACGCACCAGGAACCAGGTGTCGGTGAGCCCGGCGAAGGTGTGCAGGCCCATCCGGCCGGTGGTGAGGAAGGCGCGGGTGCCGAGGCCGGGCAGTCGGCCGGCCGCCTCTTCCAGGGAGTCCACGAAGGTCCAGTCGTCACCCGGCTCCGGCGTCCAGCCGGGGCGGCGCAGCGCCAGCAGCGGTATCCCCGAAAGGGCCGCCGCCTCTGACGCGTTGAAGCTCATCCGCTCCGCGAACGGGTGAGTGGCGTCCACCAGGTGGGTGACCCGGTGGGTGGTGATCCACGCCGCCAGCCCGGAGGGACCGCCGAAGCCGCCGATGCGCGTCTCGCCGGGCGGCAGCACGGGGGCGGCAACCCGCCCTGCGAGTGAGGTGGTCACCCGGTACCGGATCGCCTCCGGCGCGGCCGACGGGGCGGCCGACGGGACGGCCGACGGGGCGGGGACCGGGCTGTCCGCCGGCCGGGCGTCCGGTGCCGAGCCCACTCCCGCCCCGGCCAGCGCCTCCGCGAGGCGCCGGGCCTCCGTCGTGCCGCCCAGGATCAGGACGTGGACCGGAGCCACGTCAGCAGACATGCCGGTCGCGCTCGGGCGAGTACAGGTGGCTGTCGCGGAACTGCTCCGCGCCGAGCGTGCGGCCCACCACGATGACGGCGGTGCGCACCAGCCCGTGCTCCTTCACCTGCGCGGCGATGTCGGCCAGGGTGCCGCGCAGGATCAGCTCGTCGGGGCGGCTGGCCATCGCCACGACCGCCACCGGGCACTCGGCCCCGTAGTGCGGCAGCAGCTCGTCGACGACCCGGTCCACGTAGCGGGTGGCCAGGTGCAGCACCAGCAGCGCGCCGCTGCGGCCCAGCGTGGCCAGGTCCTCGCCGGGCGGCATCGGGGTGGCCTGCTGGGCGATCCGGGTCAGGATCACGGTCTGCCCGACGGTGGGGACGGTCAGTTCCCGCTTGAGGGCGGCGGCGGCCGCGGCGAAGGCCGGGACACCCGGGACGACCTCGTAGGAGATGCCGGCCGCGTCGAGCCGCCGCATCTGCTCCGCGACCGCGCTGAAGATCGACGGGTCGCCGGAGTGCAGCCGTGCCACGTCCTGGCCCGCCGCGTGGGCCCGTACGCACTCGGCGATGATCTCGTCCAGGTTGAGCTGCGAGGTGTCGACCAGGCGGGCGTCCGCCGGGCACTCGGCCAGCAGTTCGCGCGGCACGAGGCTGCCCGCGTACAGGCAGACGGGGGCGGCGGCCAGGGTCCGGGCGCCGCGCACCGTGATCAGGTCGGCGGCGCCGGGGCCCGCACCGATGAAGTACACGGTCATGTTCGATCCTTCTGCTCGGTCGGCCCGGTCGGCCCGGCGGCCGTCCCGTCCGGCTTCGTCACTGACCACTGGGTGACCGGCATCGCCTGCCGCCAGCCCGTGAAACCGCCGACCGGCACGGCGTGCGCGACGGCGAGCTTCACCAGTTCGCCGCCGTGGCGCCGGTAGCGCTCGGCGAGCACCGCCTCCGACTCCAGGGTGACGGTGTTGACCACCAGCCGGCCGCCGGGGGCCAGCGCGTCCCAGACCGCGTCCAGCAGGCCGGGCGCGGTCAGCCCGCCGCCGATGAACACGGCGTCGGGGGCCGGCAGCCCGGCCAGTGCCTGCGGTGCGGCGCCGATGACCACGCGCAGGCCGGGTACGCCGAGCGCCGCCGCGTTGCGGGTGATGCGTGCGGCCCGCTCCGGGACGCGCTCCACGGCCACCGCCCGGCACGAGGGGTGCGTACGCATCCACTCGATGCCGATGGAGCCGGAGCCGCCGCCGATGTCCCACAGCAGCTCGCCGGGGGCCGGGGCCAGCGCGCACAGGGTCGCGGCCCGGACGTGGCGCTTGGTGAGCTGCCCGTCGTGTTCGTACGCGGTGTCCGGCAGGCCGGGGGTCGCGCCGAGGCGCGGTGCGTCGTGGGCCGGGTCCCGGCGGCAGTCGAGCGCGACCACGTTCAGGGGATCGCCGGGCGCGTGGTCCCAGCCGTCGGCGTGGCCCTCGTACGTGTCCTCGCGCTCGGACCCGAGCTGTTCCAGCACCCGCATCCGGCTCGGGCCGAAGCCCCGCTCCCGCAGCAGGGCGGCGATCTCACCGGGGGACGCCGCTCCGGCGCTGAGCACCAGCACCCGGCGCCCTTCGTGGAGCGCGGCCGCCAGCCGGGCCAGCGGGCGGCCGACCATCGTGACCACCTCGGTGTCCTCCACCGGCCAGCCCAGGCGGGCGCAGGCGTAGGACACCGACGAGGGGTGCGGGTGGACCCGCAGGGACCGCGGCCCGAGCTCCTCGGCGAGGGCCCGGCCGATCCCGTAGAACATCGGGTCACCGCTGGCCAGCACCGCGATCCGGCGGCCGGCGTGCTCGGCCATCAGCTTCGGCACGGCGGGCCGCAGCGGGCTCGGCCAGGCCACCCGCTCACCGGCGCACTCGGCGGCCGGCAGCAGGTCCAGCTGGCGCGGCCCGCCGATCAGCACCTCGGCCGAGGACAGTGCGGAGCGGCCGGCGGGGGAGAGCCCGGCCCAGCCGTCCGCGCCGAGGCCGACGACCGTCACGGGCATGGGGGGCGGCGGGGAGCTCACTGCGCGGTTCCTCGGGGACGGGAGGGGGAAACAGGGCGGACCCGCGCAGCCTACTGGCCTGCGGATCCGCGCCCCGCCCCGCCCTGGCCCCAGCCCTGGCTCCGCCCTGGCCCCCGCCCTGGCCCAGCCCTGGCCCCGTCCTGGCCCCGGCCCGGCGGCACCGGCGGAACCTCCTCGGGCTACCCTCGGTAACCCACTGCCTCACGAGGGAGCCGCCATGCCGGGCTGGAACGCCACGCACATCCCCGACCAGAGCGGCCGCAGCGCCGTCGTGACCGGGGCCAACAGCGGGATCGGTTACGTCACGGCCCGCGAGCTCGCCCGGCGCGGCGCCTCGGTGGTGCTGGCCTGCCGCAGCGCGGCCCGCGGCCGGGCGGCCCTCATCCGGCTGCGTGCGGAAGTGCCGGGGGCGCAGGCGGAATTCATGCCGCTGGACCTCGCCGACCTGTCCTCCGTACGGGAGTTCGCCGCCGGGTACGGGCAGCGGCACGCCTCGCTGGACCTGCTGATCAACAACGCGGGGGTGATGGCCCTGCCCTACGGGAGGACCGCCGACGGGTTCGAGACGCAGATCGGGGTCAACCACCTCGGGCACTTCGCCCTGACCGGACTGCTGCTGCCGCGACTGCGCGCCGCCGCCCCCGGGGCCCGGATCGTCAACGTCTCCAGCGGCTTCCACGTCCTGGGGAGGATCGGCCCCGACGACGCGGACCTCGCCGACCCGGGCGGCGAGCACGGCTACCGGCGCTGGATCGCCTACGGCCGCTCCAAGACCGCCAACCTGCTCTTCACCCACGAGCTGTCCCGGCGCTTCACGGCCGCCGGCTCCCCGGTCACCGCCGTCGCCGCCCACCCCGGCTACGCCTCCAGCAACCTCCACTCCGGAGCGTCGAAGCTGGAGGGCCCCACCCTCAACTCGCGCGTGGCCGCGATCGGCAACGCGGTCCTCGCCCAGCCCACCGCCTCCGGCGCGCTGCCCACCCTCTACGCGGCCACCGCGCCCGGGGTCCGGCCGGACACGTTCATCGGCCCGCGGTTCGGCTGGCGCGGGGCGCCCGCACGGTCCTGGCGAGCCGGGTGGACCCTCGACGACAGCACCGGCGAGCTGCTGTGGGCGGCCTCCGAGAAGCTCACGGGAGTCTCGTACGCCGCCCTGCCGCGCTGAGCGGATCGCGCGGGCGTCCCGAAGTGAGTCCGTCCGCCCCCGGGTTGCCTCCGGGCGCCCCGGCGCGGACCTGCCCCGAGCGCCCCCTGCACAGCAGAATCTGCGGCATGAACGATGACGAGCCGGACAACCACCCAGAAACCCGCGGCCGTCACGACCGCATCGACCGTCACGGCCGGGGTCCGGGCCGGGCCGGGCGGGATCTCAGGCGGGCTCGGGGCGCAGGGAGCGCCAGATGTGGTCGGGGAGGTAGCGGGCGGCCTCGGTGAGGTCGATCTCGTAGGTGCTGGACAGCCAGCGCCGGGCGGCCTCCGCGAGCGGGCCCATGACCAGCACCTCGACCACGGGCGCCGGGAGCGGGGCGATCTCGCCGCGCTCCATGCGCACCCCCAGCCACCGCATGATGGCCGCGAACTTCTCCGCCTTGGCCGCGCCGATCTCCTCGGCGTGGGCCACCAGATAACCGGAATAGGCGGAGGCGTGCAGGAACAGCGCCACGTCCCGGTGTTCCTGGGTGAACGTCAGGTAGGCCGTCACCCACGCGCGCACCCCGGTGCGGGCCGTGCGGCACCGGGTGAGGGCGGCGATCACGGCGTCGCACAGCTCGTCCATGCACCGGATGTAGAGGGCGGCGGCGAGACCGTCGAAGCTGCCGAAATGGTGGTAGAGGCTGCCGAGGCTGACCCCGCCGGCCGAGACGACCGCGTTCACGGTGAAGCCCTGCTGGCCGGACTCGGCGAACACCCGCAGGGCGGTGGTCAGGAGCAGGTCGACGGTGGCCTCGCCACGCTGTTGCTTAGGAGACACGGTGCCGTCCCGTCGGTGTGCGTCCTGGTGTCCGAAATCCGTGCCGGCGAGCCTAGCAACTCCCGGAAACGGGAGAACCGTTCCGGAACGGTCTTCCAGAAGCCCCGGAAGCCTCCAGGGCGACCGGACGCTCAGGAGGTGGCGGAGCGCTCGTACAGGGCGCGGGCCGCGTCGCCGAAGCGGACGCTGTACGTGGTCTCCTCGTCCCCGCCCCCGTCGCGGCCGCCGATCACCCCGATCAGGGCGCTGCGGCCGGTCGTCATGGGGCCGCCACTGGTGCCGTTGGGTACGTCCGCGCAGTCCAGGCGCACCTGCGCCGGCCCGGCCGGGACGGCGGTGTTCCGGCACTCCAGCGGCTGCTCGGCGTGGTTCGGGTAGCCCATGAGCCGGGCGGGAGCCGGCAGTTCGGTCCCGAAGTCCATGGTCAGGGCCCCCGTGACGTCCTCCAGCCGCTGCCCCGGATAGCCCGGCCGGCGCAGCCGGACCAAGGCGATGTCGTGGTCGGGGTCCTGGTCCTGCGTCCAGCGCGGGTCCACGTCGATCCGGGTCGGCACCCAGATGCCGTACGGGGCCACGCCGTCCCGGTAGCCGGGCGCGAAGGCGAGGTTGGTGCGGAAGCCGCCGGCGTACACACAGTGCGCGGCGGTGGCGATCAGGTCGCCCCGCGGGGAGTGGACCACGACGGCCGAGCAGTGGTGGTCGGGGTCGCCGTCGCCGCCGGGGGAGAAGAGCGCGCCGACGGCGGGCTCGGCCGGGGTGGGCCGGGCCTCCAGGGGATCGGAGGGCTGCCACCCGGCGTACCGCCAGTCCACCGGGTTGCCGCCGTCCCCGAAGGCCTTGCCGTCCGTCGGCGGCTCCGGGTCCTCCCGCGCGATCCCGTCCAGCACCGAGGCCGCCGTCTTGTCGGCGCGCTCGGGGTCCTGCCGGTAGACGCCTTGCGCCGGATCGCCGTCCGCGCGGTTCGCGGCGATGCCGCGCAGCTCCCAGGCGACGTAGCCGACGCCCGCGAGGACCACGGTGCACAGGAGGCCGACGACCATGGAGCCCCGCGGGGCGGCCCGGCCCCGCTGCCGTTCCCGCTCGTCAACCCTGCCAACCATGTGGTACTCCCGCCCCAGACGCATTCAGACTCTTCGTTCGATGGGGGAGCGGCGGTCCGGGTTCCGGCGGCCGGGCGTGTCCGTGCTCACAGCCCCCGCCCC
The DNA here is from genome assembly GCF_042894025.1 of Streptomyces sp. NPDC001549. Taxonomy (NCBI): domain Bacteria; kingdom Bacillati; phylum Actinomycetota; class Actinomycetes; order Kitasatosporales; family Streptomycetaceae; genus Streptomyces; species Streptomyces sp. NPDC001549. The sequence goes on from NZ_JBIAVJ010000015.1 coordinate 66,398, forward strand.
CGGTACCCCCGCCGGCGGCCCCCGATCCGCCCGCGCACGCCGAACTCGGCGTTCCATGGCCCCTGTTACCCCCAGCGGGCTATGGTGCCGGGCGGGGGACGACTGCGCGAGGGGGGCCGGGCTGCGATGCGTTTTCTCTTTGTCCACGGTACGGGGGTACGGCGCGAGCGGCACGATCGGCTGTTCGCCCAGGTCCGTGAGCGGCTGACGGCCAGATTCCCCGGAGCGGCCGTCGACTCCTGCTACTGGGGCGACCGGTTCGGCGCGACCCTCGGCGCGGGCGGCCGTTCGGTGCCGGGACTGCGCCCCGGGCCGCAGGGTGCGCCCGACCCCGTGGACGCGGAGACGGCCGAGTGGGCGCTGCTGCTGGCCGACCCGCTGTGCGAGCTGCGGGTCCTGGCCGAGGCGGGCTGGGCGGGCCCCGGTGACCGGGGTGACCGGGGTGACGCCGGCGACGCGTACGACGAGGACGCCGGGTACGGCGACGCCTTCGCGATGCCCGGCGTACAGGCCGCCGGAGCCCGGGTGCTCGCGCTGCTCGAAGGCTTACCGCCCGCGCCGCCACCGACCGGGGACGAGCTCGGCGCCCTGCTGCACGGCACCGGCCTCGCCGCGGGCTTCGCCGCCGCCCTGGACGCTGCCGCCGGCTCCGCCGAAGCGGCCCGGGCAGCGGCCCGCGCCGCCGACGAGCCGCAGGCCCGCGAGCTGGCCACCGCCCTCGCCCGGGCCGTGACCGCCGCCGCCCTCGCCGCCGCCACCGACGAGGCCGACTGCACCGGCGCCGAACGCGACCGCCTCGTCGAGCTGCTCACCACCCGCCTCGGCGGTGACGGCCGGGTTCCCGGCGCGCGCGTGGCCGCCGTCCTCGGCCGGCTCGCCCTGCGGGTCACCACCCAGCCCCTCCTCGACGCCCGGCGCGGCTCCCTCACCGTCGGCGCCACCCCCGTGCTCGGCGACATCCTGCGCTACCAGTCCCGCGGCCACGAGCTGCGGGAGTTCCTGCACGCCCGGATCACCGCCGATCCGGGGCCGACCGTACTCATCGGCCACAGCCTCGGCGGGATCGCCCTGGTGGACCTCCTCACCCTCGCCGCCGCCCGCGGTGAGGCCGTCCCCGGGGCCGAGCTGCTGGTCACCGTCGGCTCCCAGGCCCCGTTCCTCCACGAACTGGGCGCCCTCACCGCGCTCGAACCCGGCGCGAAACTCCCGTACGGCTTCCCGCGCTGGCTCAACGTCTACGACCGGCACGACGTGCTCTCCTACCTCGCCGCACCCGTCTTCCCCGGCGACGCGCGCGTCAGCGACCACGAGGTCCGCAGCGGCCAGCCCTTCCCGGCCTGCCACAGCGCCTACTGGAAACAGGACTCCCTCTACGAGCGCATCGAACAGGCGGTGACCGAGGCGGAGATCGGGTGACTCCCGCCGACTTCCTGCCCCCGGCCCTCGGACCGCAGCGCACCTTCGCGCTCGTCGCCGGGGTCGAGCGCTACGACATCAGCCACCGCTGGAACCTGCGCGGCCCGGCCCGCGACGCCCTGCGCTTCGCCCGGTGGCTGACCGGCCCCGCCGAGGTACCGCCCGGCAACGTCCGGCTGCTGCTCTCCCCACTCGACGATCCGGGCGACCTCGACTGGACGGACTCCCCGGCGATGACCGCCCTGCGCACGGCCTGCCGGCCGGCGACCGAGGAGAACGTGAAGTCGGCACTGCTCGACGAACTCCCGCAGTGCGACGGCGACCTGCTCTGGATCTTCTGGGCCGGACACGGCTACCTCGGGCCGCGCCAGGAGCTGATGCTGCCCTGCGCCGACGCCCGCCCCAGCCAGATCAGGCACCTCAACCTCGACTCGGCGCTGCGCTGGTGGCGGACCGACCTCGTCAAACAGCGCCGCTTCCCGCTCCAGGCCGCACTCGTGGACTCCTGCCGGGTCGACGCGCCCCGCGACACCCGCTGGAACTTCGGCAACACCGACTACGGCGGCGGGAGTTCGGTGCCGGGCCGGCGCCAGTTCCGGCTCTACGCCTCCCGCGAGGGCGAGGTTGCGCAGAACGACCCCGAGCGCGGCGCCGGCCGGTTCACCGAGGCCCTGCTCGGCGAACTGGGCGGACGGTCCGTACGGGAGAGCGTCAGCGGGCTGCCCGGCGCCGCCCTCAGCATCCACCGCACCTTCCAGGAGCTGCGCGAGCGCGGCGAGGGCTGGCAGCTGCCGCAGTTCATCGTCGACCGGGACTGGGACGCCTGCTCCTTCCTCGACGACGACCTGCCCCGGGCCGCACTGCCCCGGGCCGCCAGGCTCGACCAGACGGCCTGGGACGGGCTCGGCGAGCTCTTCGAGGGCCGCGAGCTGCCGCGCTGCGCCTACGAGGCCTACGCCTGGGCGTTCAAGGCGGCCGGCTGCACCACCCCGGCGCGCGGCGGCCTGCCGGGGGACGGCCTGCTGGAGGTGGTCCAGGACCTGGACGAGCGGCAGGGCGGGCGCGGCGGGATGCCACTGGCGGTGCCCTTCGTACGGTTCCTCGCGGACCGGGCCGCCGCCGCGGGCGACGCGCGGTGGGCGGCCCGGCTCGGGGACTGGGTACGGGCCACCCGCGAGCGCCTCGCCCTGCCGGTGCTGCCCCCGCCCCCGCCCCCGGCCCGCAGGATGGTCGTGCACGTCCGGCTGGAGACACCGCCGGGAGGGGAGCCCGGATACCTGGCCCGGATGTGGCTGCGGGGCGAACGGGCCCGGCACATCTGGGAGTCGGAGGGGCAGCCGGTCACGCTGGACGGGGTGCGGGAGGAGCTCGTACGGCAACTCGCCCTGATCGGCGGCGCGTCGGACACCGGTGGCGGGCCGGACGGCGAGGCCGGGCGGCAGGCGTACGCCGCGGTGGACCGCATCGAGTTCCACGTGCCGTACGAACTGCTCGACGCCGACTTCGACCAGTGGCCGGTGCCCCGCGGACCGGCCGGCCGGCGCCGCGCCCTCGGCCTGCTCCACCAGGTGGTGGTGCGCTGCCCGCAGGAGCGGGCGGACACCCGGGCCGAGTGGCACGGCGCCTGGCGCTGGCTGCACGCCCAGGGCGGCCGGCACCCCGACGCCGTACGCGTCGTCACGGACGAGGAGGTCACCGACGCGCTCGGAATGGAGCTGGCCGCGCAGCCACCGCCCGCCTGCGTCCTCGCGCACACCACGGCCGCCCCGCACGCCGGGCTGCTGGAGGCCGTACTCGAAGGCGGGCTCCCGGTGGCCGTATGGCGGCGCGGCGGCGGCCTGCCCGCGCCCGCACTCCTCGACCTGCTGGCCCCGGCTGGGCCGGACGGCCGCCCCGACCCCGGCGCACTGGACGTACTGGCCCTGCCCGCACGCGTGCGGGAGGTGCGCCGGGCGGCCGCCGGCGCCGCCGGGGGAGCCGCACGCGTCCAGCAACCGCCCACAGGGGGAGACCAGTTGGTGCTCCTGTGGGACGATCCCGACGACATGCCGGGCCTCCGGTCCCTGGCCTGACCCCGACCACCGACAGACGGCGGAACCGAAGATGGAGGCAGAGGCAGTGGCGAAGGACTGGTGGCTGTACCACGGGACCGGCGAGGGCGCGGACCGGCGCGCCCGCCTGGAGGCCGGATTCCCGCCACCCTGGCGGGACTTCACCGGCGCCCCCGACCCCGGATACGCGCCGCCCGGGTGCGCCGGAGCGGCCTGGGAGCGCACCTGGCGCCGCGGCGAGGGCTACGTACCCGACGAGCCGGAGAAGGACGTCGTCAACACGGCCCTCCACCTGCGCAGGCCGCTGCTCGTCACCGGGAAGCCGGGCGTCGGCAAGTCCACGCTCGCGTACAGCATCGCCTCCGACCTGAACCTGGGCCCCGTACTGCACTGGCCGATCACCAGCCGGACCGTACTGCGGGACGGGCTGTACCTGTACGACGCCATCGGCCGCCTCCAGGAGGCCGGCCTGGAGCAGCTGCGCACACCGGGCGCGCACCCCGCCGCAGCCGTACCCGTATCCGTGCCCGTACCCGTGCCAGCGCCCGCGCCGGACACCGCCGCCGTCCCGTCCGCCCCCTCCATCTCCCGCTATCTGCGCCTCGGCCCCCTCGGTACCGCCCTGCTCCCGCAGGACCGCCCCCGCGTGCTGCTCGTCGACGAGATCGACAAGAGCGACATCGACCTCCCCGGCGACCTCCTCACCGTCTTCGAGGACGGCGGCTTCCTGATCCCCGAACTCGCCCGCCTCGCCCAGGAGGACCCCACCGTCGCCATCGGCACCGACGACGACCCCGACGCGGCCGTACGGATCACCCAGGGCCGCGTCCAGTGCCGTTACTTCCCCATCGTGGTCCTCACCAGCAACGGCGAACGCGACTTCCCGCCCGCCTTCCTGCGCCGCTGCGTCCGCCTCCACCTGGAGCCGCCCGGACCGGACAAGCTCGCCCGCATCGTGCGCCGCCGGCTCGGCGTCGACATCGAATCCGGCGAGGAGTACCAGGACCTCGTCCAGGCCTTCCTCGACCGTGGCGAGGACGGCGACCTCGCCACCGACCAGCTCCTCAACGCCATCCAGCTCCGCCTCGCCGGTGCCTGGTCCGCGCCCGCCGACCGAGAACGCTTCCTCGCCACCGTCATGCAGCACCTGACCGGGCCCACGGCGTGATCGAGAAGCTGCTCGCGGCCCTCGCCGACGGCGCCGACGGCAGCGTCCCGAACACCGGCATCGGCGCGGAGGAGATCGCCGACATCCTGTGGCTCGCGGCCCGGGTGGACCCGGGCCGCGAGGCCCGCCCGCCCGGGGCGCCCGGCGCCGGCCCGCCGGGCGAGCGGCCGCCGCCCCCCGGCACCCCTTCACCCGAGCCCGGCCCCGCACCCGGCACGGACGCCCCGGCCGGCGGCGAACCGGCCGTGCAGCTCTTCCCGGCCGCCCGGCGCGACCCCGCCGGGAAACCGGACGACGGCGGCGCGGAACGCCGCGGCTCCCCGCTGCGGCTGCCGCGGGCCGCCTCCCTCGACGACCCGCTCGCCCTGATGCGCTCCCTGCGGCCCGTCGGCAGACGCTCCATCGGCGGCCCGGGGGAGGAACTGGACGAGCAGCTCACCGTGGAACGCAGCATCGAACGGATGGTGACGACCCCGGTCCTGCGCCCCGCCGAGAGCCGCTGGCTGGACCTGGCACTGGTCGTCGACACCCACCACTCCATGCTGCTCTGGTCGGACCACGTGGACGAGCTCCGCCGCGTCCTGACCCGCAGCGGCGTCTTCCGCGACGTGCGCACCTGGCAGCTGACCGGCACCGGCCCCGGCGCCACCCCGATGGTCACCCGCGGCCACGGCGGCCCGCCCCGCAACCCCCTGGAACTGGCCGACCCGGCGGGCCGCCGCCTGATCCTCGTACTCTCCGACACAGTGGCGGGCGGCTGGCGCGAGGCCCCGGTGCAGGGCATGCTCCGGCACTGGTGCGCGCACAACGCCGTCGCCGTACTGAACGTCCTGCCCGAACGGCTCTGGACGCGCGGCGCCGTCCGGCCCGTCCCCTTCGCCGTCCGCGCCGACCGGCCGGCCGCCGCCACCCGCTCCTGGCAGCGGATCCCGGCCGCCCGCCGCGCCCGCGCCGGCCGCCGCCGCGCCGCCCCGCCGGCCGTCGTCCCCGTGGTCGGTGCCGCCTCCGGCAGCCTGGCCCGGCTGGTGCGGGTGGTCTCCGGGGACGGCCGGTGGCGGCGCCTCGCCTGCCTGCGCCTGGACCCGGAACCCGCAGCCGCGAGCGCCCCGGACGATCCGGCCCCCGGCGGCGGCCGCAGCGCCCTGGAGGTGGTGGAAGACTTCCGCGCGAACGCCTCCCCGACGGCCCAGCAGCTCGCCGCCCACCTGGCCGCCGTACCGCTCACCCTGCCGGTGATGACCCTGGTCCGGCGCTCCCTGCTGCGCGACTCGGAGCACGGCCACCTCGCCGAGGTCGCCCTCGGCGGGCTCTTCGAGGCCTGGGAGGACGAACAGGACGCCGGGGAGGTGGAGTTCGAGTTCCTGCCCGGCGTACGGGAGGCGCTGCTCGGCTCGCAGCTGCGCGGGGACGTGGCCGCCGTACGCGAGCTGGTCCGGCGCCGCGTCTGGGAGTTCATGTCCCGCAACCGGCGCACCGGCCCGGACTTCTCCGCGACCCGGGTCACCACGGGCCGGGAGGGCGTGCGCCGGGTGGCCGAGGGGGCCCTGCCGTTCGCGGCGCGGCCACCACGGGATCCGGGCCTGGCCGACCGGGTCGTCCGGGTCCGCCACGACGGGATGGCCGAGCCGCAGGAGGTCGGCACCCTGCTGACCCCGCGCCTCGTCCTCACGGTGGGGGACGCGGTGCCCCCCGCGGGCGCGGTGGCCTGGGTACGGCCCGGCGACCGGGAGATCCCCTGCCGTGCGGTGTGGTGGGACGAGGCGGCGCCCCGGATGCTGCTGCTCCAGGCCGAGGAGGACCTGATGGATCCGGCGGTCGGCGTGGAGCCGCTGCCCTGGCTGACGGCGGGGGACCACCACCGCCTGGACCGGCTGCGGATCGACGGCCGCACCGACCAGGGGGACCCGCTCGCGCTCACGGGTGAGGTGGCCCCGCACGACGGCGCGCGCAACGGCGAACTCGTCAGGCTCTCCGCGGAACCGGAGGGCTGGACGCACTTCCGCGGCGGCCCCGTCTCCGTGGACGGCGCGCTGGTCGGCGTCGTCCACACCGTCTGGCCCCACCGCATGGTGTTCCTGCTGGCCGACGCCCTGCTGGAACAACCGGGCTTCCGCGCGGTGCTGGAGGGTTCCGGGCGGGCGCAGGACGCGGAGACCGCGGTGTGCCTGGCGGTGCTGCCCGGCGCCGACGGCGTGCACCCGACCGGGAGCTCGGCGAAATCCGAGACGCACGCCATGCTGGCCGAGCTCATGACGTACACGGGCGTCACCGGGCGGCTTACCGGCGGCGAGGGGGACGCTCCGCTGCTCGTCACGCTCGCCGCGCCGGGCGCCCACGCCAAGGCGGGCCGGCTCCTGATCGAACTGCCCGGGGTCATGACCCGGTACGGATTCCGGCGCATGGACGGTATGCACCCCTCTCTCGGCGTGGCCGTGGGAGGCGGCACGGACGAGAGCGCCCGGCTGGTGCGGCACCCCGCGATCGCGGATCTGCTGGGACGGCCGGTGCGCCCGGGGGCGCTCGTCCTCGCGGTCTCCGACCGCCTGCACGAGGAACTGGGTGACATGTTCGGGCCCGCCCGGCTCGCGCTGCGCCGGGTGGGCGGCGCCGACGAAGGATGGGTGTGTACCGAGGACCACGCGCCCGCCGGGGTGCTCGGGCAGGCATTGACCGAGGCGGGCGGGCTCCTGGACGAGGGCATCGGCTGGCCGGTGTGCGGACTCGAAGCCTCACCGGGCGACCCGCGGGTCTGCACCGGCATCCGGCTGCCGGGCTACGAGCGGTGCCTTGCCCATCTGGAGGTCGAGGACCAGGAAACCTACCTCGGGACACTGTCGCCGGGAGCGCCGGTGGACCTCCGGGGCACCACCTTCGATCACGGCCTGCTGCCGCGCCTCCTCATGGCGCTGCAGCCGAGCGTTCCGGGACCCGCCAGACTGGGGCCGGCGGAATTCGACCGGGCACGGTTCGTGGACGGCTGGAACCGGGCGGACATCGAGTTCTCGGATCGCGCGTCCTTCGTCCGGGCCACCTTCGCGGGCCGGGCCGGTTTCGCCGGAGCCACCTTCGACGGGCCGGTCTCCCTCGACGGTGCGGTCTTCGAGCACGTCGGTGACTTCGACCGGTGCCGCTTCCACCGCACGGCCACGTTCCGCCGGACGCTCTTTCACGGTTCGGCGGGGTTCAAGAACGCGGTCTTCCTGCGTGACGTCTCCTTCGCCCGGGCGGTGATGGAGGCATCCGCGGACCTGAACGGGGTACAGGTGGCCGGTACGGCGGACTTCTCCCGCACCGTCTTCGACGGCCTGGCCATGCTGAACGAGGCGGTCTTCGCCGGGGCCGTCTCCTTCGCGTCCGCGGCGTGGGAGGGCGGGCTCCTGTCCAACAGAGCGGTCTTCGAAGCGCCGGTGGACTTCGCGCAGGCACGCTTCCGGGGCCGGGTCCGCTTCGACGGCGTGCTCTTCGAGGCGGACTCGCTCGTCGGCCAGTTTCCGGTCGTGGCGCCGCCGGACCGCTGGGCCTCCACCCGGCGCTCGGACGGTACGTGGGACATCCGTCTGCTCGACCCCGGGAACGAATGACCGGGGCCCCGGCCCTCAGGGCCCGCTGTGCGAGGCCTCCAGCTGCCGTTCCGGCCGCCCGCCGTCGGCCGCCACCGGGAGGCTCGCCTCGATCTCGTCCAGGGCCCGGCGGGCGGTGGCGATCCGTGCCCGGACGTCGGGATCCGTGCCCGGCGCCGGGGCGCGGTTCGCCTCGTCCTCCATCTCGCGTGCCTCGTCCAGGGAGTTGAGGACGACGCCGATGAGTACATTCACCAGCACGAAGGAGGCGAGCAGCGCGTAGGAGGCGTAGTAGATGATGCTCAGCCGGGAGATCTGCAGTCCCGCGCGGACGGCGTCGGTCAGACCGTCGAGCGTGGTCAGCAGGAAGAGCGTGAGCATCGCGCGGCCCACCGAGCCGTAGTGCCCGGGGTCCGACCGCGCGAAGCACACCCAGCCGACCATGGCGTACACGTACAGGACCAGCGCGCCGACGAACAGGAAGCTGGCGGTGCCCGGCAGGCTGCGGCCGACGGCGATCAGCAGGATGCGCAGGTGGGGCAGGAAGCGGGCGGTGCGCAGGACCCGCGCCAGGCGCAGCAGCCGCAGCAGGGTGGTGTTCTCGCGGACGAGGGGGACGAAGGCGGAGGCCACGACCGCGAGGTCGAAGAGGTTCCACGGGTCACGGAAGAATGCTTTCGGCCGGTCGGCGCAGGCGCCCACGCGCAGCAGCATTTCCAGGGTGAACAGGGCCAGGCAGCAGTTCTCCGCGCCCTGCAGCACGAGCCGGTACTCCGCGGCGAGCCCGCTGTACGTCTCCACCCCCATCAACGCGGCGTTGAAGAGGATGGCGCAGAAGACGACCATCCCGAAGGCGGGGGCCTCCGTGGCCACCCGGCATCGGGCTGCCAGCTTCATCCGGCCGCGTCCGGCCGGCCTCGGGTCTGTCATCGTGCTCCTCGTGCTCTCGTCTGCGCCGCGGGCGAAACGGCGGGCCACCCCTCTAACGCCCCAAGGCCGATCGGGTTTCACCTCGGTCCGCCCCCCGATGCGCCGAACGTGAGCCGGAGCCCGGTTCCGCACCCGCGCGCCCCCTGTGACCCGTCGTCCCGGGCCGGGGCCAAGTGCGTTGCGTGAACAGTCGGTTGATCCGCGGGTGGGGCGACCCTTCGGCGCATATGCTCGCTTCGTACACCAGCACTCCGTACATCCGTACATCGTGCATCCGTGCACCTGTGCTTCCGCATGCCTCGCAGCCGTTAGGGGACCGCGCCGTGAGTGTCCGTATCCAACCCTCCTCCCAGGTCGACGAGAGCGCCGAACTCGGTGAGGGAACCACGATCTGGGATCTGGCGCAGATCCGCGAGGAGGCCCGGCTCGGGCGCGGGTGCATCGTGGGGCGCGGGGCGTACGTAGGGCCCGGCGTACGGATCGGCGACCACGTGAAGCTGCAGAACTACGCACTCGTCTACGAGCCCGCGGTCCTCGGCGACGGGGTCTTCATCGGCCCCGCGGCGGTGCTCACCAACGACTTCTACCCGCGCGCGGTCGACCCCGAGGGCCGGATCAAGCGCGACGGCGACTGGGAGGCGGCCGGGGTCGTCGTCGCCGAGGGGGCCTCGCTCGGGGCCCGCTCGGTGTGCGTGGCCGGGGTGCGCGTCGGGCGCTGGGCGCTCGTCGCGGCCGGCGCCGTCGTGTCCAAGGACGTGCCGGACTTCGCGCTCGTCGCGGGCGTACCGGCCCGGCGGATCGGCTGGGTGGGCCGGGCCGGGGTCCGCCTGGTGGAGCGCGAGGGGGAGCCGGGCATCTGGGAGTGTCCGCGCACCGGAGCGCTGCACGACGAGAAGGACGGCACGCTCATCGAGCGAACCTGACGGAATGTCGGCAATTTAGGGAACCGGCATTTCCTCAAAACCACAATCAATGAACATCCGTGGGCATAACGTGTCCCTGCACACGGGATCTGAGCAGGCAACAGGCCATGTTCAGTGGGGGGTTGTGTACGACGAGGACACCGGGGCAGTGCCATGGCCGGCGCGGGCACACCCGCGCCCGCTGACACTGCCGTTCACGCGTGTCCCGGTCCGAGGCATCGCTGGGGGGATCCAGACGCCGGCCTTCGGACGGTTCGTGCCATCGGCGTGACATCGCCGCGGGCACGGACGCCGTCATGCGCAGTCCCCCTCCGCGGAGTGACGACCGCCAGGTCCGTCCGAGGAGAACGATCAGAGGGGGGTAGGTGTGTTGGAGCCGTACAGCTCGGACATACGGGGTGCGGGGAGCACCAGGGGAATCGGGGTGGGGACCCGATGAACACCACACGATTAGGAGCACTGGCCCACGAGGACCAGTCGCTGCACGCCCTCGCCGAGCGGCTGCTCGCGCTGGCCGAGGCGGGGCTTCCGGCGATGTACCTGCCGGACGCCGAGACCTTCGTGTTCACCCGGGCGGGGGTCGCCTCACCCGAGGGAACTCCCGTCCTGGAGCAGCGGGGAACGAGCACCCGGTACGCGGCGATCACCGCGCTGGGAGCCCGCTTCCTGCCCGAGGAGCGGCAGCGCGCGCTCTTCGGCGGGCGCACCGCCGAGGAGTTCACGGGCGTGCTCGTGGAACGGCTGCCCGGAGTGGTGAACCTCGGCGACGCGGCGCTCATCGCCTGGGCCGCCGCGGAGACCGGCCATCCCAAACTGTCCGACGCCCTCGGCCGGGTGGCCGTACTGGACGTACCCGGGCGGCCGCAGTACACGGTCGAGGCGGCCTGGGTGCTCTCCGCACTCGCGGCCGCGCGCGCCGTGGTGGACGTGGAGGAGCGCCTCGCGGCGGCCCGCGGACGGCTGCTGGCGGCCAGGGTCGGCGACAGCCCGCTCTTCCCGCACGCCACCGAGCCCGGGCTGGTCCCCGGCTACCGGTCCCACGTGGCCTGTTTCGCCGACCAGACCTATCCGCTGCAGGCGCTGGCCCGGCTGCACGCGAGCGGCGACGACCCGGAGGCCCTCGCGGCGGCCGACGCCTGCGCCGCCCGTATCTGCGAACTGCAGGGTGACGGCGGACAGTGGTGGTGGCACTACGACGCCCGCGAGGGCGGCGTGGTGGAGGGCTACCCGGTCTACAGCGTGCACCAGCACGCGATGGCCCCGACCGCCCTGTTCGACCTGGCCGAGGCGGGCGGCACGGACTTCGGCCCGGCGATCCGCCGCGGGCTGCGCTGGATGACCGACGTGCCCGAACTCGCGGATCCCACCGGGAACCCGCGGGAGTCGATGATCCGCGAGGACTTCGGCGTCACCTGGCGCAAGGTCTACCGCGGCGACCCGAAGAAGGCCGTCCGGGCCGCCCGCGGACTCACCACCCGGGTGGCTCCGCACGCCCGGCTCGCCCCGCTCGACCGGATCTTCCGCCCCGGTGCGGTGGACCGCGAGTGCCGCCCGTACGAGTTCGGCTGGATGCTCTTCGCCTGGCTCGGGGGGATCCAGAGATGACACGACGACAGTCCCTCTTCGGGGTCCCGCTCGACCCGCTGACCATGGACGAGACCGTGCAGCGCTGCCTCGACGCGGTGCGGCGCGGGGAACAGATCGAGATCGGCATGGTCAACGCGGCCAAGCTGGTCAACATGCGGCGCGACCCCCTCCTGGCCGAGGCGGTCGCCGGCTGCGACCTGGTCCTCGCCGACGGCCAGGCCGTGGTCTGGGCCGGCCGGGTGCTGGGCGTCCGGCTGCCCGAACGGGTCGCGGGAATCGACCTGTTCATGCGCCTGCTGGCCGCCGCCGAGGTGGCGGACATCCCCGTCTACCTGCTCGGGGCCCAGGAGGAAGTCCTGGAGATGATGCTCGGGCAGATCTCCGAGCGCTTCCCGAAGCTGCGGGTGGCAGGCAGCCGCAACGGCTACTTCGGCGACGGCGACCAGGAGGAGATCGCCGACGCCATCGCCGACAGCCGCGCCCGGCTGCTGTTCCTCGGCATGACCTCGCCCAAGAAGGAGATCTTCACCGCCGGCTACGGCAAGCGCACCGGCGCGCATGTCGTCCACGGCGTCGGAGGCTCCTTCGACATCCTCGCCGGCATCACCAGGCGGGCCCCCCTGGTCTGGCAGCGGATGGGACTCGAATGGTTCTACCGCACCCTCCAGGAGCCGCGCCGTCTGGGCAAGCGCTACCTCACGACCAACGCTGCCTTCCTCCTCATGACGGTCCAAGAACTCATCCACCGCACACCGTCTGCCGGTTCCGCTTCCACGAAGGGGAGTTACTGATGCGCGTCGTCGTCGTGGGACAGGGATACGTCGGACTGCCGCTGGCCATCCGGGCCGCCGAGGTCGGACACCAGGTGATCGGGTACGACGTGGACACCCGGCGGGTCAAGAGCCTCGCCGCCGGTGAGTCGTACGTGGAGGACGTCTCCTCCGAACGGCTGGCCCGCGCGCTGGCGCGCGGCACCTACCGCCCCAGCGAACTGGCCCGGGACTGCGGCGGCTTCGACGTCGCCGTCGTCACCGTCCCGACCCCCTTACAGGACGGAGCCCCCGACCTGCGCTACATCGAGGAGTCGGCGCACACCCTGGCCCGCTTCCTGCGCCCGGGTGCCACCGTCATCCTGGAGTCCACCACCTACCCGGGCACCACCGAGGAGCTGTTCGCGCCCATCCTGGAGGACGGCTCCGGGCTCACCGCGGGCGAGGACTTCCACCTGGGCTACAGCCCCGAGCGCATCGACCCCGGCAACACGGTCTGGGGCTTCCAGCAGACCCCCAAGGTGGTCTCCGGCGTCGACGCCCGGTCGCTGAAGGCCGTCGAGTCCTTCTACGGGGACCTCGTCGACACCACCGTGCCGGTGCGCTCCCCCAAGGAGGCCGAGCTGGCCAAACTGCTGGAGAACACCTTCCGCCACGTCAACATCGCCCTCGTCAACGAGATCGCGATGTTCGCCCGCCACCTGGACATCGACGTCTGGCAGGCCATCGAGGCGGCGTCCAGCAAGCCCTTCGGATTCATGAAGTTCACCCCCGGCCCGGGCGTCGGCGGACACTGCCTGCCGATCGACCCCTCGTACCTCAACTGGCGGGTGCAGCGCGAACTCGGCCAGAACTTCCGCTTCGTCGAACTCGCCAACGACATCAACAACCACATGCCCGAGTACGTGACGCGCCGCGTGATCGACGCGCTCAACGCCAAGCGCCGCTCGGTCAACGGCTCCAAGGTCCTGCTGCTGGGGCTCGCGTACAAGAAGAACACCGGCGACGCCCGGGAGTCGCCCGCCGTCCGCATCGCACAGCTGCTCCTCGACATGGGGGCCAAGGTCCGCGCGGCCGACCCCCACGTGGTGGAGAGCATCAAGGTCGACGCCCGCCTCGTGCGGGTCGAGCCGACCCGCAAGGAGCTGGCGGCCGCCGACGTGGTGGTCCTGCTCACCGACCACGACTCCTTCGACTACCAGATGGTCACCGAGCACGCCTCCTTCGTCCTCGACTGCCGCAACCGGGTCTCCGGACCCACCGTGGAGGTGCTCTGACCCCGTGACCAGGATCGTCTGCGTGGCCGGGGCCCGGCCCAACTACATGAAGATCAAACCGGTGATGGACGCACTGGAGCGCCGCGGCGCCGAGGTGATCCTCGTCCACACCGGACAGCACTACGACGAGTCGATGAACGACGTGTTCTTCCGCGACCTCGGCATCCGCCCGCCCGACCGCTACCTGGGCGCCGGATCCGGCAGCCACGCCCAGCAGACCGGGCGGGTCATGGCCGCCTTCGAGCCGCTGATCGGCGAACTCGCCCCGGACGCGGTCGTGGTGGTCGGGGACATCAACTCCACCCTCGCCTGCGCCCTCGTCACCGCGAAGGCCGGCCCGCTGCTGGCCCATGTGGAGGCCGGGCTGCGCAGCCGTGACTGGAGCATGCCCGAGGAGGTCAACCGGGTCGCCACCGACCGGCTCAGCGACTACCTGCTGGCACCCTCGCCCGACGCCGCCGTGAACCTGCGGGCGGAGGGCTACCGGGAGGACCAGATCCACGTCGTCGGCAACGTCATGATCGACACCCTGCTCGCCAACCTGGACCGGGCCAGGCGCTCGGACATCCTGGACCGGTACGGGCTGACCCGCGGCGGCTACGGCCTGGTCACCCTGCACCGGCCGGCCAACGTGGACGACCCCGGGGCGCTGCGCGGCCTGCTCAAGGCCCTGGGCGAGATCGCCGACCGCTGTCCGCTGCTGCTGCCCGTGCACCCGCGGGCCGCCGAGCGGCTGGCCGAGCTGGGCGTGCCGGGCGGCATCCGGCTGGTCCCGGCCGCCGGATACCTCGACTTCATCGCCCTGCAGGACTCCGCCCGCGTCGTGCTCACCGACTCCGGGGGCATCCAGGAGGAGACCACCGCCCTGGGGGTGCCCTGCGTGACCCTGCGGGAGAACACCGAGCGCCCCATCACCGTGGAGGAGGGCACGAACGTGCTGGCGGGCACGGACCCGGAGCGCATCACCGCCACCGTGAACCGGGTCCTCGACGATCCGCCCGCGCCGCGCTGCCCCGGACTCTGGGACGGCCGGGCGAGCGAGCGGATCGCCGCGGTCCTGCTCGACGGACCGCCCGCGCACACCCGGCCGCGCCCCACCGACCTCGTGTCGCACGGGGCGGCCACCGATCGACAGCACGTGCTGTAAACGCAATTCGAAGGGGAAGACCATGGATCTCGCGGAGATCTGGCGGGTCATGCGCAGGCGCTGGTACGTCCTGCTGCCCGGACTGCTGATCACGGCGGCGCTCACCGCCGCCGTGTACCTGCTGGTCCCGGTGGAGTACCGGTCGCAGAGCACGGTGACCCTGCTGAACTCGAAGAAGGCCACAGTGGCCTTCGACGGCAACCCCTTCCTGAGCACCCAGGCCTCGCTCACCGGCATGGCCGACGGCCTGGCCCGCAACCTCAACTCCGACGACGCCAAGGCCGACCTCAAGTCCCTGGGCGTCACCGGAGTGCACGAGGCGAAGATCGCCGACAACGCGCTCGGCCCCTACATGTGGCTGAGCGTCGTCGGGACCGACCAGGCCGCCGTGCTGAAGTCGGACGAGATCCTCACCACGTACGCCGAGAAGCGGCTGCTGGAGTTCCAGACCCAGCAGTCGGTGACCCCCGACGCCATGATCCGGATGGCCACGATCGTGCCTCCCCAGAAGCCGGAGGCACAGACCAAGGCCAGGCTCCAGTTCCTGATCATGGCGGGTGCGCTGGGCTTCGTACTCAGCCTGGTGGCCACCTTCTTCGTGGAGGCCCGGGGGCGCCGGGGGGCGTCGCCCGGCAAGCACCGGCCCGCCCCCGGCGAGGGCGGCGAGAGCGGCGAGGGCACCGACGCCGATGCCGGTGACCCGACGGCCACCCTGCGCATGACCGTCGCCCACCCGGCCGGCTCCGCCGCCGCCTCCCGTACGGCCGGATCGCCGTGACCGGCCCCGCCGCGGACACCGCGAGCACCACCCCGGCGGCCGCGCCCTCGCTGGGGCGCAAGGTCGGCTCCGCCGCCAAGTGGAGCCTGATCAACACCGTGGTCATGCGCCTCGGCAACTTCGCCACCGGCATCGTCCTGGCCCGCTTCTTCCTCGGACCCGAGGCCTGGGGCGTGTACGGGATCGCCCAGACGGTCCTGCTGGTCCTCCTCTCCGCCAACGAACTCGGCGTCTCGCTGGCGATCGTGCGCTGGGAGGGCGACCCCCGCCGCTTCGCCCCGACCGTCCTCACCCTCAGCGCCGCCTCCAGCTGCCTGCTGTACGCCGTGCTCTTCGCGGTCGCCCCCGCGGTGGCCGGGGTGCTCGGCTCGCCCGAAGCCTCCGGCGTCCTGCGGGTGATGTGCCTGTGCGTGGTCCTCGACGGGCTCTCCCAGGTCCCCGCCGGCTTCCTCACCCGGGAGTTCGCGCAGGGCAGGCGGATGGCCGTCGACGGGCTCAACTTCG
This sequence comes from Streptomyces sp. NPDC001549, assembly GCF_042894025.1. Classification (NCBI taxonomy): domain Bacteria; kingdom Bacillati; phylum Actinomycetota; class Actinomycetes; order Kitasatosporales; family Streptomycetaceae; genus Streptomyces; species Streptomyces sp. NPDC001549. The sequence continues at coordinate 82,509 of NZ_JBIAVJ010000015.1, forward strand.
TCCTCAGCACCGCGGTGACCCTGCTGCTCGCGGTCGAAGGCTGGGGCGCCATGAGCTTCGCCTGGGGATCCGTGGTGGGCAACGTGGCCGCGCTCATCGGCTGCTGCCTCGCCGCCCCCGGCACCCTGAAGTTCGGCTGGGACCGGGAACAGGCCCGCGCGCTTCTGAAGTTCGGACTGCCGCTCGCCGGTGCCAGCATGCTCGCCCTCGGCGTGGTCAACGTGGACACCATGGTGGTGGGCTCGGCCCTGGACCCGCTGGCCCTGGGCTTCTACGTGCTCGCCTTCAACATCTCCGGCTGGCCCGTGCGCATCATCTCCGAAGCGGCCCGCCGCGTCTCCTTCGCGGGCTTCTCCCGGCTGGCCGACTCGCCGCAGGCACTGGCCGCCGGATTCGCCCGCGCCCTCGGCGTCGTGATGGCCGGCACCGTCCCGATCTGCGTCCTGCTCGCCGCACTCGCCGCCCCCGTCGTCGAGCTCGTCTACGGTGAGCGCTGGCTGCCCGCCGCCCGGGCCCTGCCCTGGCTGATGGCGCTCGGCCTGGTCCGCATCGGCTGCGAACTCGCCTACGACTGCCTGGTGGCCATCGGCCGGCGCCGCTCGCTCATCGGCGTCCAGGGACTCTGGCTGATCATCCTGATCCCGGTCCTCGTGATCGGCGCCCACTCCGGCGGGATCGTCGGAGTGGCCCAGGGCCACGTCCTGGTCGCCGGGGCCGTCGTGGTCCCGGTGTTCCTCCTCGCCCTGCACCGCGGGGGCATCCGGCTGGGCACCGTCGCCCGGGCCTGCGCCTGGCCGCTGCTCGGCGGCGCGGTGATGGCCGCCGTACTCCTCGTCCTGGAGCGGTACCTGGGCGACAGCGTGCTCGCGCTCCTGGCGACCGGAGCCGCCGGCACCCTGTGCTACGTCCTGTGCGTCCTGCCCGGCCGCGCCTTACTCAAAGGGTAGACAGCTGTGACACAGCACCGAAGGCGCCTGACGGCGTGGCTGCTCGCCGGAGTGGTGCTCGCCGTCGTCCTCACCCTTTACCAGGCCGACCGCACCGGCGTGAACGAGCACGCGGCCGCGCCCGGCGCCACCGGGCCCGTCACCCCCTCCGCCACGGACCCGCCCCCGCCCTCGCCCTCGGCCGCGCCGGCCACCTCCGGCCCGCCCTCCCCGACCGCCTCTCCGCCGGCGAGCGAACCGCCGCCCACCACCCCCGCCTGCACCTCGCCCGGCACCTGCGGATTCCCCGACGCGAGCACCACCGGCCCGCGGATCGAGCTGGAGCGGCACGACACCGGGAACATGTCCGTCAAGACGGACGGCACGGTCATCAAGGGCTGGGACATCCGCGGGTCCCTCGACATCTACGCCAACGACGTCACCGTCATCGACAGCAGGATCACCTCGACCAACTGGTGGGGGATCAACCTGCGACCCGGGTTCAGCGGACTGAAGGTCCTGCACACCACGATCACCGCCGTGCCCGGCAAGGGCCCCGACAACGGAGGGGTCAACTACGCGGTCTCCAACATGGGCGGCAGCTCGATCGAGGTCGGCTGGTGCGACATCTCGGTGTTCGGCAACGCCCTGTCCATGGGGCAGGGCGATCTGCACGACAACTACGTCCACGACATCGTCGCGTTCCGCAACCAGGGCGGCGAATGGCAGCACACCGACGCCGTCATCAGCGGCGGCGGCAACAAGGGCCGGCTGACCATCCGCCGCAACACGCTGCTCAACTCCACCGCGGTGGACCGGGGCGCCACCGCGGCCGTGGGTCTGTTCGCCGACACCGGAGTGGTCTCCTCCGTCGTCGTCGACGGCAACTGGCTGGCCGGGGGGGCCTACGCCCTCTACGGCGGCGGCCCGGGCGCCACCGGCATCCAGGTCACGAACAACGTCTTCTCCACCCAGTACCACCCGGCCGCCGGGGCCTACGGCGCCGCCACCGCCTGGAACGCGGGCGGCGCGGGGAACGTGTGGAAGGGCAACCGCATGTCCGACGGCAGGCCCGTCGAACCCCCACCCGCCTCCTGACCACCGAGAGGACCGACCGGACATGATGCGCCGGATCGCGCGCGCCCCCTGGGAACTGCTCAAACGGACCTTCGGCTGGCTGGTGCTCTTCGAAGCCAGGAACAAGGTCCTGCTCGCCCCTTCCGCCCTGCGGCTGCGCCGCTTCGAGGACGCCGAGACCCACCGGCTCGCCACCGGCCTGGGCGAGCCCCCGGCCGCCCTGGTCGCCACCGTCATCCCCACCCACCGGCGCCCGGAGGCACTGCGCGCGGCGGTCCGCTCCGCGCTCGGCCAGACGGTCACCGACCAGGTGGTCATCGTCGTCGACGACGGCGCGGGCCTGCCCGAACTCCCTGACGACCCACGCCTGTTCGCGGTCTCCCTGGCCCGCAACACGGCGACCGCCGGAGTCGTGCGCAACGTGGGGATCCGGCTGACCAGGTCGCGCTACGTGGCCTTCCTCGACGACGACAACCTCTGGGAGCCCGACCACCTGGAGCAGGCCCTGGCCACGCTGGAGGCTCCCGACGGGCCCGACGCCGTCTACACCGCACTGCGCAGGGTGCTGCCCGACGGCACCGACCGGGACGTCCTCTCGGTGCCCTTCGACCGCCGCCGCGCCGCCCACGAGGCCTTCCTGGACACCAACGCCTTCGTGGCGCGGCGCAACCGGTCCCTGTACTTCAGCCGGCTGCGCCGCCCCCCCGAGGTGCTGCCCCGCGAGGACTGGGAGCTGGTCCGGCGCTACGGCCGCCGCCACGAGGTGCGCCACCTGCCCCGGGCGACCGTCCGCTACCTGGTCAACCCGGACAGCTTCTGGACCAGTTGGGACAGCCCTTAGGGCTTGCAGAGAATCAACCTGTGATCGAACACCCTGCATGACCTGGTCTGTCAAGAGCTGAAACACCCAGGTTAATTCTCTGCAAGCCCTTAGCCTTCCTCGTACGTGATGCCGTGCCACCCGGCGATCCGGTTCAGCCGCGCCGGATCCATCCGGCCGTCGACAGTGATCCGCGGCCCGGCCTCGATCACGTCCTCGACGAAGCACTCGGTCCGGGCGTGGCCCTCAGCGCGGACGGGCTGGCCAGGGCCTTCGCGGCCGCCAGGCTCGCGGGCCGGCCGAGCACCGCACGGGAGGTCTCCCGCAGCAGTACGGCCGCCCGGAACGCGGCGGTCGCCGCCGCACCGTTCCGGCGCCCGTACAGCCGGACCCGGTTGAGCGTCAGCAGGGTCCACAGCCGGGGCGACACCCGCGAGTCCCCGCCCAGATGGGTGGCCGTGGCCGCGGGCTCCAGCCGGGTGACGAAGCCGAGGTCCCGGGCCCGCAGGCAGTACTCGGTCTCCTCCGAGTACAGGAAGAAGGACTCGTCCCAGTCCCCGCACGCCTCCAGGCACTCCCCGGACAGGGCCATCAGCGCGCCCGTCGCCCAGTCCGCGACCGTGGCCCGCTCGTACGCGGACGGATCGGTGACCATCTCGCTCCAGCGCGGGAACCGCCCGGCCCGGCGATTGCCGAGCACCGCCTCGCCGAGCGCCCGGGTCACCCGCGACTCGCGGCGCAGCGAGAGCAGCAGCGTACGGCCGTCCTCCTCGTACAGCAGCGGGACGCTGATCCCGACCCGGCCGCCGCCGGGCGCGCCCGTGCCCAGCGCGTCCACGAGCACCTTGGCGCAGCCCTGCCTCATTCGGACGTCCGGATTGCAGACCAGGGCCGCCCGGAAGCCGCCCTCCCACGCGGCCGCGGCCCCCAGGGCGGCGTTCACCCCGGCCGCGTAGCCGGCGTTGCGGCCGGTCTGGACGACCGTCGCGTCCGGCGCCAGGGAACGGATCAGCTCCACGGTGCCGTCGGCCGAGTCGTTGTCGGCGACGACCAGGCGCCAGTCGAGCCCGGCCATGCCCCCGGGCAGCGAGGCGAGGAACTCCGGGAGTACCCCGGCGCTGTTCCAGGTGACGACGAGGACCGCTACAGGGCCGGCACCCGGCTCCGGTCGGCGGGCGGCTGGCTGGCTGAACTGCATGGGGACTCCACGGTTGCGGGCTCCGGCGCCGCGCGCCGGATGAACCCGAGGTAGCTGCCTCCGGCGGCGATCGTCAGGAAGAACACCCCGGCGAACATCGGGAAGCTGAGGGCGTCGAAGGTGGCGGCGATGACGAGGGAGACCAGGGCGGATGCGAAGAACGCCTGCCCCAGCTCCCGGTCCGACTCCGTGCGGGCCAGCCTGCGGATGGCACCGCCCTGGTGGATTCCGGTGAACAGCAGGACCAGGAGCGCGAGCACCCCCACGAGGCCCATCTCCGCCAGGGTGAGCATGTACTGGTTGTCGGTGAAGAAGAACAGTTCGGGCAGGAAGGTTCCGAAGCCCCGCCCGAAAAGCGGCCGTTCGGTGAGATAGGGGACGATCGCGCTGTACTTGACGGTACGGGCCTGGGTGCTGCTGTCGGAGTTCGTCAGGAACGAGGCGAAGAGCGCGGTGATGGTGCCGATCAGCCCGGGGATGATCACCTTGAAGCAGGCCACCGAGCCCATCAGCAGACCGATCGCGGCCCACCTCCGCTCCGGCTTCCAGCGCAGCACCATCACCAGGATCACGATGAGCGCCCCGATGATGGAGGTCCGCGACACCGTCAGCGGCAGCGCGCCGCCCATCAGCACCACCGGCCCCCAGCGACGCCACGCGCGCAGGTGGCGCCGTACCGGATCGAAGGCCTGCTGCACGGCGAAGGGCAGCATGACGGCGAGCATCCCGCCGAACTCCAGGGGCTGCGCCGTGGTGGACCGCGGCCGGGTGAAGGAACCCCGGTCCAGCGTGGTGATCTGGGCGACGCTGGACTGCAGGCCCGGGATGCTGATGCTGTCGGCGATGTTCGTCGCGGTGAAGAAGTCGTAGAAGCCTATGGCGGCCACCACCGACCCCATCACCACGGCCCGGCGCAGCAGCACGTCCAGGCGCTCGCGGTCCTGGATCCCCGCGGACACCAGTACCACCAGGGACACCCAGACGAGCAGCCCGATCAGCCCGCGGTCCGCCGCGAGGACCTCCTTGTGCGAGCTGCCGCGCATCGCGTTCGCGAGGTACGAGGCCAGCACTGAGAAGGCCAGCAGGCACATCACCACCCGCGGCAGCCGGGTGCCGGGGGCGGGCCGGATCCGGCCCGTGATCCACGCCGCCAGGTACCAGAACAGGCACAGCAGCGCGAACACGTTGGCCGGGGTGCCCACCCCGCCCATGCCGGGCAGGGTCAGGTTCGACGGGACGAAGAAGGCCAGCGCCAGATAGCAGCTCAGCAGGGCGGTCGCGTCCAGCTGCCGGCCCCACGGCTTGCGGCGCCCGCGCCCCCGGGCCGGGGCGGCCGCGGCCGCGCGCCTGCGGCGGATCGCCGCCAGCAGGCTGTCCGTCAGGAAGGAGAGCACGAAGGCGGCGGTGGTGCCCACGATGACGACGCCCAGCACCTGCTGGTAGCGGCTCTTCATCTGCGGCACCGGGGTCTGCGGCAGCACCACGGGGGCCGTCTGCACCATGTACGCGGGCTTGACCTTGGCCGCCGCCTGGAGCGCGTTGAGCGTCTCCCCGGCGAACGCGGTCAGCTTGTTGGTCTCCTCCAGCACATTCGCCCGGTCGGTCCCCGTGACGGTCAGCGTGAGCATCGGCCCCGAGGTGTTCGCGGCGAACCCGACCGTGTAGGGATCGGTCACCCCGATGCCCTGCAGGTCCCGCGCCGCGTCCGTCCCCGACAGCGTCCTGATCAGCACGTCCGCGGTGACCACCAGCGAACCGCCGGCGTTCGAGATGGGATTGCCGAAGGCGGGGGCCAGTTCGGCCACCGCCGTCGAGTCGAGCAGCGCCACCGAGCTCTGCGACTGGTAGGCCACCGGCACCGACCGGTACAGGTGCGCCCCCGCGAGCAGACTGATCAGCGTGATCGGCACCATCACGTACCAGCGGCGCCGGAGCACCGCGAGGATCTCACCGATGCTCATGAACACCCCCCGGGCAAGCCGCAATTGATGGCGGACCTACCCGTGTCCTGGAAAGATCGGTCACAACGGAAGGAATCCCTGTGTCGCCTGGTGAGTTGATCCGTGCGCTGCGTCGGCGCTGGTACGTGCTGATCGTGGCGGCGGTGCTCGCGGCCGCCGGAGCCGTGCAAGTGCTGCACCCCACCCAGACGTACCTGAGCACGGCGATCGTCGTGCTCAAGCCGCCGGTGACGGACAACCAGCCCAACCAGCTGGCCAATCTGCAACCGCCGCTCGCCGCCGTCTCCTACGCCGCCGTGCAGCAGCTGGACTCGCCCGAGGGGGCCGACGAGCTGCGCGCCGCGGGGGTGCGCGGCACCTACCGGATGATTCCGCGGAACAGCGGGACCAGCGTCACCCCGCGCTATCTGATCCCCTCGCTCCAGGTCCAGGCGGAGCAGGCCGACCCGGTCGCCGCCGACACGGCGGTCCGGAAGATCATCGAGATCTACACGAAGCACCTGACGGACATGCAGACGCAGCAGGGGGTCCCGGACTCCGCGCGGATGAGCGTGACGCTCCTGGTGCCGCCCACCGCGGTGGTGCAGACCGGCAACAAGAGCCGGGGCCTCGCCGGAGCCGCCCTGCTGGGCGGGGTCGGCGGTGTGGTGGTGGCCCTGTGGACCGACCGGCTCCTGACACGCCGGAGCCGGCGCCGGCGGCGGCACGAGGCCGCCGCCGACGCCGGTCCGGTGGTCCGGGCCGAGGAGCCCGAGCGGACCGCCCTTGCCGGGGCGGCCCGCTGAACACGGCGTTCGAGTCATCAAATCCCTCGACGCTTCCAGGACCGCCACCACAGCCACTCGCGCCCCCGGTCGGCCACGGCCGAGAGCACGAGCGGCTGGAGGTACGGCATGGTGCGCGCCCCGATGCGCCGGCGCCGGAGCAGCGCCCGGTACTCGGCCAGCTTCGTGTAGTCCCCGGGCAGGCACTCCGCCGCGAACTCCACGAGCTCGTCGACCGGTACCACCGCGGTGCGTCCCCGGTCGTACGCCCGGTAGGCGCGCCGCAGCGCGTACCGGGCGAGCCGGGTGCGCGCCGACAGCGCCAGCCGGTCGGCCCCCGGCAGCAGCCCGGAGCACTTGTCGAGCACCGAGTCGAAGGCGACGAGGCGCTGGCGCAGGTCGTCGAGCTGGCCGCCGAAGTCCGTGGTGGACATGTTGTTGCCGTGGACCCGGTAGAAGGCCTGGTCGGCCCCGCGGATGTAGCCCACGTCGGCGTGCGCCGCGAGCCGCATCCACATCTCGATGTCGCCGGCGTGCGGCAGCTCCGGATCGTAGCCCCCGACCTTGCGCTGGAGACTGGTGCGGACCACCACCTCGGGTGAGGTGATGCACCCGGTGCCCTCCCGGAACCGCCGGTCCAGCCACCACCGTCCGGGGTAGACGACCGATCCGGTGCTGCGGGTGCGGGCCGCGGGCAGCGGTCCGCCGTGCTGGAAGCGCAGCGGCCTGCCGTAGCAGAAGCCCGCCTCCGGATGCGCGTCGAGCAGTGCGGCGGCGCGTACCAGGGCGCCGGGGACCAGCCGGTCGTCCGCCGACAGCAGCGCGACGTAGTCCCCGTCGGCCCACTCCAGCAGGCCCTCGTTGTAGGTGGCGATGTGGCCCTTGTTGCTCTCGTGGACCCGTACCTCGATCCGCGGGTCGGCGGCCGCCAGCGCGCGGGCGACCTCCGCGGAGTCGTCGGGCGAGGCGTCGTCGATGATCAGCACGCGCACGTCGACGCCCTCCTGCTCGTCCAGCACGCTCTTGACGCAGTCCGCCAGGAAGTGGCCGTACTTGTAGCAGGGGATCACCACGCTGACCGTGCTCACTGCCCGCTCACCTCCGTGGACAGCCCGGACTGCGCGGCGGCCGGTGCGGTGGTGGTGAAGATCGGGCCGACCCAGTAGTTCACCGAGCCGAAGGTGTTCGTCGGGAAGGCGGTGGCCGCCCCGTACTTGTAGAGCCCGTTGGCGCTGCCGGCCGTGTCGGCCGGGGCCACCAGGGGATAGGAGCGGTGCGCGCCGGTGAAGTAGCCGCCGTCCACGGAGTAGTTGCCGTTCGGTGCGTGGTAGGAGGCCACGTACGTGGCGCCCGCGGTGATCTGGACCGGCGTGGCGAACTGCAGCTGCTGCCAGCCGGAGGTGGTCTCGCTGCCGTAGGTGCCGGTGGCGAGCAGGGTGCCGGAGGCGGACCACAGGCTCCCGGTGTGCGTACCGGTGTTGCCGGGGCCCTTGTAGAAGGTGACACCGGTGACGTAGCCGTTCACCGCGGACTGGAAACGGGTGCCCAGTTCCACGGAGTTGGCGTCGTCACCCACGTTGGCGGTGCTCGGTGTCGCGGCGCCGTTCCACAGGGTGCAGGGGCAGTTCACGGTCGGCGGGCTCGCGCTCGTGGTGAAGTTCCACGTGACCGGCGCGGCCATGGCGTTGCCCCACAGGTCGGAGGCCTGGACGGACGCCGTGTAGGTGGAGTTCAGGGCCAGTTCGGAGGACGGGGTGAAGGTCGCGCTGTTGGACGCGCCCAGCACCTTGGTACCGGGGACGGTGGCGCCGCCGGAGTCCTTGACGGTGAACACCAGGGTGTCCGCGTCGACGGCGTTGCCGAAGGTGGCCGACACGGCCGCCGTGATCTGGGTGCCGGTCGCCGCGGACTGCGGCGAGGTGGTGGTGACGGTGGGCGGGGTCGTGCTCGCGGTGGAGGTGTCCAGGACCGCGTCCACCCAGTAGTTGCTGCCGGACGAGGCGGTGGACGGGAACCCGCCCGCGGCGCTGTAGCGGTAGACGCCGTTGCCGCCGTCGGTGCCGCTCTTGAGCGCGGTGAGCGGGGCCAGGCCCGCGTCGGAGCCGGCGAAGGTGGTGTCGAAGGAGTAGCCGCCGTGCGGGGCGAAGTAGGAGGCGACGTAGGTGGTGTTCGCCTTGACCGGGACCGGCGTGGCGAAGTTCAGCTGCTGCCAGCCGGAGGCCGTCTCGTTGGTGAAGGTGCCGGTGGCCAGGCGCTGGCCGGTGCTGCTCCAGAGGCTGCCGGTGTGGGTGCCGGTGTTGGCGGGGGACTTGTAGAAGCGGACGCCGGTGATCGAACCGGCCACCGAGGAACGGATCTTCACGCCGAGCTCGACGGCGCTGCCGTCACCGGCGTTGACGGTGCCCGGCACGGCCGCGGCGGGCCATACGGTGCAGGGGCACTGCTGGGGTCCCACGGTCAGCGGCACCGTGGTGGTGGCACCGATGTTGACGCTGTCGTCCACCGCGCGGACCTTGATCTGCGCGGTGCCCGGAACGGTCGGGGTCCACTTGTAGCTCCAGGAGCCGAGGCCCGTGGTCGCCTTCCAGGTCGTGCCGCCGTCGGTGGAGACCTCCACCCGGGCGACCACGCCGCCGCCGGTGTCGGCGGCCGTGCCCGTGATGGTCACGGGCCGCAGCGCCGGTACGGTGGCGTTCGCCGCCGGGCTGGTCACCGTCACGGCCGGGCCCACGGTGTCCGTGGAGGCGGTGGAGGCGACCAGGTCGCTCTGCAGGGACCTGGGCTGGACGCCCATGTCGGCGAAGACGTTCACCGTGGCCTGCTGCATCCGCTTGTCGGCGGTGATCACGGCGTCGTCCGGGTTGCCCGTGGGCATGTTGGTCAGGCCCCAGGACCACTGCACCGTGCCGGCGCCGAACACCAGCGCGTGCGAGGTCTGGTCGCGGAAGGCCACCAGGCTGTGCGTCGCGGTGCCGTTCCCGTAGGTGTTGCCGTAGTCCTTGAGGAGCTTGCCGTCCTCGATGTCCACCGTGGTGGAGGACATCGTGATCTGCCCGGCCGGCCGGCTGGCGTTCTCCACGTCGCTGTCCCACTCGTAGCCGAGCGTGCCGGTGGGGAAGGTGGCGGTCTGCGAGGGGGTGAGGTTCGCGACCGTGGTGTTGCGCCACAGCCGCTGCTTGGCGAAGGTGCCGGGCACCGTGATCGCGTCACTGCGGTAGCCGTTGACGCTGAACATCGAGCCCGTCAGCTGGTTCTGCGGCTGGAAGGGCCGGCCGCCCGTGGCGCTGGCCGGGTCCATGAAGGTGCCCGTCCAGATCCCGCTCGGGTCGGGGATGCCGTTCGGCTGGGGGAAGGACAGCTTGGTCTCCTTGTACGAGACCAGGGTCCGGTTGGCGGTGTTGGCGCCGTCGATGCTCGGCGCCAGGCGGGTCTTCCAGAAGACCTCGTTGCCGCTGAAGTACGTCTGGTGTACCCCGGCCCGGCGCGCGTTCAGCGCGTTCGTGAACTGTTCCTGGGTCCAGTACTCGTCGTGCCCGGAGGACAGGAAGACCTTGTGGTTCTGCAGCAGCGTCCCGCCGCGGACCGACATGTCGATGCCGGACATGTAGCTCACGTCGTAGCCGTTGCGCTCCAGCCAGGAGACCATCTGGAACTCGGACCCGTAGATCCCGTTGTCCCCGCCGATGTCCATGGGCCGGTTGTAGCTGACCTCGTACGCCCGCCCGTCCGGGGCGGGGCCGCCGCCGTCGTACAGGTCCTGGCCGCCGTAGTTGTTGTACGCCTGCCAGGTCTGGTCGCTGGTCTGCACGACGATGTCGGAGTGGCTGGAGTCGTTGCGGACGACGAACGGGTACGGCATCACACCGTTGCCGTCCGCCTGGTCGAAGTTGACGACGTAGAGCCCGGACACGGCGTCGGCCGGTACGGTCCACGTCGCGGTGACGGGCCAGTTCCCGCAGTCGACCAGGCCGGTGGCGGCCTTCTTGGTGCAGGCCGCCGGGTTGCCGCCCGGCGCGAAGTTCGCCGGGTACGTCTGGGCCGCCTGGGCGGCGGTCGACAGCAGGCGGGCCCCGGTGCCGCCGTAGTGGCCGAGGCGGTAGACCGAGACCTTGTAGGCGGTCGGCGACTGGATCTTGAACTGCACGGTTTCGCCGGCCTGGACGCTCGTCTGGGCCGGGAAGCCCTTGATGTCGCCGTACGCGCTGGGTGCGAACCAGTCCTCCATCGGCGTGCCGGGCTTGGAGTTCTCGCACACGATCGCGTTCGTGGTGGGACCGCAGGGATCGGCCGCACCGGCCACCGTCGCCGGTGGCAGGACCGTGGCCGTCAAGGCCGCGATCACGGTGAAGAGACCGTAACGGAGCAACCTTGTCCGTCTGTTCATCTGGACCTCATTGTTTGCGTGAGCGCGGGGTCAGCGCAGGGCGTTGCGGAGCGTTTCCACGACCCGCTGCTGCTGGTCGGCGGTGATCTGCGGGAAGAGGGGGAGCGAGAGCATCCGGTCCGCCGCCTGCTCGGCGTGCAGGAAGTCGCCCCGCTCGTGGCCGAGGTGACCGAAGGCCGGGGTCAGGTGGACCGGCGCCGGGTAGTGCACGCCCGCGCCGACGCCCTCCGCGTTGAGCTTGCCGACGACGGTGTCGCGGTCCGCTCCGGTGACCCGTACGACGTACAGGTGCCACACGTGGACATTTCCCTCGGCCGTGACCGGCAGGGTGACCTGCCCGGCGGCGGCGAGGCCGCCCAGCAGCTCGTCGTAGCGGGCGGCGGCGGCCCGGCGGGCCGCGTTCCCCTCGGCCAGCCGGGCCAGCTTCGCCCGCAGCACCACGGCCTGCAGGCCGTCCAGCCGGCTGTTGAACCCGGCCACGTCGTGGCGGTACTTGGCGATGCCGCCGTGGTTGGCCAGGGCCCGGATCAGGTCCGCGCTCTCCTCGTCGTCGGTCACCACCGCGCCCGCGTCGCCGTACGCCCCCAGGTTCTTGCCCGGGTAGAAGCTGGTCGCGGCGATGCCCCCGCTGCCGGGGGAGCGGCCCCCGCGGGTCGCGCCCTGGCTCTGCGCCGCGTCCTCGACGATCTTCACGTGCGCCGGAAGCCCGGCCGCCAGCGCCGCGGTGTCCGCGCACTGCCCGTAGAGGTGGACGGGGACCACCGCGCGGGTGGCCCCGCCCACGGCCTCCAGGGCGGCCCGCGGGTCCATCAGCAGGGTGTCGGGGAGGCAGTCGACCAGCACCGGGCGGGCACCGATCCGGGCGACGGCGCCCGCGGTGGCGATGAAGGTGTTCGCGGGCAGCACCACCTCGTCGCCGACGCCCACCCCGCTCGCACGCAGGGCGAGTTCGAGGGCGTCGGTGCCGTTGGCGACACCCACGCAGTGCCCCACCCCCGCGAAGTCGGCGTACTCACGCTCGAACGCGCGGACCTCCGCACCGCCGATGAAAGCGGTGTCGGCGAGCACACGGTCGAATCCTGCCCGTAATTCCTCGGCGACCTCGGCGTGCGCCGCCTTCAGGTCGACCAGCGGTATCTGATTCATGCGACTGTGCTCCCCATCCGTGTCTCCGGCCAACGGCCGGCCGTCTCCTCGCCATCGGCCCGCAGCTCGTCGAGCGCCGGGCCACCCGCCTCGCGCAGCCGGCGGGCGGGGCTTCCGGCCCACACCTCACCGGGCGGCACATCGGCCAGGACCGTGCTTCCCATACCGGTCAGCGACCAGGCGCCGACCGACGTGCCCTCGCGCACCAGCGCTCCCGCGCCCACGTACGCCCCGCGCCCCAGCCGTACCCCGCCGCCGAGGCGGACGCCCGAGGCGAGCGTGGCGAAGTCCCCGACCCGGTCGTCGTGGGTGAGGACCACGTGCGGCATCACCGCCACGTGGGACCCGAGCCGGACGGCGGCCGTCAGCACGCAGTGCGCGAGCAGGACCGAACCCGCGCCGAGCAGCGAGGACCCCGAGACCACCGCCGTGGGATGGACCACCGTGGCGTAGCGGCTCCCGGGCAGCCCCAGGCGCCGCACCAGGCGGGCCCGTACGGCGTAGTCGCGCGGACTGCCCACGCAGACCACCACCCGGGCCGCCGGCAGCTCGTGCACGAGGTGGCCGCCGCCCAGCACCGGCACCCCGTCGACCTCCCGGCCGTGCAGGCCCGGATCGTCGTCGAGGTGCCCGAGCAGCCGCCACCGCGGAGCCCGGCCGTACGCGGCCGCCGCGGCGGCCGCGTCCCGTACCGCCTGGGCGGTCTCGCGGGCGAACCCGCCCGCGCCGACGATCAGCAGATCCTCGGTCCGCGGCGGCGGGCCGCTCATCCGCCCGCCTGCTCGCGCAGCACCGCCACCACCCGGTCCTGCTGCTCCGGCGTCATCGTGTGGAACAGCGGCAGGATCAGGGAGTCGCGGCTGATCCGCTCGGTCACCGGCAGCGGCGCCGCGCCGTGATCCGCGTACGCGGGCTCCAGGTGCGAGGCCATGATCCCGCGCCGGGCCGAGATCCCGGCCTCGGAGAGCGCCGCGAGCAGTTCGTCCCGGCCCACGGGGAAGTCCTCGGCCGGCAGCACCCAGTACGACTGGAAGTTGCCCTGGCCGTGACCGGGGTCCTGGACCGGCCGCAGTCCCGGGATCCCGCTCAGCAGCTCCGTGTACCGGGCCGCCAGCGAGCGCCGCCGGGCCACGATCTCGTCCAGCTTGCCGAGCTGCACCAGACCGACCGCGGCCTGGATGTCGGTCATCCGGTAGTTGTAGCCGACCTCCAGGTAGCTCTCGACGACCGGCTTGCTGCTCGCGTGGCGCTGCGCGGCGGACACGTTCATGCCGTGCTCGCGCAGCCGGCGCAGCCGCTCCGCCCACTGCGCGTCGTCCGTGGTCAGCATGCCGCCCTCGCCGGTGGTGATCACCTTGCGGGGGTGGAAGGACCAGGCGGCGAGCAGTGCGCCGTGGCCCACCGACTTGCCGCCCACCGTCGCGCCGATGCCGCAGGCGGCGTCCTCCACCAGGGCCACGTCCCAGTCGGCGCACACCGCGCGCAGCGCGTGCACGTCCGCGGGCACCCCGCCCTGGTGGACGGCGATCACCGCCTTGGTCCTCGGGGTGCGGACCGCGTCCACGGTGGCCGGGGTGAGGTTGCCGGTGGCCTCCTCGACGTCCGCGAACACCGGCCGGGCGCCCACGTAGCGCACCGCGTTGGCCGTGGCGATGAACGACAGCGAGGGGACGATCACCTCGTCGCCGGGACCGAGGTCCAGGGCGATCAGGGCCAGGTGCAGGGCGGTGGTGCACGAGCTCACCGCGATGCCGTGCTCGGCGCCCACCCGCTCGGCGAAGGCCCGCTCGAACTCGGCGACCCGGGGACCCTGGGCCACCCAGCCCGAGAGCACCGCGTCGGCGGCGGCCTTCGCCTCCTCCTCACCCAGCCAGGGCACCATCACCGGGATCCGGGCGGGGGCGGCGTCCGGGGCGCTCATCGTCCCGCCTCCGCGGCCGCCGCGTCGGCGGCGCGCTCGGCCCGCCACCACTGCACCAGGTCCCGCAGGCCGGTGCGCAGGTCGATCTCTGCGGTGAAGCCGAGCCGCTCCGAGGCCTGCGAGGTGTCCGCGAGCCGGCGGGTGACGCCGTTCACGGCGCGGGCCGGGCCGTGCTCGGGCACCAGGCCCTCGGCGCCCATCGCCTCCAGCAGGCCGTGCGCGAGCTGGAGCAGGCTGGTCTCGGTGCCGCTCGCGACGTTGAACACCTCGTCGGTCAGGTCCGATTCGGCGGCCAGCAGGTTGGCGCGCGCGATGTCCCGGACGTCGACGAAGTCCATGGTCTGCAGGCCGTCGCCGAGGATCAGCGGAGGCTCGCCCGAGGCGATCCGCTCCATCCAGCGGATCAGCACCTCGGTGTAGAGGCCGTGGATGTCCATCCGGGGCCCGTACACGTTGAAGTAGCGCAGGGCCACGTAGTCCAGCCCGTACATGGAGTGGAAGCTGCGCAGCACCCCCTCGTTGAAGGCCTTCGCCGCACCGTAGAAGGTGTCGTTGTTGTACGGGTGGTGGCGCTCGGCGGTCGGGAACTGCTCGGCCAGGCCGTAGACCGAGGCTGAGGACGAGGCGATCACCTTGCCCACCCCGGCGGCCGCGGCCGCCTCCAGCACGTTGAAGGTGCCGTCCACCATGACCTCGTTCGCCAGCCGCGGCTCCTCCGCGCACTGGGTGATCCGGATGGCGGCGAGATGGAACACCAGCTCGGCGCCCTCGGTCGCCTTGCGCACCGCGGCCACGTCGCGGATGTCGCCCTCGACGAGGTCCACCACCCCGCTCGGCAGGGCGCGGGCCAGGTTGGCGGTCCGCCCCCGCACGAAGTTGTCGAGCACCACGACCTCGCGTGCCCCGTTGTCCACCAGCAGGTCCACCAGGTGCGAGCCGATCGTGCCCGCCCCTCCGGTGACCAGAATCCTCTTGCCTCGTACGCTGCTCAACGCCCTGCCCCCACTGGATCTTCGGTCGTGGTCTTGCGTGTGATCGGACTGCGGAGGGTCAACGCCCGGTGCGCAGTCCGACGACCGCTCCGCGGAACTCCAGGCTCCGGGAGGCGGCTTCCAGGATGTCCAGCACCTTCAGTCCCGCCCGGCCGTCCGTCAGCGGCGGCCGTCCCGTCCTGATGGACGCGGCGAACTCCTCGACCATGCTGCGCAGGGCCTCCTTCTCACCGATCGCGGGCGCCACCATGTCGCCGGTCCGGTAGGAGACGAGCATGTCCCGGCGCTCGTCCGCGCCGATCTCCTGCGGGGCGCTCAGGTCCACCCCGCGGTCGAACACCGCGACGCGCTGGGTGGGGTTGAGGTCGTCCCACACCAGGGTGCGCTTGGACCCGCCGACCATGGTGGTGCGCACCTTGGTCGGGGAGAGCCAGTTGACATGCACGTGCGCGATGGCGCCGGTGCTCAGCTGGAGCGTCAGATAGGCCACGCAGGACTGGCCGGCTCCGATGGGATCGGCTCCGTGCGCGGCGACGGCGACGGGCTGGACGTGGTCCGGGAGGATGAAGTCCAGGACGGACAGGTCGTGGGGGGCCAGGTCCCACAGGACGTCGATGTCCTTCTGGACGAGCCCCAGGTTGATCCGTACCGAGTCCACGTAGTGGATCTCGCCGAGTTCGCCGGAGCGGACCATCTCGCGGATCCGGCCCACCGCCGGGGTGTAGCAGTAGGTGTGGTCGCACATCAGCGTGAGACCGCGTTCCTCGGCCTCGTTCACCAGCCGCAGGCCGTCCTCGTACGTGGCGGCGAGGGGCTTCTCCACGAGGACGTGCTTGCCGGCGCGCAGCGCGGCCAGCGCGACGTCGAGATGCGTTCCCGCCGGGGTGGCCACCGCGACCGCGTGAACCTCCGGGTCGGCGAGGACCGCCTCGTAGTCGCCGGTCGCCTGGACCGTGGAGTACGCGCCGAGCACCTGCCGGGCCCGGTCCACGTTCAGGTCGCAGAGCCAGCGCAGCCGGAACTGATCACTGGACTGGAAGTTGCGGACGAGATTGGGGCCCCAGTAGCCCGCACCGACCACGGCGACACCTAAGGGGGCGGACCCCTTGCCGGTGGCGCCCGCGGCCTGCCCCGCGTCCTTCGCGGTGTCCTTCACGGCGTTTCCCTTCCTTTCGCGCACGCCGGACGGCGTGTCGCCAACCCATGGCCGGGACGCGTGTGAGGGAGGGAAATGCCGTCGACGGCAGCCCGGACGCCTGCGCGTCCGGTGCGTGACCTGCTCAACGGTGATGGCCCCCCACAACCGATGCCCTACGTGATCCGCGTGCTTCGCCCCCCGGCCCGGCCGCCTGTTCCCCACAAGCAGGCCGAACCCGTACCGCCTACCGCCTTTGCCGCTGCCGGACACCGGCGTCGCCGAAGCGTGCCGAATCCGGTCGGCGCCGCTCAATCTAGCCCACCGGGCGTACCCCCGGGCAGAGTTGACGTAATCGCCTGGAGCGGGTGTTCGACCATGCATACTGCCCGGGTGACCAGCATCGTGATACCGGCCCACAACGAAGGGCGGGTCATCGGCCGGCTCCTCGACGCGCTCCTGGCCGACACCTCGGTGTCCGGGCCCGATATCGTCGTGGTGTGCAACGGCTGTACGGACGACACCGCCCGCGTGGCGGCCGGGCGCGGCGACCGCGTGCGCGTGGTCGAGATCCCGACTCCCTCCAAACATGAGGCACTTCGGGTCGGCGACGAGCACGCGCGGGGCTTCCCCCGGCTGTACGTGGACGCCGACGTCGTCGTCGGGGACGCCGACGTACGGGCCTTGGTGGGCGCCCTCGACCGGAACCCGGAGCTGCTGGCCGCCGCCCCCGGCCGGGACATCCCGCTGGCCGGCTGCGCCTGGCCGGTGCGGGCGTACTACCGGGTGTGGCAGCAACTGCCCGCCGTCCGCGAGGGGCTGTTCGGCCGGGGGGTCATCGCCGTGACCGAGGCGGGGCACGCGCGGATCGCCGCGCTGCCCCCGCTGATGGCCGACGACCTGGCCGCGTCGCTCGCCTTCGGGCCCGGTGAGCGGCGCGTGGTCGAGGAGGCCCGGGTGGTCGTCCGTCCGCCGCGCACCTGGTCCGATCTGATCAGGCGGCGGGTCCGCGCGGCGACCTCCTCCGCCGAGTTCGAGCGCTTCCAGGCGGCGCGGCAGACCGAGGCGCCGGAAGAGGCGCGGGAGCGGGCGCCGGAGCGGGCGCCGGAGCCGGTGTCGGAGCGGGCGCCGGAGCCGGTGTCCGAGCAGACCGCGCGGACGGGCACGGCGGATCTGCGCGCCCTGCTGTGGGCCCGACCGGCGCTGCTGCCGGGGGTGGTGGTGTTCGTGGTGGCCGCGCTCGTCGCCCGTCGGGGCTCCCGGAAGGCCATCCGGGACCAGGACTTCTCCACCTGGCTGCGGGACGAGAGCAGCCGGCAGGGCTGACCCCCTGCACCCACCCCACCCCGCCCCGCCTCGGCCCGGGTCGGGTCGGCAGCGGGGGGACGGCCAAATCCGGTCGAACGCCCCACCGTTGGCCCGTACAACCATTAGGGTTCCACTCGCACGTTCGAGTGCGCTCAAGTCCGTCGGCATCGGGAGCTCCAGAGCATGTACCTCGCGGACCGCTCCGCGCCCGCGCCCGAGGGCGCGAAGACCGCTCCTGACCGGGGACCCGTCCGGGGCCCCGCGGTCGCCTCGACCGTCCTCGCCCTGGGCACGGTCAGCATGATCACCGACATCTCCTCCGAGATGGTCACCGCCGTGCTGCCCCTGTACCTGATCGCCGGGCTGGGCCTGAGCCCCCTCGGCTTCGGGGCGCTCGACGGCGTCTACAACGGGGTCAGCGCCCTCGTGCAGCTGACCGGCGGCCACCTCGCCGACCGGGTCCGCAACCACAAGCTGATCGCCGGCATCGGCTACGGCCTGTCGGCCCTGTGCAAACCGCTGCTCCTGTTCGCCCACAGCCTGGGCCCGATCAGCGTGATCCTCACCCTGGAACGCACCGGCAAGGGACTGCGCACCGCCCCGCGCGACGCGCTGATCTCCCTGTCCACACCACCCGAGTTACAAGGGCGCGCCTTCGGCGTGCACCGGGCCATGGACACCACCGGGGCGCTGCTCGGCCCGCTCGCCGCCTTCCTCATCCTGAGCCTGACGGTCGACGGCTACGACGCCGTCTTCGGCGTCAGCGCCTGCGTCGCCGTACTCGGTGTCGTGGTGCTCATGCTCTTCGTCCCGTCCGGCGGCGACCCGAGGCCCACACCGTCCGCCGGAGCCGCAACCCCGGCCACCGCCGCCCCGGCGTCCACGGCGACCACCGCCGCCCCGGCCTCCACGGCCACCACCGCCGCCCCGGCTCGTGACGCGGACCGGCCCGCCCCCGTACGGCTGCGCGACGCGCTCGGCCTGCTGCGCCTGCCCCGGCTGCGCAACCTGGCCGTCTGCGCCGTCCTGCTGGGCCTGACCACCGTCAGCGACGCCTTCGTCTACCTGCTCCTGCAACGCCGCACCGGCATCGGCGACCAGTGGTTCCCGCTCATGCCGCTCGGCACCGCCGCCGTGTTCCTGCTGCTCGCCGTGCCCGCCGGAGCCCTCGCCGACCGGATCGGCCGGCGCACCGTCTTCCTCACCGGCCACGCCCTCCTGCTGGCCGGCTACGGGCTGCTGCTGTGGGCCCCCGCCTGGCCCGCCCTGCCCTACCTCGTCCTCGCCCTGCACGGCATGTTCTACGCCGCGACCGACGGCGTGCTGCCCGCCGCCGTCGCCGCCACCGTCCCCGACGCGCTGCGCGCCACCGGCATGGCCCTGGTCGGCACCGGCCAGGCGCTGGCCCGCTTCGGCTGCTCGCTGGCCTTCGGCGGGGCCTGGACGCTCTGGGGCACCGGCCCGGCACTGGCCGCCGCCGCGGCCGGCCTGCTGTGCTGCGCCGCCGTCGCCGGCTTCGTCCTGCGCCCGTCGGCGCCCCAGGACACCCGGCCCGACGCGAATCGAACCGAACCGAACCCGAAGCCCGTGAGGCCCCCCAGATGACGCTGTCGAAGTCACGCCGCCTGCTCGTCCTCGCGGTGGCGGTCCTGCTGCTCGGGGGCCTCGCCGCCGCGCTGGTGCTGCGCGCCGCCACCCGCGACGACAAGCCGTCGGCGGGCGGCCCGACGGTCGCCGCCGGGACCGTCACGCTCGACCGGCCCGGCTCCCTGGCCTTCCTCAACGGCGGGCAGGGCCCGCACCGCGGGGCCCTCGCCGCGGTCCCGGCCGACGCACCCGAGTCCGCGCGCACCACCTCCGAACTCAACTGCCAGCGCTTCTACGCCGCCGCGGGCACCGGCGTATGCCTGCGCTCCACGCCCGGCGCGCTCGCCCAGGACAACAAGGCCCTGATCGTCGACTCCGAACTGCGCACGCTGCGCAGCTTCCCCCTCGCGGGCACCCCGAGCCGGGCCCGGGTCTCACCCAGCGGCCGGTTCGTCGCCTGGACCGTCTTCGTCTCCGGCGAGTCGTACGGCGCCGCCTTCTTATCCACCCGTACCGCGATCGTGGACACCCGCACCTGGAAGCTGGAGGCGAACCTGGAGGAGTTCGCCATCGACATGGACGGCCGGGAGCACCGCGCCCAGGACGTCAACTTCTGGGGGGTCACCTTCTCCAAGGACGACGACACCTTCTACGCCACCGTCTCCACCGGCGGCGAGACCCACCTGGTCAAGGGCTCGATCTCGGGGCGCAGCGTCAAGACCCTCGCCAAGAACGTCGAATGCCCGTCCCTGTCCCCGGACGAGACGCGCATCGCGTACAAGAAGCGGGTCCGGGCCGGGGCCTCGCTCTGGCGCGAGCACGTGATGGACCTCGGGACACTGCGCGACCACGCGCTCGCCGAGAAGCGCAGCGTGGACGACCAGGCCGCCTGGCTCGACGACCGTACGCTCGCCTACGGCCTGCCCACCGACGGCGCCGCCGACAGCACGGACCTGTGGACCGTGCCCGCGGACGGCAGTGGCACCCCGCGGCTGCTGGCCCCCGGAGCCTCCTCACCGGCCCGCCTCGGCTGACACCGCCGAGGGGGTGTCAGGCCCGGTCCACGAAGGCCCGTACCCGTTCGACGAGTGCGGCGTTGTCGCGGATCCAGCCGTAGTGGCGGCCGCCCGGCGCGCCTTCGCCGAGTGCGAGCTCCTCGTACGTCACCCGCGCGCTCGTCAGCTTGTCGCAGAGCCCCCGCACCCCGCCGGGCGGTGCCATGGGGTCGCCCGCGATGGCCACCGCCAGCACCGGCAGGTCCATCCTGGCCAGCCAGGGCTCGAAGTCCACCGGTGAGGACGGCACGTCGTAGCGGCCCGTCCGGACCTGGGTGGCCATGTCCCGCAGGACCTGCGCGGAGTCGTTCCCCAGCACCTTGAGGCGGCGGCCGGGGAAGTACCCGTACACGGCGGCGAAGGCGGCGGCGAGCTGGAACCCCGCGAGCATTCCCAGGCTCCGCGGGAAGGGCCAGCCGCGGTAGTGGCAGGACGGGACGCCGACCAGGATCGCACCCGCGGCCATGTGCGCCTCCTGGCTGAGGTAGAGCGTGCCGAGCTGCCCACCGAGGCTGTGCCCGAGCAGGAGGCGCGGCGCCCCGGGGAAGGCGGCCGCAACCGCCCGGAACAGCGCGGGGTAGTCGTAGGCCACCATCTCGTGGTAGCCGTAACGCACTCCGCGCCGCACCTGGACCGAACTCGTGCCCTGCCCCCGCAACTCCCCGAGGACCACCTGGAACCCCGCCTCTACGAGGGACTCCGCCAGGGGCGTGTAGGAGACGGCCCTGGTCCCCATGGCGGGCATGCACACCAGCACCGGCGCCGACGGATCCTCGGGCCTTCGGTGGAACCGGACCCGGACCGTGGCACCGTCCTCGGCACGCACGGTCTCGGTGGTCACTTCGGTGGACGGCATGACGGACCTCCCTCGCTCGGGGCCATCCTGCGCATCTCGCGGACCAGGTTCAACGGTTTCCGGCCCCGGCCTGTCGGCCGCCGGAGCGTGGCTCAGCCGTCCGGGCAGATGACGAAGAGAGGGAAGGCGAGCCGGCGGGGCCGGTTGCCGATCTGGTCGAGGGCGGCGCGGATCTCGTGCAGGTGGCCGGTGGTCATCTGCAGTGGGGGTTCGTGGGGCTGGTAGGTGGTGCGGACCGGGTAGTCCACGCCCGGTTCGGTGGTCATCTCGATGTGACAGCCCATGACGTGGGTGACCGGTCTGCGTTCGCAGAACTCGATCAGGCGGTCGATGGTCCGGACGAAGGCGTACCGGTCCTGGACGTAGAGACGGCCCGGATAGACCGTGTCGCCGGTGAGCAGGAACCCCGTCCACGGGTCGTAGAACGTGACGGCCGCCTCATGGTGCCCGGGGGTGGCCAGGCACTCGAGCGTGCGGCCTCCCAGATCGACCCTCGCCGCGGCGGTGGGGTTCTCGTCGAATCCGAAATACTTCCAGGCCGTGGGGAGGTCTGCTGCGACCACCGTGGTGTCGGGACGGTCGGCGAACTGGCCGTCGCCCGCGACGTGGTCGCCGTGGGCGTGCGTGTGCAGCACCAGCAGGTGGTACTCCTGGCGGGGGTGGCGGGCGAGCCAGCCGTCGACGAGCTGGTCCACCACCGGACGCAAGGGGAAGAACTCACTTGACGCGGTGGCCCCGGTGTCGATCAGCACGGCCCGGTCGTTGCCGAACAGCAGGAACAGGAACGGCGCTTCGTAGTTGATCGCCATGTTCTGCCGCAGGATGACCGTGTGCTCGTCGTACTCGTAGACCTGGATGTCCGGGTCGGTGTTGTGCTTGGACGAGGGTGAGCCGTGGATCCAGCGGACGTCCAACGCGCGAGGCCGGGGAGCCGGGATGTCGAAATCGATGAAGGATGTGCCTGCAGCCATGACGCCTCCTGCGTGCGTCGTCTTGGCGGGCCGGGTACGGCGCACATCTCGTCCGGGGCGGGCACCTGTGAGCCTCCGCCGCGACGCTACCACGGGCGGCCGACCCCCCTTGGCCAAGGCGGGTCGGCCCAGGACCATATGGACACCCACAACCGGGGCGACACGAAGAACCGCTCCGCCGAAATGCACGCACTGATCGACACATGGGAGAACTGGCCGTGACCGGCATCGAATTCCTCGCCTCGTTCCTCAGGACCGGACGTCTGCACGGGATCGGCATCGGCTCCACCCTCGGCGAGGTCGACCGGGCCGTCCGCCACCGCTTCGTCGACGTGGTCGACGAGGAGGGTCAGTCGCTGCGCCGCGACTACGGATTCGTCGAGTTCTACTTCAACCCCGGTGACGAGTGGGTGATGTCCGGCGGCTCCATCGAGCTGCACCGGCTCGCGTCCGGCCCGGACATGGCGAAGGAATGGGCCCGGACCACGGGGGTCGAGTTCCCCCGCTACGTCGCCTGGGAGGATGTGCGCGACGAGCTCGCGCGCGTCCCCGGAGCCCCGGAACTGAAGGCCGGCGACCAGGGCGGCTTCCTGGAGTACCGGGCGGCGGCGTCCAACGTCTCGGTGATCGTCGTGGACGACGAGGAGGAGGAGCGGGGCTACCACGCGGGGCACGGGGACGTGTGGAGCGTCAGCCTGTGGGCGCCCGTACGGGCGAGGTGAGCGCCACGGGCCGGTAGCGGCCCCGGACGGCCCCTCCCCGGTCTGGGCCGGTCGGGTGCTCGACCGGCCCGGAGGGGATGGGGTGCGGCCCGAGCGGGCACGTGCAGACCATGGCTTTCGAACATCCCGCAAAGAAAGGCGGCCAGGGGCGGCTCGGACGATTCGAGAAGCTGGCGGAGCTGGCCTCGAACTTCACCAGCTCGCCCGCCTTCTCCGTGTTCTGCGTCCTGCTGGTGGCCGGCTTCGTCGTGGTCCACGTGCTCCACCTGGACACGAGCTGGCAGCACCTGCTCGGCGACGCCATGGGCGCGGTCGCCCTGCTGCTCCTGGCCCTGCTGAAGAACTCCGAACGCCGGGCCGAGCACGCGATCCAGCGCAAACTCGACGCCATCGCCGCCGCCCTCCTGGAGCAGTACGAGGGCGAGCCGGGCCCCGCGCAGCGGGAGCTGGCCGATGCCATCGGTATCGAGGACGGCGAGTAGCAGCCCTCAGCCCTGTCGTCGAAACGGCGTCGGGCCCGCGACGCCACTTCGGCGACAGGGCCTGGGCCGAGCGGACGTCCGAACGGGCGCTTTCGAGTGACGCCGCCGCGCGGCCTCGGCCACGGGCGCCCGGATCTCCCCGACCATCTCAGGCGGCCGGTCATCTTCCGGCCACGGGCCGCCGACCAGGCCGGGTACCGCGCACGCGCGGCTCCCGGCCGCCGCTGGGAGATCACTTGTACGTCCTGCTCGTGGCGAGCGCGTTCAACAGCCTCACGCAGCGAGTCCACGCCGAGCTGCGCGACCACGGCCACCACGTCGCGGTCGAACTCGCCCTGCCCGGCGCCTGCCTGGCCGACGCCGTACGCGGCCACCGCCCCGACCTCGTGCTCGCCCCGATGCTGCGCACCGCCATCCCCGAGGAGGTCTGGTCCGCCCACACCTGCCTGGTCGTCCACCCGGGGCCGGTCGGTGACCGCGGCCCCTCCTCGCTCGACCGGGCCGTCCAGGACGGCGAGCCCCGGTGGGGCGTGACGGTCCTGCAGGCCAATGCGGAGATGGACGCCGGCGACGTCTGGGCGAGCGTCGAGTGCCCGCTGCCGCCGGTCGGCAAGAGCGACTTCTACCGCGGCGAGATCGCCGACGCCGCGCTGGAGGCCGTCCTGCTCGCGGTGGAACGGTTCGCCTCCGGTACGTACACCCCGCAGCCCCAGGCGGGCGGCCACGCCCGGCCGCTCCTGCGCCAGGAGGACCGCCGGATCGACTGGGGGAGCGACACCACCGAGGACGTCCTGCGCGCGCTGCGCGCCGCCGACTCGCAGCCCGGCGTACGCGACGACCTGCTCGGCGGCGAGTGGTACCTGCACGGCGGGCACCGTGAGGAACATCTGCGCGGCCGCCCCGGCGAACTGCTGGCCACCCGGAACGGGGCGCTCTGCCGGGCCACGGCCGACGGGGCCGTCTGGATCCCGGAACTGCGCGCCCGCCGCCTGCCGGGAGGCCCGGCCGCCCCCAAGCTGCCCGCCGCGCTCGCGCTCGCGGACCGGCTGCCCCCGCTTCCCGAGGTCCCCGCGCCGCCGCACAGCGGCCCCCACCGCCCCACCTGGTCCGACATCGGCTACCACGAGGAGGGACAGGCCGGATTCCTGTCGTTCTCCTTCCCCGGCGGCGCGATGAGCACCGCGCACTGCCGCCGCCTGCTGGACGCCTACCGGACCGCCCGCACCCGCCCCACCACCGTCCTGGTCCTGGGCGGCGGCCGCGACTTCTTCTCCAACGGCATCCACCTCGGCGTCATCGACGCCGCGGCCGACCCCGCCGAGGAGTCCTGGGCCAACATCAACGCCATGAACGACCTGGTCGAGGCGGTGCTGACCACCACCGACCGGCTCGTGGTCAGCGCGCTGGGCGGCAACGCCGCCGCCGGAGGGGCCATGCTCGCCCTCGCCGCCGACGAGCTCTGGTGCCGTTCGGGCGTCGTCCTGAACCCGCACTACCGCCTGATGGGCCTGCACGGATCCGAGTACTGGACGTACACCCTGCCCCGCCGCGTCGGCCCCGCACTCGCCGACCGCCTCACCAGCGAGGCCCTCCCGCTGAGCGCCGCCGCCGCCCACGGCCTCGGGCTGGTCGACCGTACGGTCTCCTGCCCGCCCGGGGACTTCACCCGCGAGACGCAGCGCCTCGCGGTCCGGCTCGCCGCCCTGCCCGCCACCGCCTCCCGGATCGCCGCGAAGAAGGCCGTACGCGAGCGCGACGAGGCCGTCCGGCCGCTCGCCGCCCACCGCGAGGCCGAGCTGGCCCTGATGCGGCGGACCTTCTTCGACCCCGACGCCCCCTACCACGCCCTGCGCCGCGCCTTCGTCCGCAAGGAGCGCCCGGCCGCCACCCCGCTCCACCTGAGCGGGTCGGCCGTCAGGCCGCGCGCCGTCACTGGACTGGCCGCACCTGACGCGGCGCCCGGGCCGGACTGCTGTTAGCAAGAAAGGTGTGGGTGAGGCAGGCCGCCTCCCCCCACCCCTTCCCGATCACCTCCCCGAGGAGCCGTCCCATGGCCACAGCGACGCAGGAAAAGGTTGAGGATCCGGTGATCCACATCCTCTGGATCAACGCGGGGCTGAGCTGCGACGGCGACTCCGTGTCCCTGACGGCGGCGATGCAGCCGAGCATCGAGGAGATCGTGACCGGTGTGCTGCCCGGTCTGCCGAAGATCGCGGTGCACTGGCCGCTGATCGACTTCGAATGCGGCCCGGTCGGCGGCGCCGACACGTTCATCGAGTGGTTCTTCAAGGGCGAGCGGGGCGAGATCGATCCCTTCGTCCTGGTGGTCGAGGGGTCGATCCCGAACGAGAAGATCAAGCCCGAGGGCTACTGGTGCGGCTTCGGCGACGACCCGGAGACCGGTCAGCCCATCACCACCAGCGAGTGGATCGACCGCCTCGCCCCCAAGGCCCTCGCCGTCGTGGCCATCGGTACCTGCGCCACGTACGGCGGTATCCACGCGATGGAGGGCAACCCGACGGGCGCCATGGGCGTGCCCGACTACCTGGGCTGGGACTGGACCTCAAAGGCCGGCATCCCGATCGTGTGCGTACCGGGCTGTCCGATCCAGCCGGACAACTTCTCGGAGACCCTGACCTACCTGCTCTACCAGGCGGCCGGCTCCGCCCCGATGATCCCCCTCGACGACAAGCTGCGCCCGACCTGGCTCTTCGGGGCCACGGTCCACGAGGGCTGCGACCGGGCCGGCTACTACGAGCAGGGCCAGTTCGCCGAGACCTACGACTCCCCGCAATGCCTGGTCAAGCTCGGCTGCTGGGGCCCCGTCGTCAAGTGCAACGTCCCCAAGCGCGGCTGGATGAACGGCATCGGCGGCTGCCCCAACGTCGGCGGCATCTGCATCGCCTGCACGATGCCCGGCTTCCCCGACAAGTTCATGCCGTTCATGGACGAACCTCCCGGCGCCAAGCTCTCCGTGAAGGCGAGCGGCGCGTACGGCGCCCTGATCCGCCGGCTGAGGTCCGTCACCGCCCACACGGTCGACGAGGAACCGAAGTGGCGGCAGACCGGCCGGGCCCTGACCACGGGCTACCGCCCGCCCTGGTGACGGCCCCCGGAAGCACCCCCCCAACTCCCGCTCTCCGCACCGAAGAAGGGTCACGGCAGAAACGATGACACCGAAGACGAAGGCGGCCGCAGACGGCAGCGGCCTGGTGGAGATGGCCTGGGATCCGATCACCCGGATCGTGGGCAGTCTCGGCATCCACACGAAGATCGACTTCAAGCAGAAGCGGGTCGCGGAGTGCTACAGCACCTCGTCGGTCTTCCGCGGCTACAGCGTCTTCATGCGCGGCAAGGACCCCCGCGACGCGCACTTCATCACCAGCCGCATCTGCGGCATCTGCGGTGACAACCACGCCACCTGCTCGGTGTACGCGCAGAACATGGCCTACGGGGTGAAGCCGCCCCACCTCGCCGAGTGGATCATCAACCTGGGCGAGTCCGCGGAGTACATGTTCGACCACAACATCTTCCAGGAGAACCTGGTCGGGGTCGACTACTGCGAGAAGATGGTCCGCGAGACCAACCCGGGCGTCCTGGAGCTCGCCGAGCGCACTCCCGCCCCGCACGCCGGCGAGCACGGCTACAAGACCATCGCCGACATCATGCGCTCCCTCAACCCCATCGAGGGCGAGTTCTACCGCGAGGCGCTCCAGGTCTCCCGCTACACGCGCGAGATGTTCTGCCTGATGGAGGGCCGCCACGTGCACCCCTCCACCCTCTACCCGGGCGGCGTCGGCACCATCGCCTCCGTCCAGCTCTTCACGGACTACATGAGCCGCCTCATGCGGTACTGCGAGTTCATGAAGAAGGTCGTCCCCCTCCACGACGACCTGTTCGACTTCTTCTACGAGGCCCTGCCCGGGTACGAGGAGGTCGGCCGCCGCCGCGTCCTGCTCGGCTGCTGGGGTGCCCTCAACGACCCCGAGTACTGCGACTTCACGTACGCCAACATGACCGACTGGGGACGGAAGATGTTCGTCACCCCCGGCGTGATCGTGGACGGCAAGCTGGTCACCAACGACCTCACCGAGATCAACCTCGGCATCCGCATCCTGCTCGGCAGCTCGTACTACGACGACTGGCAGGGCCAGGAGCAGTTCGTCACCCACGACCCGCTCGGCAACCCGGTCGACCCGCGCCACCCGTGGAACCAGCACACCATCCCGGCCCCGCAGAAGCGGAACTTCGACGACAAGTACAGCTGGGTCATGTCCCCCCGCTGGTTCGACGGCAAGGACCACCTGGCCCTGGACACCGGCGGCGGCCCCCTCGCCCGCCTGTGGTCCACCGCCCTGTCGGGCCTGGTCCACACCGACTACGTGCAGGCCACCGGTCACAGCGTCGTGATCACCCTGCCGCGCACGATGACGAAGCCCGAGACCCGCTTCGAGTGGAAGATCCCGAAGTGGAGCAACGCGCTGGAACGCAACCGCGCGCGCACCTACTTCCAGGCCTACGCGGCCGCCATCGCCCTGCACTGCGCCGAGAAGGGCCTCGCCGAGGTCCGCGCCGGGCGCACCCAGACCTGGGAGAAGTTCGAGGTCCCGGACGAGGGGCTCGGCGTCGGCTTCACCGAGGCCGTACGCGGCGTCCTCTCGCACCACATGGTGATCCGCGACGGGAAGATCGCCAACTACCACCCGTACCCGCCGACCCCGTGGAACGCCAGCACCCGCGACACCTTCGGCACGCCCGGCCCCTACGAGGACGCCGTGCAGAACACCCCGATCTTCGAGGAGAACACCCCGGAGAACTTCAAGGGCATCGACATCATGCGCGCCGTCCGCAGCTTCGACCCCTGTCTGCCCTGCGGAGTCCACATGTACGTCGGCGGCGGCAAGACGGTCAAGACGATGCACGTGCCCACCGGTCTGAGCGGACTGGGCGGATGAGGGCCGCGATCGACGGCCCCCAGGCCGGGCGCCGGGTCGAGGAGGTGCTCGACCGGCTCGCCGCCACCGGCGACCGGGCGGCGTGCGCGGCGGCGGAGGAACTGGTGCGCGTCCTCATGGACTTCTACGGCGCCGGGCTCGCCCGGATCGTCGAGAAGGTCGGGGACGGGCCGCTGAAGCCGGTCTACGACGACGAACTCGTGGCGAGCCTGCTCTCCCTGCACGGCCTGCACCCCGAGGACGTGCACACCCGTATCGACCGCGCCCTGGCCGCCCACGGCGAAGCGGTGGAACTGCTCGGCTTCGACACGGACACCGGCGTCCTGCGGCTGCGCCCCGCCGCCGCCTCCACGGGCTGCGGCTGCGGTTCGGGCTCCGGCGGCGGCAGCGATGCGGGACGGACGCTGGAGGACACCCTGGCCTGCTTCGCCCCCGAGGTGACGAGCGTGGAGCGGGAGCCGGCCGCGGCCCCCGCCCCCGCCCTGCTGCAGATCGGCACCCGGCCCCCGAGCCCGGCGCGGGTGCCGTGAGCGGGCCCGGTCTCCTCCACGACGGCCCGCGCGCCCCGCGCGGGCTGCGCCGGTTCGCGGGCCCGCGCCCGCCCCGGCCCGAGACCTGCGAACTGTGCGGGGTCGCCGTGCGCCAGGACGGCCACCGCCACCTGGTGCAGACCGAACAGCGCGCGCTGATCTGCGCCTGCACGGCCTGCGCCCTGCTGTTCGACCGGCCCGGCGCGGGCACCGGACGCCTGCGGGCCGTACCGGACCGCTACCTCACCGACCCCGCCCACCGGCTCGACGACGGCGCGTGGGAACTCCTCCAGATCCCGGTCGGCGTCGCGTTCTTCTTCCGCAACGCCGCCCTCGACCGGCTGGTCGCCCTCTACCCGAGCCCGGCCGGAGCCACCGAGAGCGAACTCGACCCCGAGACCTGGCAGACCGTACTCGGCAGCGGCCGGCTGTCCACGCTCCTCGAACCCGACGTCGAGGCGCTGCTGCTGCGCCGCTCGGAGGGCCGCACCGACTGCTACCTGGTGCCGATCGACATCTGCTACGAGCTGGTGGGGCGGATGCGGCTGCTGTGGCAGGGCTTCGACGGCGGGGCGGAGGCCCGGGCCGCGCTGAAGACCTTCTTCGAGCAGGTGGAACGGCGGGCCAGGGCCCTGCCCCCGACGGCGGCCGAGGACGAGGGCGGGATCCGATGACGGAATTCGCCTTCACCTGCACCGGGGTGCGCGCCGACCCGTACGCCGCCGGCCCCACCCTCGTCTTCCGGCTGCGGATCACCGCGGCCGGGGGCGCCCGGGTGCACGCCATCGCCCTGCGCTGCCAGATCCGCATCGAACCGGCCCGGCGCGGCTACGGCCCCGCCGAGGCGGAGGGGCTCGCGGACCTGTTCGGCGAGCGCTCCCGCTGGGGCAACACCCTCCAGCCCGTGCAGTTCGCCCAGGTCTCCGTCATGGTCCCGAGCTTCACCGGGGAGACCGAGACCGACCTGGTCGTGCCCTGCACCTACGACATGGACATCGCCGCCACCCGGTACTTCGAAGCCCTGGCGGAGGGCGAGGTACCGCTGCTGATGCTGTTCTCCGGCACGGCCTTCACCGGTGACGCCGGCTTCCGCGTCGAGCCGGTGCCCTGGGACCGCGAAGCCGCGTACCGGATGCCCGTGGCCGTGTGGCGCGAGATGGTCGAACAGCACTTCCCCGGCTGCGGCTGGCTCCGGCTGCCCCGCGACACCATGGACGAGCTGCTCGCCTTCCGCTCCCGCCACGCCCTCGCCTCGTGGGAGGCGACCGTACGGGCCCTGCTCGACGCGGCCGCCCCGCCGCAGCCGCCGCCCGGGAACGGGTCCGGGGCCGGGTCCGGGCCCGTCCGGCTGGGCGCCATCCTGCCGCGCCTCACCGAGAGGGCGGCCCCGTGACCACGACGACCACACCCCACTCCCGCTTCGCGACCGCCCGGCAGGTGGCCGACGCGGTCCTGCTGGAGGGGTACGTGCTCTACCCCTACCGGGCCTCGGCCGCGAAGAACCGGCTGCGCTGGCAGTTCGGTGTCCTCGTGCCCCCGGCCTGGGGCCGCGCGCACGAGGAGCACGTCTTCCAGCAGACCGAGATCCTCATGGAGCCGCGGGGCGCGGCGACCCTCGCCCTGGAGCTGCGCTTCCTGCACGCGCAGCGTCGTACGGTCCAACAGGCCGCGGACGGCGGCGGCTTCACGGAGGTCGCCGAACTGCACCTGGCCGACCGGGTCCTCGTGCCCTGGGACGAGGGCGCCGAGGAACGGGTCGAGGTGACCGTCCCCGTCGCCGAGCTGCTGGGCGACGACGGCGTCACCTTCCCCTTCCGCCGCCCCGCCCGCGTCGACCCCGAGCCCGTCCTCGACGCGGACGGGCGCACGGTGGGCCGCCTGGTGCGCCGTACCGAGGAGATCGAAGGGGTGCTGCGGCTGCACGCCACCGAACTCCCCGGCGCCTACCGCGTGTTCCGGCTCCGGGCGGTGGTGGAGAACACCAGCCCGTGGACCCCGGCGCCCGGGTCCGGACCCGCCGACCGCGAGGCCGCCCTGCCCCACTCGCTGGTCGCCGCCCACCTCCTGCTCGGCCTGGACTCCGGATCGTTCCTGTCCATGACCGACCCGCCCGAATGGGCCAGGCAGGCGGTGGCCGCCTGCGAGAACCGCCACACCTGGCCGGTGCTCGCGGGCGAACCCGGCCGCGCCGACGTGGTCCTGTCCTCCCCGATCATCCTGGAGGACCATCCGGCCATCGCCCCCGAGAGCGCGGGCGCCATGTACGACGCCACCGAGATCGACGAGATCCTCGCCCTGCGCACGGCCGCCCTGACCGAGCAGGAGAAGCGCGAGGCCCGCGGCACCGACCCCCGGGCGGCCGCCGTGATCGACCTCGCCGACTCGATGCCCCCCGAGGTGCTGGAGCGGCTGCACGGCGCCGTACGCGCCCTGCGGGAGGTCACCGGCCCGGAGCAGCCGCCACTCATCGCGGAACTCCCTTCCGAGGACGTGGTGTTCCGGCCCGACACCCCCTGGTGGGACCCGGCCCGGGCGGACACCGCGGACCCGGCCCGCGACCGGATCACGGTCGACGGCGTCCCGGTGGGCCCGGGCAGCCGCGTCCGGCTGCGTCCCGGACTGCGGCGCACCGATGCCCAGGACCTGTTCCTCCAGGGCCGTACCGCCCTGGTCGAGGCCGTGCTGCACGACGTCGACGGGGGAGTGCACCTCGCCGTCACCGTGGAGGACGACCCGGGCGCGGACATCCGCCGCGAGCAGGGCAGGTTCCTCTACTTCCAGCCCGACGAGGTCACTCCCCTGGAGGACGCGTGAACGACCGGGTCCTGATCGCGGGCATCGGCAACGTCTTCCTCGGCGACGACGGCTTCGGCGTCGAGACCGTGCGGGCGCTGGCCGAGCACCCCCTGCCCGACGGGGTCGAGGTGGTGGACTTCGGAGTGCGCGGCGTCCACCTCGCCTACCAGCTCCTCGACGGCTACGACACGCTCCTGCTGGTCGACGCCACCGCACGCGGCGGCGAGCCGGGCACGCTCTACCTGATCGAGGCCGACGGCGGCGCGGGCCTGCAGCCGGCCGGTGACGGGGCGCCGCCGCCCGTCCTCGACGGCCACCACATGTCCCCCGACGCCGTCCTCGCGCTGCTGGACACCCTGTGCGCCGGGACCGGAGCCACCCCGCCGCGGCGCACGCTGGTGCTCGGCTGCGAACCGGCCGGTGTCGAGGAGGGCATCGGACTGAGCGCACCCGTGGCCGCCGCCGTACCGGAGGCCGTACGCACGGCCCTGGACCTGATCCACGGCCGGACCCACGACGACACCGACCGGCCCCGCCGCGAACTGAGGAGAACCCCATGAAGAAGGCCTTCATCGGCGGGGCCGCGGCCGCCGCCCTCACCGCCGTCCTGCTGCAGATCCTCCCCGACCTCCGGCGCTACCTGCGCATGCGCCGGATGTGACACCGCCGCGCGAGCGGCCACGGGCGCCCGTGCGTACCGGGGCGCCCGAATGGCGTACGGTGCGCGCCGCGCACCGGCGTGCCCGACCGCACGGACCCCGTCCCGCCGGTTCAATGAGCCCCGGCAGGACGGAGTCCGATGCACGAGATGTCGATCGCCATGGCCGTCGTGGGCCAGGTGGAAGAGGCGGCCCGGGCGGGCGGCGCACAGGCCGTCACCTCCGTACGGCTGCGGGTCGGTGAGCTGGCGGGCGTGGTCCCCGACGCGCTGGCCTTCTGTTTCGAACTGGCCTGCGCCGGAACGGTCCTCGAAGGGGCCGAACTCCTCACGGAGTCCGTGGCGGCCCGCGCCCGCTGCGGCTCCTGCCCCGGCACCTGGGCGGTGGGCATGCCCCCCGAACTGTGCTGCCCCGGATGCGGCAGGGCCACCGACGTGGAACTGCTGTCGGGCCGTGAGCTGGAGATCCTCAGCGTGCGCTGGGAAGACGGCCCCGCCGGTGCCCGTACCCGCGAACCGATTCCCGAGGAGGCCTGAACCATGTGCCGAGTGGTCGATCTGCGGCAGGCGGTGCTCGCCAAGAACGACGTCGCCGCCCAGGTCCTGCGCACCGAACTGACCGCCCGCGGTACGACGGTGGTCAATCTGCTCTCCAGCCCCGGCAGCGGCAAGACGGCGCTGCTGGAGCGCGAACTGCTCCTCGCGCGGGAGCGGGGCGTGGCCGTGGCCGCCCTGACGGCCGACCTGGCCACCGAGAACGACGCGGTACGGCTGGCCCGTTCGGGCGTACCGGTCAAGCAGGTCCTCACCGACGGGCTGTGCCACCTGGAGGCCGCGATGCTCGGCCGGCACCTGGACGGCTGGCTGCCCGAGGACACCCGGCTGCTCTTCGTGGAGAACGTGGGCAACCTGGTCTGCCCGGCCGGCTACGACCTGGGGGAATCGCTGCGCGTGGTGCTCGCCTCGGTGACCGAGGGCGAGGACAAGCCGCTGAAGTATCCGACCGCCTTCGGACTGGCCCAGCTGGTGGTGGTCACCAAGACCGACATCGCGCGAGCCGTCGAGTTCGACGAGGCCGCCTTCCGCGCCAACGTCGAGCAGGTCAATCCCGGTGTGGAGGTGGTGCTCACCTCGGCGCGCGCGGGTGAGGGCCTGGGCGTCCTGCTCGACCGGGCGCTGGCGGCCGGGGCGGGGACGGGCACGCACACGCCGGTGATGGCCCGTCAGCAGCACGCGCACGGCGCCGGACACGACCACGACCACGACCACGACCACGACCACGACCACGAGCGTGACCACGACCACGATCACGACGAGGACCACGAGCGCGGCCACGGCCACGACCACGAGCACCCGCACGTCCACACGGCCGCGCAGACCCGCTGATGGAAGCGGTGCAGCGGCGCCGGGTCACCGTCCGGGGCGTGGTCCAGGGCGTCGGCTTCCGGCCCTACGTCTACACCCGTGCGACCGGGCTGGGCCTGGCCGGGCACGTCACCAACACCCCCGAGGGCGTCGTCGCGGAGGTCGAGGGCGCCCCGGCGGCCGTGTCGCGGTTCTGCGAACGGCTCGCGGCGGACGCACCCCCGCTGGCCGTCGTCGACGCCGTCGACCACTGGGAGGTCCCCGTCGCGGGCGGCACCGGGTTCACCATCATCGCCTCGCGGACCGGCGGCCCCGCCCGCACGCTGGTCTCCCCGGACGTGGCCACCTGCGCCGACTGCCGCACCGAACTGGCCGACCCGGCCGACCGGCGCCACCGGCACCCCTTCATCACCTGCACCCACTGCGGGCCGCGCTTCACCATCGTCACCGGGCTGCCGTACGATCGCGCCCACACCACCATGGCCCCCTTCCCCATGTGCCCCGACTGCGCCCGGGAGTACGGGGACCCGGCCGACCGCCGCTTCCACGCCCAGCCGGTCGCCTGCCCGGCCTGCGGCCCCCGCCTCAGGCTGCTCACCGGGCGACCGCCCCGCGAGAGCACCGGCCCGGACCCGGTCGCCGAGGCCCGGCGGCTCCTGGCGGCCGGCGCGATCCTCGCCGTCAAGGGCCTGGGCGGCTACCACCTGGCCTGCGACGCCACCCACCCGGACGCCGTCGCCGAGCTGCGCCGGCGCAAGGCCCGCGGGGACAAGCCCTTCGCCCTGATGGCCCGGGACCTCGCCGACGCCGAGCGGTTCGCACACATCGGCCCCGAGGAACGGGAGCTGCTCACGGGCGGCGTACGGCCCATCGTGCTGCTCCGCCGCCGCGCCGGTGCCGGCGGCCCGGACGGGGTCGCCTCCGGCTGTCCGGACCTCGGCGTGATGCTCCCGTACACCCCCGTCCACCACCTGCTGCTCGGCCTGCCCGGGGACCCCCCGGGGCCCCGGCTGCTCGTCATGACCAGCGGGAACCTCGCGGGGGAGCCCATCGTCACCGACGACGCCGAGGCCCTGGACCGGCTCGCCGCCCTCGCCGACGCCTGGCTCACGCACGACCGCCCCATCCACGTGCCGTGCGACGACTCCGTGGTGCGGGTGTGCGACGGCGAGACGCTGACCGTACGCCGCTCGCGCGGGTACGCCCCGCTCCCGCTGACCCTGCCGGTCCCCGTCCCCGCGAGCCTCGCCGCGGGCGGGGACCTGAAGAACACCTTCTGCCTCGGCGAAGGGCGCCAGGCCTGGCTCTCCGCCCACATCGGCGACATGGACGACCTCGCCACCCAGTACGCCCTCGAAGGCGCCGAGCGGCAGCTGGAGTCCATCACCGGCGTCGCCCCCGTGCTCCTCGCCGCCGACCGGCACCCCGGCTACCGCTCCACCCGGTGGGCGGAGCGCGCCGCGGGCGCCCGGCCCCTCGTCCGCGTCCAGCACCACCACGCGCACATCGCCTCCACCCTGGCGGAGCACGGCCGGGGCGCCGGCCACCCGGTGATCGGGGTCGCCTTCGACGGCACCGGCTACGGCGACGACGGCGCCGTGTGGGGCGGCGAGGTCCTCCTCGCCGACTACGCCGGGTTCACCCGGTTCGCCCACCTCGCCTACGTCCCGCTGCCGGGCGGCGACGCGGCCGTGCACCGCCCGTACCGCATGGCGCTGTCCCACCTGCGGGCCGCGGGCATCGACCGGACCCCCGAGCTGCCCTGCACGGCGGCCTGTCCCCCGGGAGAACTCGCGCTGCTGGAGCGCCAGCTGGAACGGGGACTGAACTGTGTCCCGACCTCCAGCATGGGCCGCCTCTTCGACGCCGTCTCCTCCCTGGCCGGCATCTGCCACCTGGCCGGCTACGAGGCGCAGGCCGCCATCGAACTGGAGGGCGCGGCCCTGGGCGCGAACGGAGCCGATACCGGACCGGGCTACGCCTTCGGCCTGCACGCGCCGCCCGGCCCCGACGGCGGGCCGGTCACCGCCGATCCGGCGCCCGTACTGGCCGCCGTGGTGGCCGACGTCCGCGCCGGCACGGACCCGTCGCTGATCGCCGCCCGCTTCCACACCTCCGTCGCCGCCCTCGTCGCCACGCTCTGCGCGCTCGCGCGCGAGCGGCACGGCCTGGACACCGTCGCCCTGACCGGCGGGGTCTTCGCCAACACCCTGCTCTCCTCGGCGTGCGCCCGGCGCCTGCGCGCGGCCGGGTTCACCGTCCTGCGGCACGGCCGGGTCCCCCCGAACGACGGCGGGCTGGCCCTCGGCCAGCTCATGGTGGCCGCCGCGCACCACACCCCCTGACACACCCCTGACACACCCACAGCAAGGAGAAACCCATGTGCCTGGCGGTGCCCGGCAGAGTGCTCGACATCGGGGAGAAGGACGGCACCCGCATGGCCACCGTCGACTTCGGCGGTGTGCAGAAGGAGGTGTGCCTGGAGTATCTGCCGGACCTCCAGGTGGGCGAGTACGCCATCGTCCACGTGGGCTTCGCCCTCCAGCGCCTCGACGAGGAGTCGGCCAAGCAGACCCTCGAACTCTTCGCCCAACTCGGCATGCTCCAGGAGGAGTTCGGCGACCCGTGGGAGCAGGCCGCCGCGGCCGGCGGTGAGCCCTGGCCCTTCACCGACGATCCCGGTCCCGAACCCGGGCCCGCGCACGCCCTCGCCGCACCGCAGGAGGAAGTCCAGCCGTGAAGTACATCGAGGAGTTCCAGGACCCGGACCTCGCCCGCCGGCTGCTCGACGACATCCACGCCACCGTGACCCGCCCGTGGGCCCTGATGGAGGTGTGCGGCGGCCAGACCCACACCATCATCCGGCACGGGATCGACCAACTGCTGCCGGAACAGGTGGAGTTGATCCACGGCCCGGGCTGTCCGGTGTGCGTCACCCCGCTGGAGGTCATCGACAAGGCGCTGGAGATCGCCTCCCGCCCCGATGTGATCTTCTGTTCCTTCGGGGACATGCTCCGGGTGCCCGGGACCGGCCGCGACCTGTTCCAGGTGCGCAGCGAGGGCGGCGACGTACGCGTCGTCTACTCCCCGCTCGACGCCCTGCGGATCGCCCAGGAGAATCCGAAGCGCCAGGTGGTCTTCTTCGGCATCGGCTTCGAGACCACGGCGCCGCCCAACGCCATGACGGTCCACCAGGCGAAGAAGCTGGGCATCCCCAACTTCAGCCTGCTGGTCTCCCACGTCCGGGTGCCCCCGGCGATCGAGGCGATCATGCAGTCGCCGAGCTGCCGGGTCCAGGCGTTCCTCGCCGCCGGGCACGTGTGCAGCGTGATGGGCGTGCGCGAGTACCCCGAACTGGCCGCGCGCCACCGGGTGCCGATCGTGGTGACGGGCTTCGAACCGCTGGACATCCTGGAGGGCGTACGCCGGGCCGTACGACAGCTGGAGCGCGGCGAGCACACCGTCGACAACGCCTACGCGCGCGCCGTGCGCCCCGAGGGCAACCCGGCCGCCCTCGCCATGCTGGAGGACGTCTTCGAGGTCACCGACCGGGCCTGGCGGGGCATCGGCGTCATCCCCGACAGCGGCTGGCGGCTGTCGGAGCGCTACCGGGACTTCGACGCCGAACACCGCTTCTCGGTCACCGGCATCAACACCCGTGAACCGGACGAGTGCCGCAGCGGCGAGGTGCTCCAGGGGCTGCTGAAACCGCACGAGTGCGAGGCCTTCGGCACGCTGTGCACCCCGCGCAGCCCGCTCGGCGCCACCATGGTCTCCAGCGAGGGTGCCTGCGCCGCGTACTACCTCTACCGGCGGCTGGAGCTGGGGACCGTGCCCGCGGCCAAGACCGCCGCGACGACCGCACCGACCGCCGCGACCGCCCCGCTGGAGGCGAGCCCCGTTGTCTGACACCGCACTCGACATCACGGGCTGGACCTGCCCGGCCCCGCTGCGCGACCGCCCCCGTGTGGTCATGGGCCACGGCGGCGGGGGCGCGCTCTCCGCCGAGCTGGTCCAGCACCTCTTCGCCCCCGCCTTCGGCGGTGACGTCCTCGCCCAGCTCGGGGACTCCGCAGCCGTCTCCCTCGGCGGGGTCCGGCTGGCCTTCTCCACCGACTCCTACGTGGTGCGGCCGCTGTTCTTCCCCGGCGGCTCCATCGGCGACCTCGCGGTCAACGGCACGGTCAACGACCTGGCCATGAGCGGAGCCGAAGCGGCGTACCTCTCCTGCGGGTTCATCCTGGAGGAGGGCGTCGAGATGCCGGTGGTGGCGCGTGTGGCCGAGGCCATGGGCACGGCCGCGCGGGCCGCGGGCGTGGAGGTCGCGACCGGCGACACCAAGGTCGTGGAAGCGGGCCACGGGGACGGCATCTACATCAACACCGCGGGCATCGGGATCATCCCCGACGGGGTGGACCTGCGCCCGCAGCGCGTCGTACCCGGTGACGTCGTCATCGTCAGCGGTGAGATCGGGCTCCACGGCGTGGCGATCATGAGTGTCCGCGAGGGGCTCGAATTCGGCGTGGACATCCAGAGCGACTGCGCGGCCCTGGGCGGCCTCGTACGGAGCATGCTCGCGGTCACCCCGGACCTCCACGTCCTGCGCGACCCCACCCGGGGCGGCCTGGCGGCCTCCCTGAACGAGATCGCGGCCGCCTCGGGTACCGGTGTCGTGATCCACGAGGGCCGCGTCCCGGTCCCCGCCGCCGTCGCGAACGCCTGCGCGATCCTCGGGCTCGACCCGCTCTACGTGGCCAACGAGGGCAAGCTGGTCGCCTTCGTGCCCCGCGAGCACGCCGACGCCGTCCTCGACGCCATGCGCGCCCATCCGCTGGGCCGCCACGCGGCGGTGATCGGTGAGGCCGTCGACGCCCACCCGGGCCTGGTCGTGGCCCGCACCGCCCTCGGCGGCACCCGCGTGGTCGACCTGCCGATCGGGGAGCAGCTGCCGCGCATCTGCTGACCGGCGCGACCGGCACCCGAGATGGGTGCCGGCCCCGATGTGCGGTGGCGGTGGGCCGGGCGATGCTGGGGGTGTCCGCAGAGTCCCCTCCCGGCCACCGCCGGGAGGCGCCGCCACTGCTTCGAGCACCCGCCCCGGACGCCGAACACCCGCACGTCCCGGTGGCGTCGACGTGGAGCGGCCCGTGCCCTCGGCGGTGCACCCGCTCCTTCGCCCTGGCCCGGCCGACGGAAAGGAGCGGTGTCATACCGCGATCCGAGGATGTGAGGACCACCGGCCCCGAAGCCAGGCCCCGACCCCGGCCCGCGCAGGGGCCCCGGCCCCGGCCCGGGCCCCGGCCCCGTGCGTACCGCCGCGCGGGCGCCTGGCTGGCCATGGCCCTGGGGGTCTGGGCGGCGGTGGCCGGGGCCACCCTGCCCAACGGGCTCGTACTCGCGGCCGGCCTGGTCGTGGCCGCGCTGGCGGTGAACCGCCTGGGCGCGGAGCCCCGTACGCCCCGTCGGGCGAAGCCGGCGGCACCTCCCTGACCGCTACGGCCGCCCGGCGGGATCCTGGTCGGGAGCCGGCTCGGCGGCGGCCTCCGGGGACCTCGCGGGGGAGGGTACGGCCGCGAGCAGCGGGGTGTTTCCGGCGCGCCGCCCCCGGACCCAGGCGGCCAGCGGCTCGGTGTACCGGGCGGTGAGCGGCCCGATCACCACGAGGATCAGCACGTAGGCGGTGGCCAGCGGCCCGAGGGCCGGTTCGATGCCTGCGGTGACGGCGAGGCCTGCGATGACGATCGAGAACTCCCCGCGGGCGACGAGGGTGCCGCCGGCCCGCCAGCGGCCCTTGACCCCGACCCCGGCGCGCTTCGCGGCCCAGTACCCGGTGGCGATCTTCGTGCCGGCGGTGACCAGGGCCAGCGCGAGCGCCGGCAGCAGCACGGGCGGGATGCTGGCCGGGTCGGTGTGCAGGCCGAAGAAGACGAAGAACACTGCCGCGAACAGGTCCCGGAGTGGGCTGAGCAGGGTGTGCGTACCCTCGGCCACCTCACCGGACAGGGCGATGCCGACCAGGAACGCGCCGACCGCGGCGGAGACCTGCAACTGCTGGGCGATGCCCGCGACCAGCAGGGTCAGGCCGAGGACGACCAGGAGCAGCTTCTCCGGGTCGTCGCTGGAGACGAACCGGGAGATGAGCCGGCCGTAGCGGACGGCCACGAACAGCACCGCGCCCGCCACGCCGAGGGCGATCGCCAGGGTCAGACTGCCGGCCGCGAGGCCGACCCCGGCCAGCAGCGCGGTGATGATGGGCAGGTAGACGGCCATGGCCAGGTCTTCCAGGACCAGGACGCTGAGGACGACCGGGGTCTCGCGGTTGCCGAGCCGCCCGAGGTCACCCATCACCTTGGCGATGACGCCGGAGGAGGAGATCCAGGTGACCCCCGCCAGGACCACGGCGGCCACCGGCCCCCAGCCCATCAGCAGCGCGGCGACCGCGCCGGGTACGGCGTTGAGGGTGAAGTCGACCAGCCCGGCCGGGTACTGGGTCCTGAGATTGGAGACCAGATCGGTGGCCGTGTACTCCAGCCCCAGCATCAGCAGCAGCAGGATGACGCCGATCTCGGCGCCGATCGCCACGAACTCCTCGCTCGCGCCCATGGGCAGCAGTCCGCCCGTGCCGAAGGCGAGACCCGCCAGCAGGTACAGGGGTATCGGGGAGAAGCGGAAGCGCCCGGCGAGTCTGCCCAGCAGACCCAGGCCCAGGATGATCGCACCGAACTCGATCAGGAAGACGGCGGAGTGCACAGGCGATCACTCCCGTCCGAGTATGGAGGCGGCCGCGTCGACGCCCTCGCGGGTGCCGATCACGATGAGCGTGTCCCCGCCGGCCAGGCGGAAGTCGGGCGCGGGGGAGGGGCGGGCCTCGGCCCGCCGCAGTACCGCCACGATCGAGACCCCGGTCTCCGTACGCATCCGGGTCTCGCCCAGCAGCCGTCCGTTCCAGTACGAGTGCGCGGACAGCTCGATGCGCTCGGCGACCAGCCCGAGGCCGGTGGTGTGCAGGAGGCTGGGGCTGTGGTGCGCGGGCATCAGGGCGTCGATCAGCGAGGTGGTCTCCGCCCCGGACAGGTGCAGCGACTGGGCGCACGCGTCAGGATCGTCCGCGCGGTAGACGTTCACCGTACGGGTGCCGTCGCGGTGGGCGATCACCGACAGGTGGCGCCTCTCGCGGGTGGTGAGGTCGTACTGGACCCCGATGCCGGGCAGTGGCGTGGTGCTCATCCGTGGAGCAGGCACAGCTCTGTCCCCCCTTGCTTCGTGTTCGGCGGTGGTGCGGCGCAGCGTCGGCGGAAGGCAGCTTCCGGCTGCCGCGCGGGCTTATGGTGCCATCTCGTCCAGGGGGCGGGATATGGGTGTCGGCACGGATGGACAAGACCCTCGGCGGACGACAGGCTGAAGCGGGGACACCGGTCCCACCGCAGGTCACCGCAGGTGCGAGGGCGTATCGGCGGGGATAGTGGAAGTGAGCGGTCCGCCGGAGCGGCGGATCCCGGAACGAGGGGAGGGACGCCCGTGTCGCTGTACTGGCGGATCTTCCTGCTCAACGCGGCCGTCCTCGTCACCGCCGTCCTGCTGCTGCTCGGCCCGGTCACCGTCTCCACCCCGGTCCTCTTCGGCGAAGCCGTGGTGCTGCTCGCCGGGCTGGCCGCCATGCTGATCGCCAACGCCGCCCTGCTCCGGATCGGTCTGGCCCCGCTCGGCCGGCTGACCCGCGCGATGAGCGCGGTCGACCTGCTGCGCCCCGGCGGCCGGGCACGGGTGGAGGGCCCCGCCGAAGTGGCCGAGCTGACCACCTCCTTCAACGCCATGCTGGGCCGGCTGGAGGCCGAGCGGGCCGGCAGCAGCGCCCGCGCCCTCTCCGCGCAGGAAGCCGAACGACGGCGCATCGCCCAGGAACTCCACGACGAGGTCGGCCAGACCCTCACCGCGGTCCTGCTCCAGCTCAAGCACGCCGCCGACCGCGCCCCGCCCCCTTGCGGGAGGAGCTCCGCCAGGTGCAGGAGACGACCCGCACCAGCCTGGACGAGATCCGCCGCATCGCCCGCAGACTGCGCCCGGGGGTCCTGGAGGAGCTCGGGCTGCACAGTGCCGTGCGCGCGCTGACGGCCGAGTTCACCAGCGGGTCGCTGACCGTGCGGCATGTCATCGGCCCCCAGGTGCCCCCGCTGGACGAAGCGGCCGAACTCGTCGTCTACCGGGTCGCCCAGGAGGCCCTGACCAACGCCGCCCGCCACGCGGGGGCGAGCGAGGTCGAGGTGCGCCTGTCGGGCCGGACCGGCGGGGCGGTCCGGCTGCTGGTACGGGACAACGGCCAGGGCATCGGCCCCGCCGGTGAGGGCGCGGGGATCCAGGGCATGCGGGAACGGGCCCTGCTGATCGGCGCGGACCTCACCATCGGGAGCGGCCCGCAGGGCGGCACCGACGTACGGCTGGACGTACCCGCCGTCACCACGGCCACCGCCGCGACCACGGAGGGCACGAGTTGAACACACCCGGGCGGCCGCCGACCCGCGTCCTGCTCGCCGACGACCACGCCCTCGTACGGCGCGGGGTCCGGCTCATCCTCGACGCCGAGCCGGACCTGACGGTGGTCGCCGAGGCCGGGGACGGGGCGGAGGCCGTCGCCCTGGCCCGTACCGGGGAGGTGGACCTCGCCGTCCTCGACCTCGCCATGCCCCGGATGACCGGACTGCAGGCCGCTCGGGAACTCTCGCGGCTGCGGCCGGAGCTGCGCATCCTCATCCTGACCATGTACGACAACGAGCAGTACTTCTTCGAGGCGCTCAAGGCCGGGGCCGCCGGCTACGTCCCCAAGTCGGTCGCCGACCGCGATCTGGTCGAGGCGTGCCGGGCGGCGATCCGGGACGAGCCGTTCATCTATCCCGGGGCCGAGACCACCCTCATCCGCAACTACCTGGACCGGGCCCGCCAGGGCGATCCGCTGCCCGCCCGGGCGATCACCGAGCGCGAGGAGGAGATCCTCAAGCTCGTCGCGGAAGGCCACTCCTCGAAGGAGATCGGCGACCTCCTGGTCATCAGCGCCAAGACCGTGGAGCGCCACCGGGCCAACCTGCTCCAGAAGCTGGGGATGCGCGACCGGCTGGAGCTGACCCGGTACGCGATCCGGGTCGGGCTCATCGAGCCGTAGGGGGTGTCTTGCAGGCCGCCGCCCGCACCCCACCCTCGTAGCTACGAGGTGGTGTCACCCGGCCCCGGCCCCCAGCATGGCGCGGGAGACCGCCCGTCCGGGCGCCGTCCACAGGGGCCGGGAGGGGAAGACGTGCTGCGGTATCTGAGCAGGTTGCGGGCGGTGGTGCTGATGTGCCTGGCGGGACTGGTGCTGGCGGGTACGCCCGCGCCTGCCTCCGCCTCCGCCTCCGCGCCCGCGCCCGCCTCCGCCCCGGCTGCGGCGAAGCCGCTGTTCCAGCTGCCGTTCCCGTGCGGGACCACTTGGCAGCTGAACACCTGGGGCCACGATCCGGCGCTGGACATCGTGGTGGAGGGCAACACCGGATCCGACGGACTGCCCGTCCAGCCGTCCGCCGCCGGCACGGTGTCCGCCACGTACTGGACCAACGGCTCGGGCAACACCATCCAGATCAGCCACGGCAACGGCTGGTTCACGGCGTACTACCACCTGAAGGACGACCCGGCGACCTACGTCAAGAAGGGCGACGCCGTCCAGCCGTCCACGCGGATCGGCCGGATCGGCACCTCGGGCGCCTCGGAGTGGTCCCACCTGCACTACGAGCAGCGCTACCTGGCCTCGGGCGACTTCACCGACGAGAGCCACCGCGTCCCGGTCCACTTCGACGGGGCCGAGTACTCGGGAGCCGCCAAGGAGTGGCCGAGCGTCACCAGCCGCAACTGCGCCGGCACACCGCCCCCCGCCTGGCAGGACTGCCCGCCCGGCTACG
Organism: Streptomyces sp. NPDC001549; assembly: GCF_042894025.1. NCBI lineage: Bacteria > Bacillati > Actinomycetota > Actinomycetes > Kitasatosporales > Streptomycetaceae > Streptomyces > Streptomyces sp. NPDC001549. The sequence continues at coordinate 126,041 of NZ_JBIAVJ010000015.1, forward strand.
TCTGCTTCTACTCGGGGGCGGACGGCACGGGCACCGTCTGCCGCTCCGCCGCCGACGAGCCCCGGAGCACGTGCGGGCTGCGCAGGTCCTTCTTCAACAACGGGACGCCGCAGCCGGGTTACGACCACGTGCAGGTGTACTTCCGGGAGGGAGGCAGCGCCTGCCTGCACCGAGGCTGGGACGAGGGGCGCGGAAACCTTCCCGCCGGGGGCCGGACCATCGAGCGCTTCCAGTGGCGCGGGGAGTGCTGAAGACAAGCCATTGTTGCGGGAACGATTGATTCCGCTGGCTAACCTTCCCCTGCACCTTCGGGGAAGGAAGCAGCGTGAACAGCATCATCGTGGTTCCGGGACCCACCATGTCCCCGGCCGCACAGATCCGCCTGGCACCGGGGCAGACCCTCCGGTTCGGCCGTGAACCCCTTCGTCGCACCGGCACCGGCACCGGAATCCGCACCGGCACCGGCACGGGCGTCTTCGCCACCGGCGGTGGCGGCAGCGGCCCGCACACCCTGCACGTCCCGCACGCCGGCGTCTCGCGTTCGGCGGGGGAGATCACCGCCACGGCCACGTACTGGTCGCTCAGCAACTTCTCCCGCTCGGCGACGTACGTGGTCGAGAACCCCGAGGGCGCCGGCGAGCACATCAAGATCGCCCCCGGCCGGCTGGACGCACCGGTCCCGTTCGAATTCGCCCGGCTCGTCCTGCCCGCCGGCTCCGAACTGCTCACCCTGGACGTCTGGGCGCCGCGCCACGACTACGCCGACCGGGACGCTCCCGGCGAGCCCGACGGGGAGCCGACCGCACTGCCCTTCCCGCTCGACCGCTCCAGCCGGTACTTCCTGGTCCTCACCGCGCTCTGCGAGCCGAGGCTGCGCGGCGAACCGCACGCGCCCCTGCCCACCGTCGAGCAGGTGGTCGAACGGCTGAAGCCGTCCTGGCCCGCGGCCAACCGTGCCGCCGTGCAGTGGAACATCGACTACCTCGCGGTCAAACTGCGCCTCAAGCCCGGCCCCGACACGGTGGATCCGGGGCCGCGGCTGGTCGGCAAGAAAGAGACCCTGGTCTCGCTGGCCCTGCGCTTCGACCTGGTGCGCGAGACGGACCTGGCGGCCCTGCCGGCCGCCCCGACCGGTACCGCCCGCTGACCGGGCGAGCCGGGCACTCCGGCGCCCTCGAGGTCCCGACCGGCTACCGCGTCGGCCCCTGGGTCGTGGGGCACCTGCTGGGGGCCGGCGCCTTCGGCAGCGTGTACGCGGCCCTGCGCGCCGTACCCGAGCCGGGCCTGCCCGGCCGGGCCGCGCTCAAGGTCCTGCCGACCGGTACCCGCACCCCGCGCCAGTTACGGCACCTGGTCGAGCTCGCCGAGCGCGAGACCGAGGTATTGCGCCGGGTGCGCACCCCCCGGCTGATCCGGCTGTACGAGGTGCTCACGGTCGACGACCCCGGCCGGCCCGAACTCGACGGCGCCACCGTCCTCGTCCTGGAGGAGGCGCAGGGCTCCCTGGACGCCCTGCTGGCCGACGGAGTGCCACGGACCGGGCCCGCCCTGCTCGCCCAGGTCTGCGAGGGGCTCGACCAACTGCACCGGGCGGGCTGGGTGCACGGCGACCTCAAGCCGGGCAACGTCCTGCTGATGGCCGACGGCACGGCGCGGCTGGGCGACTTCAACATGGCCGCGGAGCTGGAGGGCACCCACGCCTACTCCCCGGCCTTCGCCACGCCCGACTACACCCCGCCGGACCTGCTCTGGTCCGAGGTCGGCGAACGCGGTACGAAGATCCGCCCGACGGCCGACATCTGGGCCTTCGGCGTACTGGCCCACGTCGTCCTGACCGGCGCACTGCCGCTGCCCGGCGGCACCCCCGCCGCCCGCCGGGACGCCGCTCTCCGCTACGCCAGGGGAGAGGAGGAGCTGCGGCTGTCGCCGGAACTTCCGGAGCACTGGCGGGACGTCGTCCGCGACTGCCTGGCCCGAAGACACGAGGACCGGGCCGCGCACACCGCGGCGTCGCTGCTGCGCCGGGTGGAGGCGGCGGCCGCCGGCCCGTCGCCCGTCGCCCCGCCGGCCGCCGCCCCGCGCGTGTCCGGACCACGCAGGCGGCGCCGCGCGCTGATCGCGGCCGCTACGGCGGCGCTCGCCGCCGGCCTGGGCGCCGTATGGGGCTCGGGCCTGTTCCACCTCGGGGACTCCGCCGGGGCGCCGGGGTACGACCGGTGCTGGCGCGGGGCGGTTTGCTTCTTCTCGGAGGAGGACGGCCAGGGCGAGATGTGCTCCTGGGTCGACGGCGGCTCCGACTGGATCGACGGCCCGGCCCCCTGCCCCTGGACGGCCCGCAGCGCGCCCCGCTCGGTCTTCAACAACGGCTTCGACCTCACCCAGGGGGCGACCAAGGTCGACGTCCTCTACTACGGCCAGGCCGCCCAGCAGGAGCCGCTGGGCTGCGTCAAGGTGCGTACGAGAACCAACTTGAGCGGCGCGGTCCGGCCACGCTCCCACGCCTGGGTACCGAACTGCTGACGGCTCCCGCCCCGCCTCCCCGCTGACCGACCGAGCAATTCGAGCCAATCGGGTCATCACCCTCGACCACGGGAAAAGAGAGCTCCTTCTTGGCTTCCTGACGGTCCGGTAGTGTTCGGATCCCGAGAAGCGCCGGCGACGCGAACGTCCCGCGCCCCGCTGACGCTTGAGAGCGTGGCCGAGGCCGCCTTCCAGGTCATCGAGCGGGAGGGCCTCGACTCGCTCACCCTGCGCAAGCTCGCGGACGAGCCGGGCATCCAGGCGGCTTCGCTCTACTGGTACGTCAAGGACAAGCTGGATCTGATCCGGCCGCGCAGCCGCCGCGCGAGCAGCACGCACACCTCACCCGGCCGTGCGTCCGCCCCCGGGACTTTGGTGCCGCCGCGGCGCGGCAGGCACGGTGTTCACGCCAGGTCCGCCACGAGCAGGTCGAGTGTGGCTTCCTCGTGGAGGGCCATGCCGAGCGCGGCCATGGCCGGGGCGAGGCCCGGATCCCAGTCCGCGGTGGTCGGCGGGCCGGTGAGCGGGTGCTGTGGGATGTTCCGGGCTTGGGTGCGTGCGGCGAGCTGTTCGTAGTCTTCGGCGCCCATCCGCCATGGCTCGGCCCCGTAGCGGTGGACCACGCGGTTGGCCAGGGCTATGCCCGGCCAGTCGAAGTCGCCGTGGTAGGCGAAGCGGCAGCCGGTGGCGGCGAGGGCGTCGAGGAGGGTGAGGACCACGGTCGCGGCGCTCCCCGAGGTGCACACCAGAGGCTGTGAGCAGGCAGTGTCGGCCGCGGCCTCCACCACGCGCGGGTTCTCGCAGATGCGGATGAGGGTGCCGGCCTGCAGCGAGAGCCGCAGGGCGCGCAGGTCGCGCAGGGTGAGGTGGGTTTCCACGTGGTGGACCGCTCGTTCGTGCAGGGAGCGTTCCCGCCAGCTTCCGCCGTCGGGGCGCAGGCCGTAGGCGAGCACGGTGCTGGAGACCTCGTCCGGCGTGACGGATGCGAGCCGCCACACGGCGCGGCGTCCGGCCGCGTCGTCGGGGAGCTCGGTGTCGTGGGCGAGGGCGATGCCCCGTTGGACGAGGCGCGCGAGCCAGGTCCCGTCGTCCAGGCCGTGGGCCGATCCGGTTGCTTCGGCGGCGAGATCGCCCCGCCCCCACGCGCCGGCCCGCCCGGGACCGAAGAGCAGGGTGAGGACGTGGACCGCCTGCTGGAGGGTACGGACGGCTGCTGCGGGTGTCACACCGGTCGGTACGCCCGTGCGGCGCAGCCCGTCGTACCAGCGCCGGGCCCAGTCCTCGTCGGTGAGCCGGCTGCCCTCCAGGGACGCGGCGAGCGAGGACCACACCTGATCACGCCGCGCCCGGGCCTCCGTCCGGGCGGCGCGGCGGTCGGTGAGCGCCGGTCCGAGTTCCTGGAGTACGTCCCCGAGACCGAGGCCGGCGGCCGAGGACCGCAGCCGGGTGTCGAGCGAGTCGAGCTGCACCGTGGCGGTGGCCCCCGTGACCGGCTTGCCGAGCAGGAGCGACAGGTCGTTCCTCTCCTGTACTGCCAGTCCGGACAGCCGCACCGAGCCGGTGGCCCGGAGGCCGTTGCCCTCCAGGCGCTTGCGCGCCGATTCCCAGAGCCGAACGAGCCCCGGACCGGCCAGCCAGTCACGGGTGGCGGCGGGGAGCCGGCTCATACGGACATCAGGCGCCGGTGCCGGCCGTTCCAGGTGTAGTGCAAGGTGGCCACCCCGCGGGCGTGCGGGTCGCGGAGGCACTCGTAGATGTGCAGGGAGGGCACCTCGGGCCAATTGCCCATGAGCCTCTCGCTGGTGAGGACGAAGTCGAGGTCGAGGTCGACGAGGATGCGGCCGAGCCGGCCGTGGGTGGGTTCGTCGACCTTGGCGAAGGCGTCGTCCAGGAGGATCAGCCGGGGAGCGTGCGGTGCGGACTCGCCGAGGGTCGTGAAGTGGGCGGCGGCCGCGGCGAAGAGCACGAGGTAGGAAAGCACGCGCTGTTCGCCCTGGCTGAGTCCGGTGCGTCCGGTGAGCCTGCGCCTGCGGCCGGGGGCCGCGTCCTCGACCACGAAGGTATGGAAGCGGAACCAGTCGCGGTAGTCCAGCGCGGTGCGCAGGTGGGCGGCGTACCCCGCTGACGGATCGGTCCGGCGGGCCTCCTCGATCCGGCGCTGCAGCACCTCGCGCAGCTGCTCGCCCTGCTCACGGGTGCGCAGGATCGAAGGACTGCGCAGCAGATCGACGGCCGCCCGCACGTCCGCGTCGACGTCGTCGTCCAGCTTCCACTGCAGTTCCACGCCGAGCCCGTGCGAGGTCCGTACGGTCCTGAGCGTGTCGTTCAGGGCGGAGACGAGGTTGGCAGCGGTGACGACCTGCGTGGACAGGTGGTCACCGAGTTCGCCGGCGAGGAAGCGCTGGAAGACCTCGCTCTCACGCTCGGTGAGCCGACCGCGGGCTTCGGCGGCCCGGTCGGCGATGCGTTCTCCTACGACGGCGACGTCGTGCGGGCCGTGGTCATCGACCAGACGGCAGATCTTGATCCCGGCGAGTTCCTCGAGCTGCGCGTCGTACCCGCCGGCCAACTGGTCGCGCAGAGCCGTGTGCCCGTTGAGGAGTGTGCTGTCCGAGACCTCCTTCCCCGACCGGCCGAGACCGCCCCGCACCGCGTCGGCCAGCTCGCGCAGGGACCGGATGCGGTCACGGACGTCCGTGCCGGGGTCGTCCAACAGCAGTGCGGGCAGAGCGGAACGGTCCAGTCCGGCGCCACGGATCACCTCCGGACGACCGACCGCACCGCGCAGGGTGCTTCCGGCGGTGATGACGGCCGTCTGCTGTTCCAGCAGCAGTTCGCGACTTCGCTTCTCGTCCTCCTCCGCGCGGATCCTCTGGTCGCGGAGGTCGTCGTGTCCCCGCCGGGCCCCCGGCAGCGCCTGGGCGGCGGCCGCGACGCGCTGCCTGGTCTCCTCTTCGCGGGCGAGGATCTCCTCCTCGGAGGAGCCGATGGCTTCCTCGCGGGTGCGGAGGTCCTGCTGGGCCCTGCGCAGTTCACCGAGTCGCAGGCCGTAGCCTTCCGCTGCCTCCAGGCGGTCGCCGTGGGCACGTGCGTATCTGGTGTGATCGGCCCGGTGCCGGTCCAGCCCGTCGGCCACGCCGCGGATGGCCCGGCACATGCGTCCGATCCCGTCGAGCAGGGTGGCGAGGGCGGTTCGTACGCGGTCCAGGGCGTCGGCGTCGGTGGGGAGGTCGTGGGCCGTCGCGGTTGCCTCTGCGTCACTTCGAGCGGCCACGGCCCGGGCGCGTGCCTCTTCCGCCAGGCGTGCTGCCTTCGCCGCCCTGGCCGACACGTTCCGCAGGTCCTTCTCCCCGGAGTCCAGCTCGTGCCAGGCGCGGGTGAGGGACTGCGGCCGGGGGAAGTCGCGTTCCGCCGATGCCAGGTCCCGGCGGACGGTGTCGAGCCCGTCGAGTTGTCCCCGGTGGTCGGACAGCAGCTCCTCCGCTTGCGCCCACCGGAGTTCCAGTTCGGCGATCTTCCGGCGCCGGGTCTCTGCTCGTACGGCGGCGCCCACGTACTCGGCACCGTCCTTGGCATGGCGGCCGCTCAGGGGACCGAGGCGCCAGCTGCCGTCGTAGAACACCGCGCCGGCGGCCGTGACTTCCCGGGCCGGGGCGAGGGCGACGGCGGACAGGAGGTGCCGGACCCGTTCGGGCGGGATCCCGGTGTCCGGTTGCGCTGCGGGGCGCAGCGCGGCGGCCAGAGTCGGTCCGTCCGCCGGTACGGCCCCTGGCCCGAGCAGGACGTCTCGCGTCAGGGGATCCAGGAGCGTTCCGTCCGAGGTCACCCAGGCGTCCAGGACCCCGCTCGCTTCGAGCGCCGCCTCCAGCCCCGCCCGGTCGGCGGGGGACACGTCGTCATGGAAGTCCACCAGCCGGTAGAAGGGCGACCCCGTGCTCGGATCGCGCTCGGCGGTGCGGTGGTACGGGACGGGCGGCTCCGGATCGGTTCGCCGCTCCCACTCCTCCTTCTCCCCGCTCACGAGGTCGCGCTCCTCGGTGAGCCGGGCGACGCGCAGCGCGAGGGTGTCGCGCCGTGCGGTCAGTTGCACACCGTACGGCTCCAGCACCGCCAGGGCGGTCCGCTTCGCCTGCCCGTCGACGTCGGGCGGCAGCACCCGCTCGGCGAACGGGGCCTCCGGCGAGGTCTCACAGGCGACCGTGGCACGGACCGCGTCCAACGGAGGGCAGTCCGGGCCGGCCACGGCCCGGAGGCGCTCCAGCCAAGCCTCCACCTGGCGCAGGTAACCCACGCTCTCCTCGGCCGCCCTCTCCCGCTGGCCTTCGAGGCGGCCCGCAGCATCCTCCGCCTCCCCTTCGAGCCGTTCGTGCTCGGCATCCGCAGCAGCAGCCCGCCCCCGTGTCTCCACCGCCCGGGCGACCAGGCCGACCACCTCCTGCACCCTGCGGGTCCGGTGCTTCACCACCGTGCCGGCGTCCTCCAGCTGTCCTTGCCAGGACCGCAGGGCGGATTCCGCTGCCGTGGCGTCCACGGCGCTCACCCGCTGGTGCCGCACGATACGGACCGCTGCGTCAGGTCCCGTGAGTTCCGCCGCCGAGGCTCCGGCCACGTCCGTCCGGGGCAGGCCGACCGTCTCGCCGAGGTGGCCTGTGGGGAGTCCCGCCTTCTCGGCCTGCACGACGAGCTCGCGGTGATCCGTACCCAGTTCGCCAAGGCGTTCGCCCAGCTGCTCGATGCCCTCGGCCAGGCGGTCTGCCGCGCCCTCTTCCGTGTCGTGCGCCCTGGTGAGCGCGGCGAAGGACGTTCCGGCCGCCGTGTCCAGCGCGGCGACCGTGGTCCGGCGCTCGGACAGCTCTTCCAGACTGCGGTACGCGCTGCTCGCGCGCAGGGCGTCGAGTTCGGTCCGGGCGGCCTGCTCCTCCTCGCGCAGCGCGCCCAGACGTGCCTCGGCCTCGGCTTCCCGACCCTTCAGGGCGCCCGTCCGCTTCGCGGCGTCCCCGGCCCGCAGGCGTCGCTGAGCCAGGTCGTCCAGTTCCTCGTCCACCTTCCCGGCGGTCCTGAGCAGCACTCCGGACAGATAGCCGCGGTAGCCGCCCAGGAAGGTGCGAAGGGCCCGGTCGGTACGCTCCAAACGGCCGAGCTCCTCCCGGACGGCGTCGAGGTCGTGGAGGTTGCGCGCCACCTTCTCCACCACGTCGTCGTCGAGCCCCGGCAGCGTCTCGCTCAGCAGGGAGGCGACCCCGCCGGACTCGATCCGGTCCCCGACGGTGGGACGTCGCAGCCGGTGGAGGAGCTGAGTGAGGTTGCGGTACCGCGTTGCGTCGGTGATGCCGAACAGTTCACGGGCGACCCGCGAGCGGTGCTGGACGGAACGGTCCGTGACGTTCTCCGCGCCGACGGCCTCCTTGAGGCGATCGACCGGCAAGGGCCTGCCCGCCTCGACCAGGCGGAAGTCCTCGCCGACCCGCAGCGGGGTGACGAAGAAGACCGGCACGGCCTTCTTCGTCGACTTCGATGCCCGGATGGCCGCCCCGAGGGTGAGGTAGCGGTCACCCCCGTCTTCCGTCGTCATCCGGAACTCGACCCACAGGTATCCGAGGCGGTTCGTCTGCTCGAAGCCGTCCAGCATCAGCCAGACGAGGCTCGTGCGACCCGTACCCGTGGCGTCCAGCGCGCGGGAGTCACCGTCCAGCAGGTACGGGAGCAGCATCTCCAGGGCCTTGGATTTGCCTGCCCCGTTCTTGCCGCGCAGCAGCAGCCGCCCGTCGCCGAGGTCGAATTCCTGTTCGTCGTACTGCCAGACGTTGAGGATGCCTGCGCGGTGCAGGCGGAAGCGCGTGGCGGCCGAGGTGACGGATCGCTGAAGGGGGATGGGGCCGTTCGCTCCCGGGGTCATAGCGGCAGCTCCTGCTGGATGTCGATGCCGGGTGTCGCTCCGGCGGGCCGGCGTTCGGTGACGTGGGTGGCGTAGCGCGCGGCCGCGGCGAGGAGTGTCCAGCCGGTGCCGGTGCCGGTGCCGGTGCCGGTGGCTGTGGCGCGGGCGCCCAGCACGTCGGTCACGGAGCGGCCCTCCGGAACCGCGTCGTCGTACCCCTCGGGCAACCCCTGGCCGGTGGAACGGAGCGGGCCGGCGGGGGCCACCAGCCGCATCCGGCTCAGCAGGTCCAGAGCCGCCCTCCGCAACGAGGCGGGATCCTCCAGGTGCTCGCGCTGCCAGTTGCCGCGCTGCCCGTACTCGGCGATGAGCTCGGCCAGCAGCTCGTCCACCAGGCCGTCCGGAACGGCGACGCCGATGACGAGCCGCCCTCCCGTCGCCGGGTGTCCCGGCTCGGCGGGCCGCAGCCGCTCCACGAGGCGCTCCACCAGGAGGAGCGAAGCCTGGGCGACGGTTCCGGTGCCGGGCAGCTGCAGGTCCGTCAGCTCGTCTTCAGGGTCCACCAGCGCCACGCCCTCGCCGCGGATCTCGGCCTCCAGACCCAGGAGCTCGGAGAAGGCCTGGGCCTCGCGGCGTTGCCGGGTCCTCAGCCAGTCCCTCTCGGCATCGGTCAGCTCGTCCAGGTACACGACGGGCGTTTCCACGAGCATCCGGCGCACATAGGTGCGGGGACCGCCGAACCCGGGGTCGGCAGCCCGCCTCACCAGGTCCGCCCCGTCCAGGCTCTGTGCGAGCGGGCCCGAAACGATGATCCGGGCGATCTCCCGGTCCACCGTGATCAGAGCCTCGCCGCCTTCCTCCTGCACGAGCGAGCCCACACTGCCTTCGGTCTCCGTCAGGACACCCCAGTCGATCAACTGGCGAAGGGCGGCGACCAGAGTCCGCTTCTCCACGGCCCGGCCCGTTTCCTCCAGCTTCACTCCTGCGTCGGCCGCCGCGGCCCTGATGTCGGCGACCAGCTGGGACAGCAGCATCTGCTCCGGGGCGGTCACCAGCACGGAAAGCGCGAGCGCGAGACAGGAGTAGGTGCGCGGGGTGAAGGCGGCACCGGTGGATCGCTCCAGCCGGTGCCCTGCGCCGGCGCCCAATCCGGCCTTGAACAGCCTGGCGTAGGAGGTGTCGACCAGGAGCCGGTAGCCGAGTACCTGCTGGAACCGCTTGCCCAGCCAGTCGGCGTGCCGTCGTATCAGGGGGAACAGATCTGCGTACGGGCCGGCCGACGTCACCAGAGGACGGGCGAGCAGCAGCCGCCCAGCGGCACGGCGTTCGGTGGCCAGGGCCACGTCGTGTGCCGAGGGAAGCGTCACGACACACTCACCTCGACCTCACGTCCGTCCGAGCCGGCGGCACGTCCGATCTCCAGCTCCAGGTCGTCCAGTACGAGGTCGCCGTCGGCGGAGTGCAGCACCGTCTTCGCACCGGAGGAACGGCGTACGGTGAGCCGGATGCCGAGCTCGGCATCCTCGCTCTGCGCGGACTCCAGGCCGAACTCAGGTGCCTCGTCCAGGCCTCCGACCTCTCCGGCTTCCGTGCGCCGCAGCCGGGCGTTCCCCAGCGCCGTCGCCAGCAGTTCCAGCAGCAGTCCGAGGGCCGCCGAGGTGAGCCGTACATCCGCGAAGCGACCCGCAGCGCTGCGCAGTTCGTCCGCGGCCGCCCTTCTGGCCTCGGCCTGTGCACGGGCGGCCTCCTGAAGGTGCCGCTTCTGCGCCGAGTGGTTCTCCATGGCCGACGCCCGGCCCCGCTGCGCGCGGCTGCCCCGCTCGCGCAGCGCGACCGGCACCTCGACCACCGGGCCGTTCCACCAACTGGTGTACGCGGGAACCGCCTCGTCGGAGGCCGGCGGGACACCCAGGTGGCGGGCGCCGTAGAGGCCGAAGGCAGCGGCCGCGATGTCGTGCGCGTCCTCCGGAGACGCTTCGTCGAACCACCGGGCGAGCCGGAGGAGGTCCTTGCGCCTCGACATCTCCCCCGAGGCCGAGCGCAGCATCCGCTTGGCGTTGGTCAGCAAGGACTGCAGCGCGCGCATGGTGGCGTCACGCAGCTGATCGACCTGGCTTCCCTGCCCGTCGACGTCGGTGAACCAGCCGCGCAGCCCCTCCCAGTCGGCCTGCTCCCGGCCCCGGCTGCGCTGCACCCGGCCCTCGGGCCGGCCGCCGGCCCCCGGAACCCCCGACAGACCGCGGGCGTGGGCGTCGAGGCGCTCCAGGAGGCCGGGGAGGTGCGGCCACAGAAGGTCGAGGACCGACGCGATGCGAGGAGCGCGGAAGGCCACGTCCTCCCTGATCGCCTCGACGTAGTCGAGCAGCAGTTCCTTGAAGCCCTGGTACTCGGCGCTGTCCAGGTCGTAGCGCGCCAGTACCTGGCCGAGGTAGGCGTAGAAGTCCCGCACGGAGTCCGCGAACTCGGTGAACTGGACGAACAGGGTGCTGACCCGTTCCAGCGCGTCCTGCGGCTCTATCCCCTCGGGCCTTTGCACCAGCTCGTTCAGTTCGCGCAGTCCGCGCTCGACCAGCGCCAGCAGCTCGCTGCTCACCTCGCGGGCCGCGTCCGCCCCGGCCAGGACCTCGTCGGCGTCCCGCTGGATCCGCTCGCCGAGCTTCGACAACTGGTAGCGGGACCGGGACCGCTGGTACTCGGTGATGCTCGACGCCTTCACCGAGTGACTGCTCCGCAGCAGGGCGCCCCAGTGCACCAGTCGCTCCAGCCGGGCGGTGAGCGTCTCCGCGTCGAGGGTGACCGCCGGCCCGGCGGACTCGGCGAGTTTCGTCAGTACGTCCGGCACCGCGAGGTCGGCAAGGAGGGTGCCGCAGAAGACCCGCATGACGGCCACGTACTCCAGCCGCTCCGGCGCACTGAGGTACGCGTACGCGTTCAGCCGTTGCCACGTATCGTCGCGGTCGGTCTCCGGTAATGACTTCTGTGCAGGTGCCCCCATGGCATCGAGGTTACGCAGTGATACGGGCGGCTTGCGGGGAGTTCGGCGATCTCCTCCTGGCTGGGACATATCTCGGTCGCCCGGACGGTTTCGGCATGAGAGCCTCACGCCCGTGGCTACTGAAACCGAGGTGGGAGAACTGTTGCACCAGCGCGGCTGGCGGACCGCGTTCACGCTTGCCGACACGGTGCATGCGTGGGCCGCCCTGGTGAGCGCCATCGAGCGCGGCTACGGCGACGACATCTACGCGTACACCAACGACCTCTCCTGCCGGAACTGGCTGCACGAGGCGTGGCTCCTGCTGGACGAACACCTCATCCAGCTCTGGACCCCTCGGATCGAAGCCCTGGACGAGCGGTACAAGGCCGCGACCATCGACGACGAAGGCCAGGCACTCGGCCGGCTCCACAGGCTGCCCGGCCCCGACCTGCGGTGGTGGCGGCGCCACCCCCGCATCCTCACGGGAGACCTCGGGCGTTCGCTTCGCTCGGCCGGTGCCATCGGCACCGACCCTGGGCACGATGGGGTGGCGGGACACATCTGGTAGTGCCGGTGTTCACGCGGTCGATGCAGTGCCTCTACTTGCCGAAGGCCGCGAGGGCCAGGCGCTGGGCGACGGCCTCGGCACCATTGCCGGGGGACGACGACATGCCGATCGCGTACACCGCGCGCCGGTTGAGGTCCGGGGAGGCGAAGACGCCGCTCCGGTATCCCGGATCGGAGCCCGTCTTGCCCCACAGGACCGAGCCGTCGGGCAGCGGCACGGACATCAGGCCGACGCTGAAGCAGGCCGTGCCCCTGGCGGGACCGGTGTTGCAGTTGGAGCCGTTGGCGTACGGCAGCGGCTTGCCGTCGGTGCCCTTCGGTACGGCGAACAGCTCCGCGGCCTGCTCCGGGCGCAGCAGCCGACCGTCGAAGAGGCCGGAGATGAAGCGGTCCAGGTCACCCGTGGTCGAGGTCATGCTGGCGGGCAGCCCGCCCTGCACGTTGACATCGACCGGCTCGCCGGTGCTCCTGGACATGTAGCCCGGCAGGTAGGGCGCAGGCACGGAGGTACTGCGGCCCGGCACGGCGGCCCTGGTCTCCCGCATCTTCAGCGGCTTCAGGATGCGGGCGGTCACCTCGTACTGATACGGGTGCTTGGTGATCTCTTCGATGAGCTTGCCTGCGACGCGGTAGCCGAAGGAGTTGTACTCCTGCCGGGTACCCGGGTGAAAGCGCGGACCTGGGGCCGGCCTGCCCGCGGGGCGGAGCGTCTGCTCGATGACCTCGTCGAAGGTGAGGTACTCGAGGCGGCGCTCGATCGCCTCGTCCGCGGAGGTGGCCGGGGCGCCCTCGAAGTCCTGGGGCAGCCCACTGGTGTGGTTGAGCAGCTGCCGGACGCTGACCGGCTCCGCGAACCGGTTCTCCGGCAGCAGCCCGGGCAGGTAGTGCTGGATGCTCTGGTCCAGGTCTACGCGGCCCTCGGCGGACAGCTGGAGGAGAATCACCGCCTCCATCGGTTTGCTGATGCTGCCGATGCGGAAGTGCGCATCGGGGCTGATGGGCTTGCCGGTGTTGATGTCCCCGGACGTACCGCGCCACCTCTGTCCGTTCTTGTGCACGTCGGCCACGACACCGGCGGCACCGTCGGCCGGGTCCACGGAAATCGCCTTGCGCAGGGCGGCACGGTCGAGGTCCGTGGCGGTGCCGGCGTGCGCGGAGGCAGCGGTGGCGGCCTGCGCGGGGGCGATGATTCCGAACGCGAGGGCGGCGGTCAGTGACAGGGCCGAGGAACGGCGCATAGGGGAAACTCCACTGGGAACGTGATGATCAAGTCCAGGTGAGTCTGTCCGGCCAGGCCGGCCCGGCTCGTCGGGGATCCCCCTGGCCGGGCCCTGGTCGGACCCTGACCCCGCATCAGGGATCGGCCCACGAGGAGATCCGTGGAGTGGCCCAACCCCGATGTCTGCCACGGTGCTGCCGGCGCCGGCCTGACCCAGCTGCACTTCTGGCGCACCACCGGGGACCCGTGCTTCCTCGGCGGATCCGCCCTCGGCCAGCCAGGCTCGCGGGCCTGGAACGTCACGCATTGCTGCCACTGGGCGGTCGCTGCCCGTGACGCGAGGACCGAGGCCGAGATCGACTGCGACAACGACGCGCGATCGACGGCGTGGTTGCGCTTCCCGGTGAGGGGCGGGAGTATCGCGATGGCCGCGGGCAATTCCGCATCCAAGAGGAGAAGTTCGTCCGCCGCCACGCCGACGGGCAGGTCGAGACGCGCTGAGCGGGCCGTCCGTGGCCCGGTCGGTGCTGCCGCCGGGCTCATCTCGGCCCGGATCCGCTGGGCAGCCGCGCGCGCATGTTGCAGTGATTGTTCATCGAACTCGTCGCAGCAGTATCTGAGCCCGCAGAGGAACCAAGCGTGAATCAGCCAGTGCAGCGCGCCAACAGCTTCGACGAGTGGTCGCCGTTGCGTGAAGTCATCGTGGGGTCAGGTCTGGCCTACGAAGCGCACGATGTCGATCTGTCGTTCAAGCTCTTCTTCCACGACGTCGTGCACTCGTCGTTCTACTACCCCGCGTACGGCACCGCCACAGCCGACGCGGCGCCCTCCCGGCGCGCCCTGAACCGGCGCTACGTCGAGGAACTGAACGAGGACCTCGAAGGATTCGCGGCAGCACTCACGGCGGCCGGGGTGGTGGTCCACCGTCCGGTCGCACTACGCGAGCCCGTCGAATTCCGCACCCCCGCCTGGCAGGCGTCGATGATTCCCGCGCTCAACGTCCGCGACCAGGCGATCGTCCTCGGCGACGAGATCCTCGAGACGGCGCCACAGGTACGGGCCCGCCTGTGTGAGAACGACCTGCTGAAGCGGCTGTTCTACGACTATTTCGCCGCAGGCTCGCGGTGGGCGACGATGCCGCGGCCGATCATGACCGACCGGTCGTTCGACACGTCGTACGTGTCCGGCAAGAACACCCCGGCGATGCAGGACGTTTCCCACATCACCGACTCCGAGTTCGATTGCGGCTTCGAGATGATGATCGACGCCGCGCAGTGCGTGCGGCTGGGGCGCGACATCATCGTCAATGTCGCGAACGCCAATCACCGGCTTGCAGCGACCTGGCTGGGCCGCCATCTCGGCGACCGGTTCCGGATACATACGCTGCACCGGTTCGCGGACAACCACATCGACAGCCTGGTGTTACCGCTACGCCCCGGCTTGCTGCTGCTGCGCAACCCCGGGGTGGCCAAGTCATTGCCCAAGCCGTTGCGCGACTGGGATCACCTGTACGCGCCGGAGCCCTCGGACCGCGTCGATTCAAGTTACGCCGACGACGACCTGCTGGTGGCCAGCCCCTACATCGACATGAACGTGCTCTCCCTCGACGAGAACACGGTCGTGGCCAATTCGCTGTTCCCTGAGCTCATCACCGTTCTGGAGCGGGCCGGGTTCACCGTGATCCCGGTCCGGCACCGCCACCGGCGACTGTTCGGCGGCGGATTTCACTGCTTCACGCTGGACACCGTCCGGGCCGGCGGCCAGGAGGACTACTTCGGCTCCGTGAGCTGGACCCGTGACTGACACGGCAACGTTCCGCGGCGTCCCCGTGCTCGGCGCGCTTGCCGCCTTGGCCCGCCGCGATCCCGAGGTCTGGACCGACCTGCGGCTCCGCCACGGGAACGTCTTCCGCATCATCCTGCACGGCGAACCGATCACTGTGGTGTGCCATCCGGACGGAGCCCGCCACGTCCTTGTCGACGCGGCGGAACGGTACCCGGACAAGGGCGGCGCAACCGGATTCCGCCGGTCCGTTCTCACCCTCACCGGCAGCGCGCTGTCGACGATGGACGTCCAGGACGAGGCGTGGAATTGCAGGCGGCGTGTTCTGCGTCCGCTGTTCGCACACAGCGACCTCGACGCTGCGGTGACGGAGCTGGACCGGATCACCGACGCCACGCTCTTGGCCCCGCTCGACCCTGTTGGCGAGGCCGACGTGCTGCCGTTGGTCAAAGAGGTGGTACTGCGCTCACTGACCCACCAGCTGTTCGGCACGGAACCCGGCTCTGCCGAGACGCTGATCGTCGCCCTGGACCGGATCACCTCTTACATGTGGCCCGGAGTCGTCGCCGCGAGGTGGCCGCGCGCGGTGCCGTTCCCAGGACGGCGCGGCCAGCGCACAGCCGTCGCCGCGATCGACGACGTGATCACGGCACTGGCCTCACGGAACGTGCCCACCGCCCGCGGCGACGTCGTGGACCTGTTGCGCTCGCACTACGGCGGAGACTGTGCCGAACTCGTCCGCGACGAGGCCGCCGCGATGCTGCTCGGGTCCCAGCCACTTGCGATGTCGCTGGCCTGGGCACTGCGGTTGCTGTCCGAGCGGTCGGACGTCCAGCGGCGGCTGGTCGCCGAGTTGAGCCACCTGGACGGCGGATCCGCCCGACGGCTGGCCGGGCAGAGTTATCTACGGGCGGTCGTCAAGGAGTCCTTACGGCTGTGCCCGCCGACCTACTGGGTCCAGCGCCGGGCATCACAGCCGGACATGATCGGCGAGGTCGGGATTCCGGCGGGCGGTCTCGTCCTGCTGCAGATTCATCAGATCCATCGGAATCCCGATGCCTGGGCCGAGGCCGACACCTTCTCCCCGGAGCGCTTCCTGCGAACGGCGACGCCCCGCAGCGCGACGTCGTGGCTCCCGTTCGGTCTCGGGCGCCGCACCTGTGTCGCGCAGGAGTACTCCATACTGCAGATGGCGCTGGTGATCGCGCGGGTGGTGACGCGATTCCGGCTGGAGCCGGTCGGGCCGCGCCCCGCACTGGAGGCGACCCTGAATCTCCGGCCGGCCGGACCCGTCCGGATTCGGATGGTCCGGCGGTGACCTGCTACAGCAGCTTGAGCGACAGGCCGCCGTCGACGCGGAGCACCTGGCCGGTCATGTACCCGGCCTGGTCGCCGATCAGGAACTCGGCCGCCGCCGCGACGTCGTCGGGTTCGGCGAGCCTGCCGCCCGGCACGCGCGCCGAGAGCGCTGTCGAGGAGAACTCCGGATCGGACTCGGTGCGGTGGCTGCGCACCACACCCGGAGCCACCGCGTTGACCCGTACCCGCGGTGCGTACTGCGCGGCGAGTGCCCGGGTGAGGCTGTCGACAGCGCCTTTGGACGCCTCGTACGCCGCGGACCCCATCCCGGTGAACTCGGCAGCGACCGAGGACAGGAGCACGGCAGAGCGAAACTCCTCACGTGCGGCGAGCCCACGGACGAGCAGGAAGCCCGAGGTCACGTTCACGGCCATCACCCGAGCGAAGCGCTCCGCTGTCAGATCCTCGGGCAGGGTGTGGTCGACGAGTGCGGCGGAATGGACCAGTGAGCGGACGCCGACCCCACGGGAGTCCAATTCGGCGAAGAGCCGGTCTGCCGCGTCCGGCCGGCCGAGATCCACGCGGACCGTGGACAGGTCCGGGCCGAGTTCGTCGCACAGCCGTTGCACGAATGCGCCGTTGGACCAGTACCCGAGCATGACCCGGTGCCCCGACCTGACGAGTCGGCGGACCACGCCGACGCCGACGACGCCTGTTCCGCCGGTCACTAACACTACGTCGTCTCGCATGGGCATGCTCCCGTTCGGTTGATGACCCACTCCGACGAGTCAGGAGTCAGACTCCTTGCCCAACTCGCGCCTCAGGCCAGGTGACTTGGCCGCGCTTCGCTCTCTCGACGGCCACGTCGGGATGTCGGGCGCATCCCTCCTGCGTGGCACGCTCACGGACGGGCGGCCGGTTGTCGTCAAGCACTCCACACCGAGAACCGACCTCTTCCAGAGCTTACTGGGACACCCGGCCAGCCTGGAGTACGTTCTGTGGGAGTCGGGGGTGCTGTCCGGTCTGCCAGCCGGCATCGCGACAGCGGTCATCGGCGGCTGGCTCGACGATGACGGCGGCTCGACGATCGTGATGGACGATCTCGGCGCGTCGATCCTCGGGTGGGGCTACACGTTCACCGCTGCGGACGCGAGATGGTTCGTGGAGCGGGTGAACGACTTGCATGCGGCGCAACTGCGGCCGAGCGTGCCGGTCACGCCCCTGGAGAACGTCGTCAACACCTTCGCGCCGAGCCGCATACGCACGGTCGACCCGGCCGCCGTCCTCCTGACCGATGTCGAACGCGGGTGGGCGGCCTTCCGGACACTGTGCCCTGCCGCGGTCGCGGATGCGGTGACCGAACTCGTCGAACACCCGGGACCGCTCGCCCGTGCGCTGGAGAGCCGGCCGTCGACGTTCTGCCATGGCGACGTAGCTGCGGTGAATATGGCGCGGCAAGGTGACAGGCTTGTTCTCATCGACTGGGGTCAGGCGTTCATCGGCCCGCCGGTCCTTGACATCGTGAGGTTCCTGCCGAGCGGGCTGCGCGACTCCGCGGTGGACCGGGACTGGCTGCTCGCCGAATACTCCAGGGTCGCCGGCCGCCGGTTCGATCCGGTCGCACTGCGTCTCGCGTTGCTCGCCACCCTCGTGTGGTTCGGGTGGAGCAAGGCGCTCGATGCCCTGGAGCATCCGGACTCGCGTCGGCGGGCCGATGAGGTCGACGGCCTCGCATGGTGGTGTGCGCGCGTCGCGGACATCGCGGATCTCAAGTAGCCAGAAGTAGGCAGGCAGATGGGCCCGGACCGTACGACTTTCAGCACATCTTCCC
This sequence comes from Streptomyces sp. NPDC001549, assembly GCF_042894025.1. Taxonomy (NCBI): domain Bacteria; kingdom Bacillati; phylum Actinomycetota; class Actinomycetes; order Kitasatosporales; family Streptomycetaceae; genus Streptomyces; species Streptomyces sp. NPDC001549. The sequence goes on from NZ_JBIAVJ010000015.1 coordinate 144,108, forward strand.
GATCTTCAAAGCTCGCGCACGCTCTCCGGAGTTCTCCGGGTGGATCCGCTCGGCCAGGCAGTGCCGGTGGCAGATGACGGTGTGGCTTCCTGGGCCGTCGTTGCTCCGCGAGTCCAGGACGAGCGCGTCTCCACCTGGGCTCATCGTGATCTGTTCACCACAGAAGTCGCAGCCCCAGGCCAGTGACTCCAGGTCGGCAGGCCGAATGCTGAGCCGCACTGACACCGGCGGATGCCAGCGGTGGATCTGCTCGATCACCGCATCGATCTGCGAACCGATGGGTGGAAAGAGCGCGAGGAGTTCGTCATGGCTGCTCGTGGTCCGGGAGAACTGCTGGATCATGTCGATAGAGGCCGACAGGCCGGCGTTCTCGTAACCGGCGATCTCGACGAGCACACCCCATGGGTGATGGCTGAGGACCCGGGCCTGAACCTTCTGGCCAGGCATGAGCGCCAGACTCGCTGTTTCGAACCTTTCCACGAACCGCTTCCCCGTCCTTCAGCTCAGCAGGCAGCGCGCGGTAACGCTCATGCGCGCGTGTCCCGTCGACGTCGGAGCCATCACCGTGCTCAGGGCCCGCAAGGCGTCATCGTAGTGGTGACGGTCGAACGGGAACGGGCCGAATGCCACATGGCCGCGGGTCTCGCGGGAACGGGTTGAACAGCGCCCGGATCCGGCATCACGGTGCAGGCCGTGGATGTACTCGCTCGTTTCCCCCGGACGCCCCGGCCGTGGCGCCGCCCCTGCCCCTGCCCCCGCCCCCGCCCACCGCCCCGCCTCTGGCCGGAAAGGGAACCGGCCCTCCGCGTCCGGCCGAGACTGGGGGAAGACGATCACCACGGTGAGCAGGAGGCAAGGGTCCCGATGAATACGTACGCGTACGTGCCCGCCGACGATCCGCTCTTCGGCGCGGTCCGGATCGAACTCGACCACGAGGCCGGGACGCTGGGCGTGAGCGGGGACGGTCTGCCGCCGGTCGAGATCCGGCGGGCCCCGCACACCTTGCCGGAGAGCCATGTGCCGATCGGGACGCGCGACCCCGAGCACCTCACTCTGCTCGTCGACGGCGCAGAGGAGACCCTGCGGCCCTCCAAGGGATTCCTGACCCGGCGCTCGTACCGGGTCGAGGTCGTCTCCGGGGCGCGGGAATGCCGCTATCTGCTGGTTCCGGACTCTCTCGGCACCAGTCGGCTGCTGCGGGACGAGCGGCTGCTCGGCGTCTTCACGTCGAGCGGCGACGGGCGCGTGTCGGCCGAATGGGGGGCGGCGAGCGGGTCCGAGCGTGCCCGGGACCCTTATGACGCGTCCGTGGGGTACGGGCTCGCCGCGGCATTCGGCACAGGCGCCGAACCGATGTGGCAGCTCACTCTGAACGCCGCGCTCGACCTGTGGCCGTGAAAGAGCCTCAGCCCTCCGTCGGGGGCAGCAGGTGGGAGCAGGTCGAGCGTGCTACGAACGCGATGCCGTCGTAATCCTCGGCCGGGACGAGCGGGGCCGTGTTCAAGCGGTAGAAGAACCGCTGGACGTTGGCGCCGAAGCTGCGCTGTGTGTGCGGGGCGTGGAACCAGGGCGCGGCGCCGGCGTGCGAAACCGCGGTGCGAAGGTCCGCGTAGTAGTCGCCGGGTACGGCGTCCGCGAGCCAGGCCTCCAGGGAGCGGAAGCCGGTGCCGATGCGGTGGCGCGCCGGCGGGTTCTGAAGATCGTTGCCGCGGCGGGCCAGGAAGGAGCCCCTGCCGAAGAGGAGGGCCAGCGCGTAGTAGGCGTCGCCGTACCGTTCGCGGAGTCTGCTACCGAGGGCCGGCACCTGTTCCCCGTACGTGCCCTTCGCGATGTGCCCGTTGTGCGCCCAGACCATGACGCGCGCCTCGGGGTCGTCGTCCACGAGCCGTGCGACGGCCTCGGCCATGTAGCGGTCACGCGCGGCGTACACGCCCTCCTCGCCGGCCGAGGCCCCGAAGGGCCGGGTCACCAGGTCGGCGGCGCGGACCAGGATCCGCGCGTGTTCCAGAGCCCCGTCGGCGTCGTCGCCGGGACCCGACCGCTCGACGTGGTCCGCGACGAGGCGGGCGATCTCCTCGGCGCGCCGCATCAGGGCCTTGTCCGGGTCCGGAAGCGAGCCCGGGCGGGCCCGGGCCAGTACGTCCAAGGCGCTCACCCGCCCGGCCTGATCGGGCGCCGTCCGGCGCAGAAAGGCGGCGACGGCCTCGACCGAGTCCGTGCAGAGCTGGGGGTCCGTTCCCACGAAGCGGGTCCGGCGCTCTTCGGGCAGGTCGCGGTTGTGGGCACGCAGCCACTCGACGAGGTCGACCATCTCGCGGGTGCGCCAGGTCCAGAAGCCCAGCCGGGCGACGAGCCGTTCGGGGGCGCCCGTGCCGTACCGCACGTACGCGTCGAGCGCGCGGGCGGCGGACTGGCTGGTCTCCATGGCGAGGGTGGTGAACCCCTCCTCACGGACCAGGAACTCCACGATACGGTGCTTCAGCCGGAAGAACTCGCCCGTGCCGTGGGTGGATTCCCCCAGACCGACGATCCGAGTCCCCCGCAGGGCCTCGCCCAGGGCCTTCAGGTCCTCCACGGGCGCGCCGGGGGTCAGGGTGCTCAAGGGGTTGGCGTGCTCGTTCAGCCATCGGGCGATGTCGTCGGGCACCGTCTTGCCTCTCCTCCCCGCGTGCGGCAGGGCGGCGCGCGGGCGTGCCCCGGCCTCTCGCACCCGTTCATGGGTCAGTTCGTCGCCTCCCGGCAGGCCGCGAGGATCTCCTGGAGGTCCCGCACGGCGTCCGGTCGGCCATGCTCGGAATACACTCCCGCGACGTCGACGACAACTTCGTCCACCCCCGCCCGATCGTATTCAGCCAGCCGCGCCCTTCGCCATGGCGGGCAGCAGGGTGCGGCGGACGTAGCCGGGCGGGGTCATCCAGCTGATCGCCGCGTCCGCCGCCCGGTGTTGCCCGGCACTCTCGGTGATGTCTGCCGTGGTGAACTTGATCAGTGATTCCCGCTCGCCGGCTACAGCCAGTCCGGTTCGGCGCACATCGGCCAGGGTTCGGCGGCCGGCCACAGCAGGGGCCCGCCGATGGACGCCGCTCCGTTTCCCCGGACAGTACTTCGACCCCGAGATGGGGCTGCACTACAACCGGTTCCGCTCCTACGACCCGGAGTCGGGACGCTACGCCTCCCCCGACCCGCTGGGCGTCACCCCGGCGCCCAACCCCGTCGCGTACGTCGGCAATCGGCACCGGCTGACCGACCCGTTGGGGCTGTCGCCCTGCCACCGCGCCATGGACTGCATGGAGGACAACCGGATTCCCGCGGGCGATCCGGTGACCCACGGCCCGACCGACGCGGGCCAGCTGGTGGACGCCGTGACGAACATCCCCACTACAATGGTGGACCTCTCAGGCTCATGGTGTGCCACTCGGGTTCGGACGATCCCTGGATCGCCCAGCGCATCGCCGACGTGATCGGAACCACCGCGCGCGCGCCGACGGACCCCCGCGCCGGCGTCGAAAGACCGGGGGCCGGGGCAAACGCCACAGATCGACAAGGGCGGCTACTGCAGGGTATTCCTCCCCGTGCTGGAAGGAGGATGACCCGAATGGAAATGATCGGTTTCTACCGGGAGATGGACCCGGAGAACGATGCCGTGTTCCGTGAACCCATCGGGGACAAGGTGCGTGATCAGGCGCCCTATCCGAAGGCGGAGATGAAGCGGTACCTCGACTCCGGACATCCGATCTTCGACATCATGGAGTTGACGATTGATGTCATCGGGGGCGCTTTCCGCGTGCCCGGCGGATCGTCGCTGCTGTCGGACGGCCGTTTCGTCTGGCGAGTGGACCTCGCCGCTTACGTTGAGCGGTACAACCTCGAACTTCCGGCGGAATTCGTCGAGCATGCCGGCAGCCACGGATTCTCGATGCCGGCTGAGGACCTGCCGACCCTGCGCGCCGTCTCCAAGGCTGCGTTGAGCGCCCGGGGGTTCCGCGTGGTCGACGGCGCGGGGCGAACGTGACAAGGAGCACCATGCCCGCCTCGGAGATCACCCTCCACCGCTACGGCGCCGACCAGCTGCCCACCATCCGCCCCACCTTGGTCGGTGTGTACGCCGAGGTGTACGAGAAGGAGATCGGCGAGGACCCGTTTTTCTCCGTCGGCCGCTTCGAGGGCCGTCTCAATGGGCATTCCTCCCGCCCTTCCTGGGAGGCCGTGGTCGCCTACGACGGTGGCGAGGCCGCCGGCTACGCCTACGCGGCCGCCCTACCCCAGAACACCGGCTGGTGGGCCCACATGCTCCAGCCCCTCCCCGAGGCGGACACCACCGAGGACGGCACCCGCACCCTCGCCCTCTTCGAGATCATGGTCCGTGCTCCCTGGAGGGGTACCGGCCTGGCATACCGCATCCACGAGGAACTGCTGGCCGGCCGGGCGGAGGAACGCGTCACTCTGCTCGTCGAGCCCGGACACCCGAAGGTGAAGGTTCTCTACGAGAGTTGGGGATACCACCACATTGGCGACCAGCAGCCGTTCCCCGACGCCCCCGTGTACACCACCATGCTCCGCACCCTCGGGTAGCGGCAGTCTGCCTGCGAGTGGGACCTGCGGCCCGGGATAGGGATCCCGCGCAGAATGGTCGGACGAGGAACTCTCCTTCAGGTTTACCCATCTTGCGATCGCCGAGCACTTCCTCGCTAAGGGCTTGCAGAGAATCAACCTGTGATCGAACACCCTGCATGACCTGGTCTGTCAAGAGCTGAAACACCCAGGTTAATTCTCTGCAAGCCCTAAGGGTTGTCCCGTAAATGATCTTCGATCCCCCTGGGTATAGCGGCTGCCCTGCGGCCTCTGACCTATCCGGCGAGGGCGAGGTTGTGCATCCGGGCGATGCCGAGCACGGCGTGGTGGACGCCGTCACCTTTCAGGCGGCAGTCACGGAGGATTTTCCAGGTCTTCATGCGGGCGAAGACGTGCTCGACGCGGGCGCGTACCTGTTTGTGGGACTTGTTGTGTTCCTCTTTCCAGGTCGGTAGTTCGCTCTGGCCGCGCTTGCGGCGGTGCGGGATGACGAGTCCGGTGCCCGGGTAGCCGCCGTCGGCGATCGTGAGTGTCTTGCCGACGGCGGCTTTGGCGCCGGATTCCTCCCACGCCTTGCAGTCGTTGCGGTTTCCGGCGAGGGGCCGGCCGACCACGACGACCAGGCGGGTGTCGGCGTCGATGACGACCTGGTGGTTGGTGGAGTACCGGTAGTTCTTCGACCGCGTGGCGATGCTGTGATCCCGGGTAGGCACCAGGGTGCCGTCCACGATCAGCACGGTGTCCTTGGCGAACCGCTTGCGGGGCTGGAGCGCGAGCATCCGCCCCAAGTGGTCGATGATGCGGTCCGCCGCCGACTTGGAGACTCCGAACAGCGGGGCGAGCTGCCGCATCGTCAGGTTCGTGCGCCAGTAGGCCGCGACCAGCAGGGCCCGGTCCTCCAGCGGAAGGCTCCACGGCCGGCCCTTGCGGACCGCGTCCGCACCCTTGCGCCGCAGAACTGTCACCAGCTTCCCGAAGGCGCGCGGGTTCAGCCCGGTGAACGGGGCTATCCAGGACGGTTCCGACGCCGTGATCACACCAGCCATCACATGATCATTTCACCCGTGACCGGCAACTGCGTGGTAGCCGTCAACCAATCCCGGTGACTACCGAGGCCAAAGACAGGAGCAACGCGCCCAGCGCCCCCGCAGAGCCGTAAAGCCTCACCCGACGCCGGCCATCGTGGCGGCGGACGTAGCGCGTGGCGGCGGCGGCAAAGGCCAGGCCACCGGCAATGAACCACGGCCCCCACAGGTAGAGGTACCAGCGGGTCAACCCGACCAGATCAGGCGCCACAGCGCGCGCCCCAGCCTCAACCAGCACTCCGTGGATCACGAACTGACATCCATGCCAGACGAGCAGCACTGTCGCGCCGCCGCCACAGAGCACCATCAATCGACCGGTCCACTTGCCGCGACGGCGCGTCAAACCGATACCGACCAGCACTCCGAAGAGCTTCAGGAAACCGGTCACCCACAAGACTGCCAGGAACCACGTCACCCGGTCATGAGCAAGCTTCACCAGCGGCGGAGCCACCGTCGCCTGCACACCGAAGGTGCCTCCCAACGCCCAGACGAAGCTGGGTACCGCGAACAGGAACCCCCATGCCGCAACGGTGAACCCGGGCCACCTGCCCAGATGGAGGCGGAGCGCCCAGCTCAGGGGCGGACGGACTGTATCGTCCAAAGAATGCTTGATCGTCACAACTCCACCGTTGCTGAACCTCTACGACAGGGCGTCGTCCTGGCGAACGATCACGCTCCCCCGCGCGGGGGAGCCACCTTTGATCGCGCTGGCGACTGACAGGCAGCAACGACTCGAAGTCCCTCGAAGATCAGTTACGGGACAGACCTTAGGGCTTGCAGAGAATCAACCTGTGATCGAACGCCCTGCATGACCTGGTCTGTCAAGAGCTGAAACACCCAGGTTAATTCTCTGCAAGCCCTTAGGGCCCTGGGGTAGCGGCTCTACAGCGTTCGCTGTTGCGAAGCTGATCTGAAGTTCGGCACCGCCTGCTACAGCCAGTCGCGCTTCTTGAAGATGACGTAGAGGCTCGTGCAGACCACCGCCATCAGGACGATCGCGAAGGGGTAGCCGCCGGCCCACTTGAGCTCCGGCATGTCTTCGAAGTTCATGCCGTAGATGGTTCCCACGAGTGTGGGTGCGAACAGGATGGCGGCCCAGGAGGAGATCTTCTTGAAGTAGTCACCCTCACGCCACTGACCTGCGGAAATTGCCTACGTAGGCGGTCTGACCTGCAGCGATCGACCTTTCCGAGCCTTTCATGCTGCTGCCTGTATATGCAGTCGATTCCCCCCAGCCGCCCCCCAATGAGGCCTCATTCCCCCCAGATTCCCCCCAGCGGACACCGTCTCGCCAAGAGGGGCGCCGCAGGTCAGGGGCTGTCCAATGTCGCTCACGACAGGCTACTCAGGGGAGTGGCGGCGGGGCGGGAGCAGGTGGCAAGGCGGGCCTGGAGGAGCTCAGCGAGTCTGCTGTTGCTCGGGGCCGGCGTCGTACGCTGCCAGAGTTCCCACCACTTCAGCCGTCGACGGGGAGTGCCCGGATGGCGCCTCCGACCCTTCCGTCAAGAATCTTGTCGGCCAGGGCATCGATCATCACGTCGTCAGGGCCCATGCACTCCCCCTCACCGTCGAGAGCATGAACATAGTGCCGCTGTCTCCGGATTCACAGGAGAACGGATCAACGTGCCTCAGTTGTGAGCGTCGCTGTGGCTACCTGATCGCCCGGGACGCGGGCGGCTGGGCTCGGCGGCGATGGTCGACGAGGTCTACGGCCACGTCGACCTCCACGACCCGGTGTTCGACGCCTCTCTGCGCACGGTGTGTGGTCTACCCGTGGAGCTGCACGGACTTCGACTGCGCGCGGCCCCGCTGGGGCGCTACGCGATGTGCTCAGTGCACACCGAGCAGTGGCAGGAGGCGGAGGCGCGCGAGATGAGCCGGTCTCACTTCCAGGGGATGCCAGCTACATCGAGACCGAGCACTTTGGGGTGCGCTTCCCCCACCGCTTCAGCTACATCGACCTGACCTGCATCTCCCAGCGGTGGCTGCGCGACCTCTCGTGGGACCACAACGCCGACGTGCTGGGTTCGCCCCGTCCGGTCCGGCTGATCAGCGCCGTTCAGGAGGCGGTGACGGGTTTTCGCCATGGTGCGGGTGTCCACCAGTTGGCGGGGCCGAGTGCTGCCATGACGGCAGGGACGAGGATGCCGCGTACGAGAACGGCGTCGACCAGGGCGCCGATGGCGATGCCGAGGCCGGTGAATTTGAGGAGGCTGACGTCTGAGGTGCCCATGGCTGCGGCGGACAGGGCGAGGGCTGCGGCGGCACTGCTGACGAGGCGACCGGTGCGGGCGATGCCGTCGATGATGGCGGTGCGGTTGCTGCCGGTGCGGTCGTATTCCTCGCGGATGCGGCCGAGGAGGAAGATCTCGTAGTCGATGGACAGGGCGAGGGTGACGAAGAGGGTGAACAGGAGCATGGGGGTGTCGAGGGTTCCTGTCACGGTGAAGTTGCCGACCAGGGTGCGGCCGTGGCCGTCTTGGAAGAGGACTACCAGGATGCCGAGGCTGGCTCCCAGGCTGGCCACGGCGACCAGGACGGCTTTGATCGGAGCGATGATCGTGCGGGTGTAGGCAGCGAGGAGGGTCAGGAGGGCGCAGGCCAGGAGGAGGAAGCACAGGGGCAAGGTGTTGCGGATGGCCGTGATGGTGTCGGTGGCCTCTGCGGCCCGGCCGCCCACCAGGACGGCCCCGGGTGCGGTTGTGGCGCGTACGGCCCGTACGACTGCTGCCGCCTGCTCGGTGCCGGGGTCTGCGGCGGAGGCGAGCAGGAGCACGGCGGCGGGAGAGGGGCGCCCGCTGTGGCTGGGTCCGTTCGCGGGCTGGGCGGGGCGCACGATGCGGACGCCGATGATGTGGGGGACGCGGGCCAGCCGTTGCGTGTAGGCGGGCAGGCCTCGGGCGGTCTCGGGGCCGGTGACGACCAAGGTCAGCAGCCGTTCGGGTGGGGCGGCGAAGGCGTCCCTCACGTGCTGGGCGGCGGCCGCCGCCGGGGCGGAGGGCGGCAAAGTGCGCTCGTCCGCCAGGCCGAGCCGGGCGTGGCCAAGCGGCAGGGTGATCACTCCCAGCAGGACGGCCGCGAGAGCGGTGGTGAGCAGGGGACGTGTGGTGACCGTGCGGGCGGTGGACCGCCAGAAGTTGCTGCCGTTCTCGTGGTGGGTGCGTCGCCACCGGGACAAGGGGTCGAAAGCGTAGGTGTGCGGGCCGAGCAGACGCAGGAGAGCAGGTAGCACTAGCAGGGCAACGGCGGCGGACAGGATCGCGACGATCATGCCCGCCATGGACAGGGCGCGCAGTACCGGTACGGGCACCACCAGTGCGGCCGCCAGGCAGGCGGTGATCGCGGCGGCGGAGAAGACGATGGACCGCCTGGTGGAGTGCAGCGCGGCGGACAGCGCTCGCTGTGCACTGTCGCCTTGTGCACGCTGCTCGCGGAGCCGGGCCAGGAGGAAGAGGCTGTAGTCGACTGCGAGTCCCGCGCCGATTGCCGAGGCGGCGTTGACCGCTGCCCAGGAGACTTCGGTGACCTGGGCGAGCAGTCCCAGCACAGGGATGGTGCAGCCGACTGCCAGCACGGCCACCAGGACCGGCAGGAGGGCGGCTACCAGGGAGCCGTAGGCGAAGACCAGCAGCAGGAACAGTACGGGAGCTGTGATCAGCTCTGCCCGCATGAGGTCGCGTGCGCTTGTTTCGTCGATTTCCTCGTTGGCGGCAGCTGGACCGCTGGCTTCCACCCGCAGGCCGCCGGCCGCCGTGCGGGCGGCTTTGATCAGGCGGGAGACATCAGGCGGGGGCTGCCCGTCCATCTTCTTCAAACGGGCGGCGACCAGCATGGTCTTGCCATCCCGGGAGCGCAACCACGTGTTGTCGCGCGCGGTGGGGGTCCATACGCCGGCCACTTCGCGGTCGCCGGCCAGGGCTGCGGCCACTGCCACGACGCCGTCTGCCAAAGGCGGCTGCGCCGGGTGCGCTCCGGTGGGGGACAGGGCGAGGAACAGGTCTGGAGAGGGAACACCCAGCCGTTCGGCCCGCCGCTGGGCGTGCACTGCTTCGATCCCGGTGGCCACCGAGCCGCCGGTGGTCAGCGATGCCATCGCAGTCGGCGCCAGGACACCGGCGCACACCGCGGCCAGCATCGCCAGGACCACGGTCAGCCAGGCTCGTCGTCTCGACGGTTTCATCCGCGCCTTCCCTGGTGTGTCGCAGGCCCTGTCCAACGATCACGTTGTCGGCCCGGTACGTGCCTTGTTCTGCCTGTTCTGCTCTGGCTGGTCCGGCCGGGCCAGCGCAGCACAGGCAGGCGGGTACCGCGGAGCATGAGCCGTCGCGACGCGGCCGGTGACCTGGTGGCTGGGCGGCCAAGGGGGAGCCGGCCGAGGTGGCGAACGCCGTAAGGAAGCGGCCGGTCATCCCCGGACCGTGGAGGTGCTGGCCGCGCGCTGGTCCGGCCAGGTCGGTTGGCATCGCAGCGGTGGGCGGTCCGGTCACTCGACGGGCCCTGTCCCCGGTCTCTGAGGTCGCAGTGCCCCGAGGAGAACGCGTGGGCGCATGAGCGCGGTCGGCCGGTCGATCAGCCCTGCGACTCGCATCAAGGCATTCGTGACGGCGGGATCCTTCGCCGCCGCATGATGCAACCGCGTCACGTACGCGTTCCCCATCCGCGCGGTGAGCCCACGACGCCCTGCCATTCCGTTGTACTTGAGGTCGCTGGTCGTCGAGATAAACCACGGCTGGTCTACGATCCGCCCGACGTCGCGCATGAACGCGATGGTGCTCGGCGTGCCGCGTGACAGGTGCCGGTGCAGGGCCATCACTTGCATGGCCGCGACGGTCATGCCCTGGCTGTAGTTGGGGTTGAGGCTGCACACTGCGTCGCCGAGCACGAGTAGCCGCTCGGGAAGGCGAGGCAGCCGTTCGTAGTGTCGGCGCACGCTCGCCGGGAAGCGGAAGCAGACCGGGTCGCTCAGCGGCTCGGCGTGCCGAATCTGCTCGTAGACGTCAGCGACGGGCAGGGACCTGGCGAATGCGAGAAATCCGCCGGGATCGGTCGGTGGATGGTCGCCGAGGATGCCGGTCAGCGACACGATGCAGGTTTTGCGGTCGACCTGACCGAAGAACGCCCCTCGCGGGAACTCGCGTGATGCGATGCAGTTGATGAACTGCGTACCGTCGAGCATGTCCGGGCGGCGTCGGTAGAGCCGTGTGGTGTAGGCCAGGCCGATCGTCATCCGCTGCTCGACCGGTCGCTCGTACCCCAGCTCCTCCAGCCATACCGGCGTGCGCGATCCGCGGCCGGTGGCATCGACGAGCAGATCCGCGTCGAGATTGAATGCGCTTCCGGCATCCGCTGCCGTCGAACGCAGCCGGACCCCGGTCACCTGTCTGCCGTCCGGTGTGGAGAGAAAGCCGAGAACGTCAGTCCGCTCCAGGAAAGTGACGTTGGGCAGCGCGGCGACTTTGTCGCGGAAGTACTCCTCCAACACTGGCCGCTGGGCGGTCACGGACGGCAAGCCGGTCCGCGTGGACCGGAACGGCCGGGCGTTGAAGTACCAGCGCTGCTCGCCCAGATCCCCCACTGGAAGTTTTGCGTGCAGCATGTCCCGAAGCAGGTTGGGAAAGAGTTCCTCCAGGATGAGGCAGCCGCGGGCGTGCAGTCCGTGGGCATGCCCGGCATGGGGAGCGCCGCGCCGGGGCCGGTTCACGCTGACCACCCGGTCGCGGTCAACGACGATGACTTCACGGTAGAACTCTGAGAGGACCCTGGCCGAGAACGTTCCGGCGATGCTTCCTCCGAGCACGACAGCCCGGTCGCCGACGCTTTGGTTCATGAGGGGCGCCCCGTCAGGAGCGCGGTGGCGAGGCCGAGGAACCCGAGGTCGATGGAGATCAGCACGAGGAACCGGGCCTTGCGCAACTCGTGGCGGTACACCCCGTAGTACAGCTGGGCGAGTTGGAGTGCTACCGCTGGAGCACTGAGCACGATGAATCCCGCGTTCAGCCGTGTCGTGGTGAAGAGCAGAACAAGCAGTACGGCATTGACCGCGACCAGCACATGAAGTACGGCGGCGAACGCCAGGGGTGGCAGGACGACGGCAAGGGTTTTCCGGGAGACGGCAGCGTCTCCTGCCCGGTCGGAGGCGTTCCCGTACGACACCACCAGGAGCAACCACAGTCCGAACAACGCACTCATGAGGAGCGTCTCACGGCTGACGGTTCCGGCGGCGAACCAGTAGGGCACGAGTACGGTGCAGACACCAGTGAAGAAGATCGTCGACTCGAGGCCCAAGGGCCGGTAGCTCAGCTTGATGCCGCAGGAGTACTGGACAGCGAGGGCGGGCACACCGAAGGCGACCACCATGGCCGGTAAGGGAACCCGCCAGTCCAGAACGCCGGCGGCAAGCGAGATCGTGAGCATTCCGCCAATCCACGTCACGACGGCGAACCCGATCGCCTCCGGCGAGGTCAGAGCACCGGTGAGCAGTGGTTTCCTCACCCTCGTCACCAGTGGCCGTCCCGCGTAGTTACGGGCGTCACTGCCGTTCAAGAACCCGCTCACGTCGTCGGCGGCTGACGCGCTCCACTGGATGGCCAGCGTGCCGACAAGCATGAAAGCCATGGCGAGCAGCGTGCCGCCGCTCAGGAAACCGTCCGATCGCAGGAGCAGCAGCCCCAGGGCCCAGCCATAGACGTAGTGGTACACCCGGGCCTTGGCGAGCCTGAGGTAGCTGATCATTTTGGGCCGGGGCCTGATCGAGGCGGCGACCGGCGTTTGCGTGGCGGTCACGCGCTCCTCCGCTCATCGCGGACGCCGACGGCCTCAAGCAGTTGGAACGTCACTGGGACGTCACCAGCCCGGCGGGTCGTCCGTTCCCGCTCCGTGAGCCGCACACCGCACCGGGCGGCCAGTGAGTTCAGCCGGCCGGGGTCACCGAGGCTGTTGAACCCCAGGAACAGGCGACCCGAATCGGTCAGTCGTGCCAGGCCCTCGCGCAGGTACCTGTGGTGCGTGGCGTAGCCACGATCGAAGATCGCGTGCTGCATGGGGCGTGTGTAGACGAACTCCTCGGGGGCGCAGATGACGTTGGAGTTCCAGAACACCACGTCGAACTGTTCACCGGGCGCTAGGGCGTCGTACAGATCGCTGTGCAGCACGTTCATCCGGTCGGTCACACCGTGGCGGGCGGCGTTGAGCTCGGTGTTGCGCACCGCCTCGGGGTTGATGTCCACCGCGGTGACCCGCGAGCACCCCGCCAGCGCCGCCATCACCGCGGTCACGCCGGCTCCGCAGCCTACTTCCAGAAAGCTTCCCCCTACGGGGAACGGCAGCCATTGGGTGAACAGCCGGGTGGAGTCGGTGTGGATCGGAGCGAACACCTGGGGAATGAGATCCCACCGCAACCCCTGCATCTCGAATTGCTGCGGCTTCCTTCCTCCGTCGTGCCGCTCCACCAGCTGCAGGCCGACATCGAAGAGGGAGTCATCACCCGGCGTAGCAGCGGGGGCGAGGACTGAGGGGACATGCCGACTTGCCATGACAGTTCCTTGTTCGGGGTGAGGGCCTGTTCAGTGGTCGCGGCGGGTGGCCATGTCGGCCAGATGCCTCAGGGATGCGGCCGCGGCAGCCGGGAAAGGAAAGCTGTCGAGAACAGCCAGGGCACGCAGCCGGCGTTGGTCGATCATGTCTTCGACGGCGTCGCGTGCTCCCGTGGCGACGAGAATGTCGCGGACGTCCTGGGCACCGGTACGGTCGAGACCGGGGTTCCCGATCAGGGCGCGCAGAGCGCCGGCCTGGACCGAGTCGGCACGTTGCCTGGCAATGGCCAGCAACACGGTGTGCTTGCCGTCACGCAGATCGTCGAGATCGGATTTGCCGGTGGTTCCCGGTTCGCCGAAGACCCCGAGCAGGTCATCGCGGAGCTGGAAGGCTTCACCGAGCGGAACGCCGTAGGCGCTGCACGCGGCCAGCATGCCCTGATCGGCGCCTGCCAGCTGCGCACCGGCCAGCAAGGGATACTCCACGGTGTAACGGGCGGTCTTGGCACGGCAGATGGCCAGTGCCTCCTCGACTGCGATGGCGGAGCTTCCCGTCGCGAGGATGTCGAGGTACTGGCCGGTCATGGCTTGCATGCGCATGGCGTCCAGCAGGGCCCTGAGCGTTCCTGCCTGAGGGGTGGCCAGCTCGGCGACCTGGAGCAGGTCGTAGGACCAACACAGCGCGAGATCACCCAGCAGGATCGCCACGTTCACGCCGAAACGGTCAGGCGAGGCATGCCGGGCATGGCTTCCGGCGAGCCTGCGGTGCACCGTCGGGCGGCCCCGCCGGACGTCGCTGTCATCCATGACGTCGTCATGGATCAAAACGCCGGCGTGGAACAGCTCCAATGCGGCGCCCAGATGAGTCACGGCGTTGGTGCCGCCGTGCCCACCTGCGGCTTGCCAGCCGTAATAGCACAGCAGCGGGCGCAGCCGCTTGCCGCCCGACAGGAACCCTTCCAGCAGTTCCACGAACATCGCGATTTCAGGACCGCCCGATGCCTGCTCCTTGTCGGCGAGGAACCGTGCAAGCAACCCATCAACCGCCGAACAGTCCCACGGCGCATGTGCATCCGCTCGTACGGTGCCGTGGGATGTTAAAAGCGACATGCAAATCCTCCAGGTGGGCACACGGACGAGACGGGCGTGCGGCAAGACGCCCGTCCTCGTGAACGCCGGAACCACTGTTCGCTTGCCGGTCACATCGCGGCTGAGGGGACCGATCAGGCTTCGCTGTGTCGAAAACCATGACCGCAAACGATGCCGCGAAGCCGACTGCTGATCACGCGTACACATTCGCACCGTATCAGTCCGGACACGAAGCGTGACAATCAGTCATTCGGACGGGTGATCGGCGGGAGCCAACGAGGGCTGGCTCCCGCCGATCCCCCCCACAGGCGCCATTGCACTGCCCGCGATGGCGACTGCTGCGCACCAGTCGCCGCAGGTCACCGCATACTTCCGCGCGAAGGGAAGCTGGTCCTGCCAGCTCACGAAGAACTCCCGCACGGCGTCTGCGACGGCGGGACTTGCAGTCCGAAATCGCCTCGATGGACGGGGGCCTCCGGCGCGGTCCTGGATACCTTGTGGTTGCTTGGCGTCGGAGTCCGGGCGGTCATCGCGGCGATGGTGATCGAAGTCGCCGATGTCCCGGCAGCGGAAGTCCTCCAGCGTCTCGCGCCGTACGAGGAGCCGGGCGGTGCCCTCACGGACCGCGACGACCGGGGGCGGCCGACGAGATTGTAGCCGGCCTCGCAGTGCCGGCCGACGGCGGTCGTCCTACGTGGGCCGGCCGTTCCTCGCCTTCACCGGCATCGCCTCCACCCTCATCTCGGCCCCGCCGGCCTTAGCGCTGAGGGAATGCGTCGAACCGTCAGGCGACTGAAGCCCGCTCGTGGCGGCGAGGTGCGGGCCCCTGCGCGGCCCGCTGCCGAGTACGTGCCTGAGGGCCTTGTCGCCGTCTCCCGGCCGCATCGGAGATCCCGTATCGACGGCCGCCGCATGCGACCGGCAACGTTTTCAGTCCTGCCGTCGCCTCGGTCTGGTCCAGGCCGTCCTCGGCCGCCAGCAGTTCCCCGGCCGGAGCCATGCGAACTCGGACGGGCCCGTTGCGGCGGACGCGACGCGCAGGCTGTCAGTCGATTCTCCCCAGATTCCCCCCAGAGCCTGTCGATGCCACAAAAGGCCTGGTCAGGGGCCTCGCTCAGGCAAGGTGAGGAGATCACCCGCATCTATTCCCCCCAGAGACCCCCCACGGCCGCTTCTGGGTCGATCTGTGAGTGATGCGAAAGCGAAGTGCGAAGGATGGCTGAGCGTGATGCGAGAGGCTTAGAGCCAGTCCCGGCGCTTGAAAATCACGTACAAACTGATGCAAACCATCCCCATGAGGCAGATCGCGAGGGGGTATCCGAAGGTCCACCCCAACTCGGGCATGGACTCGAAGTTCATGCCGTAGATGGTTCCGACGAGTGTGGGTGCAAACAAAATGGCAGCCCATGAGGAAATCTTCTTGAAGTTGTCACCCGCATGCCGCTGACCTGCGGAAATTCCCTACGTAGGCGGTCTGACCTGCAGCGATCGACCTTTCTGAGTCTTTCACCCTGCTGCCCGTATATACAGCCGATTCCCCCCAGCCGCCCCCCAACGAGGCCTCATTCCCCCCAGATTCCCCCCAGCGGAGGCAGCTTCTGACGGTGGATCGCCGCTGGCTGGGGCCGTGATTGCGGCGGCAGGGAGGGCTACGCGGCGTAGGAAGAGGGAACTGAGCAGCCCGCAGCGGAAGCGCGACTGGAGCACACGCTGCGCAAGGACCGCACGGAAGTCACCTTCGTCCTGCCCGCCGACACCCCGCCCGGCCCGGTCAGCGTGGTGGGCGACTTCAACGACTGGCAGCCTGGTACCCACACCCTGCGGCCCCGCAAAGACGGGAAGCGGGCGGTCACGGTCCAGCTGCCGAGCAAGAGCACGCATTCGTTCCGGTACCTGGCCGCCGGTGACTACTGGTTCAACGACGAGAGTGCCGGCGACCAGGACGGCCCCAACAGCCGTCTGCACACCTGATGACCCCAGCAGCGACCCGGTAGGGCCCGCGCCGTTGACCGCCGACACACGCCGCCATGGCCGGGCCCGGGCGAACGCGTTCGCCGTGCAGTAATGATCAACGGGCCTTACTGCCAAGCTCACTCTGGGCGGGCCGGGTCCAGACATCCTCTGAATGACCGCTGCGCGGTCAGTCCCATGATCTGCGGGACTGCGCGGCCTGGCGCCACCGTTCAACGGGACCTTCGGGTGTCCAGACCAACGTCCCATCAGGTGGGTACGTTGCTCCCATATCTGACTTCTTGATCGTGATCACGACCGTGGATGCCTGGGCGCCGCGCGGAAGCTGTCGCGTTCGGCGGTCTTCCGCTTCTACGACCTGCGCCACACCGGACACACCCTCTCCACCCAGTCCGGCGCGACCCTCAAGGACACGATGGTCCGTGCCGGGCAGTCCTCGGAGAAGGCCGCGATGATCTACCAGCACTCCGACGATGAACGTCAGCAGGAGGTCGCCGGCGGTATTGACGCCCGGGTGCGCGCTGCCCGCGACAAGGGAGCGGTGCGGCGGGCGACAAGGGGCGCCTGACGGTTGAGGGGTGAGGGGAGGGAGGAGTCAGGATCCCTCCCCTCACCGGTCCTTCAGGTGCGGTCGGGGTCGAACGGCACGGGTGACCTTGCGGATCAGACACTCGTCCATGCGTCGAAGAACGCCTCCCGCCTGGACGGATCGGCTGATTTGTGGTCCGCGTGGAGGACGCGCCAGGCGGTGAGTTCGAGGTCGCGGAGCCACAGCTCGCCGATGACCTGCGTTTTGAGGTCGGGGAGGTGGTCGGACTCGGCGACTGCCTGGCCGATGACCTCTCCGGCTGCGACGCGCTGGGGCGGGGTCATCTCGTCGACAGCCGAGAGGATCTGCCCGGCCAGACCGGTGCCTTCTCCGGCCAGCGAACTCAGCACGAATGTCTTGATGTTGGCGGGCAGCAGGTAGAGGGAGCCCGAGGACCTCCACAGTTCCGACCAGAAGTGCTCTCCGGACGCGGTGGGGGCGGGGAGCGCGGCCAGTAGACCGAGGAGGTGAGCGGTGGCCACGTATCCGTCGGAGTGTGCCGATGCGACGACGGCGATGTCCCCGACGCGCTCCACGTCGATGCGGCCGGCTTCGAGACGTGGATCCAGCCCCAGCCGCTGTTCCAGCTGATGGGAAAGGGGGGCGGACGCGTGGGAGCGGAACTCGGGAAGCATCGGCGGTCCTTGAACGTAGGAGAGCGGAGAGGCCCGTTCGGAAGCCCAGATCGTTCCCCTGGCCCGCCGAATTACACGAGTGCCACGGACCCAGTTGGCGGAAGACTGCCAGGACCGACGCGACGAGCCGGATGACCCGGCCGCGCCGTCGGACTTCGGCACACCTCACGTGATGCTGCTCCGGGTCAGCTCCTAGCATGAACTCATGGTTGCCAGTGATGCCCAGCAGTCCGAGTCAGGAGGGGAAGCAGTGTCCCGGGACGACGCCGAAGCCGGCAGTGTTCTCTCCACACCGACGGATGGAGGAAGCGAGGCCTCCCAGCCGGTTGCCGACCTGTTCGAGCGAGCGGCCGATCTGGCGGAGCCGATCAAGCCGAAGCTACGAGGCTGGCTCCATGCCGGCATGGTCCCCGCGTCCCTGGCCGCAGGCATTGTCCTCATCTGCCTGGCAGGAACACCGCATGCCACCGTGGCCTGCGCCGTGTACGCGGTCACCGCCTGGCTGCTGTTCGGGACGAGCGCCGTCTACCACCTCGGCACCTGGGGACCGCTCGGCGAGGCCGTCCTGCGCCGCCTCGACCACGCCAACATCTTCCTGATCATCGCCGGCACCTGCACCCCGCTGGCCGTGCTCCTTCTCGCCCCTGACCAGCGGTCCGTCCTCCTGTGGATCGTGTGGACGGGCGCTCTGGCCGGCATCGCCTTTCGCGTCCTGTGGATCGGAGCGCCCCGCTGGCTGTACACGCCCTGCTACCTGGCCCTGGGCTGGGCACCGGTGCGCTACCTGCCCGACTTCCTGCACAGCGGCGGCGCGGCCGTACTCACCTTGGTCGTGACCGGCGGGCTGCTCTACAGCGCGGGCGCCGTCGTGTACGCCCTCCAGCGCCCCGACCCCTCACCCCGCTGGTTCGGATACCACGAGGTGTTCCACGCCCTGACCGTGGCAGCCTTCACCGCGCACTACATCGCCGTCTCCCTCGCCGCCTACTGAGCACGAAGACGGGTCGATGCATGACCGCCCAGTTGCGTGGGGCCGGTGGGTTACCGACCGGCATCGGGTCCGGGCGCGAGCGGGCGGCGGAGGGAGACGTAGTAGTCGCCGACCGCGGACAGGTAGTCGTGCTCGGCTGGTTCGCTGTCGGTGGTGAACCGGGGCGCGGCCTTGATCTCTTCCTGCGTGGCCGAGACCCTCACCGCCTGCGCTTCGGCATCGATGCGGGTGACGGCGCCGGCCGGGACCAGGACGCTCTTGCCGAACACCCACACGCCGGTGTCGACCACCAGGTGCTGCATGCCGGACTGGTCCTGCTGGCGGTCCACGTGCCCGATGGCACCGTCAGCGGCCTCCACGGTGAACCCCACCAGTGACTGCCCGGACGTGTAACCGCTGTCCCGCGCATACATCCACACTCCGCTCACAGGCCGTCTCCTCGTACTTGGCGACCAGACGTGGTGGCTCGGTGCACCACCGGTTCGCATCTGCCCGACCGCATGCCCCCGTGCTTGCCGCGCAACCGAGTCCGCAGAGCACTCCGGGCGTGCGCGCTACGCCGGTGGCCGGACAGTGGCTCCCAGCGCAGGCAGCGATGGCGGCGACATTTCCCGAGTACGGGCCGCTGCCCGCTTGTCGGGTGAACCAGCTCGGCAGCACGGGCGGTAGCGGCGCTCGCGGCAGCGGAAGCCGCCTCCTCTGTGGAGTCACTGGATGTCGTGGCCCGGATGCTCAGGGGCCGCCTGAACGCTGCTGCGGTCACGTTCCTGATCGTGGACTTCACCGGGTCGTCTGTGGTGCGGCTCGGGGCAGCCGACGACGTCGAGTCCAGTGAGCCCTCTGAGCGCGTCGCTCTGCCGGGCACCCTCTACGCGGACGTATTGCGCACACAACGGCCTGCCGTCCAGCTGGAGGGCGACGGTCTGGTCAGGGTGGTGGCGCCCGTCACCAACCGCGGCGACGCCATCGGTCTGGTCGAACTGTTCCTGCCGGACCGTCCCGACGACGGCGGGATGAGGCAGATCGCTGCGACTGCGCACGCCCTGGCTTACATCGTCATCGCCAATCGGTCCTTCACCGACGTCTACCAATGGGGCCGCCGTACCCGTCCCCTGAACCTGGCGGCCGAGATCCAGCACCGGCTCCTCCCCGCCTCACTGGCATGTGAGGCGGCCCAGTTCACGGTCGCCGGCCCACTGGAACCGGCGACGCACGTCGGTGGTGACACTTTCGACTACGTCGTCGACCGCGACACCATGCAGCTCTCCGTCACCGATGCCATGGGCCACGACGTGGAAGCCGCGCTTCTCGCCACCCTGGCCGTGGGCGCCCTGCGCAGGGCGCGACGTGCCGGGGCCGATCTCGAAGAACAGGCTGTCGAGGCCAATCAAGCGATCGTGGACAACGGCAGGCGGGGCTTCGGCACCGGGCAGCTGCTGCGGGTCAGCCTGCTCGACGGGACCACCGAGTTCGTCAACGCGGGGCACCCCTGGCCGCTGCGACTAAGGCAGGGAAAGGGTGAGGAATTGGTTCCCCAAGTGGATCTACCCTTTGGGATCCAGCCACGTACCGCTTATCGGGTGCAGCGGCTGGACCTGCAGCCGGGTGACCGGCTCGTGATGCTCACCGACGGCATGCTCGAGCGCCGTGCCGTGGATGTCGACCTGTTCTCCTTGATCGTGAGCACAGGCGATCTCCACCCACGTGAAGCCCCCCGCGGCCTGGTCGCAGAGGTTCTGCGCGCTCATGACGGACGTCTCCAAGACGACGCGATGGTCATGTGCCTGGACTGGCACGGTACGCACCAGGCCACGCGCAGCGCTGACGCCGGGGCGGACCTCGCAGAAGCCTCGGCGCCCGAATAGCACTCCGTCCAGAGTCCAAGCCGCGGGCCGAGAAGATCGTGAGCCCGCCGATGCCAACGGGCACGATCACCTTAGGTCGAGGCTGGCGGAGCGGAGGATTCGCTGGCGCGGCGGTATTCGGCGTTGATGCGTTGGGCTTCTTCGAGTTGGTCTTCGAGGATGATGATGCGGCAGGCGGAGTCGATCGGGGTTCCGTGGTCGACGAGTTCGCGGGCGCGGGCGGCGATGCGCAGCTGGTAGCGGGAGTAGCGGCGGTGTCCGCCGTCCGAGCGCAGCGGGGTGATGAGGCGGGCCTCGCCCAGGGCGCGGAGGAAACCTTGGGTGGTGCCGAGCATCGCTGCGGCCCGGCCCATTGTGTAGGCGGGGTAGTCGTCGTCGTCGAGACGGCCGAACGAGTCGTCTGCTGTCATTGAACCTCTTTCTGGAACGCGTGGAGGGGCCCTGGTGCCTATGGCACCAGGGCCCCGAAGGAACTACTACACCATCTGCCGGCCCTGATACTGCGCCGGCCTTCTGTGTCCGCAGACCCGACTCATGCGTGATCGGGGTGCGGGGATCGCGGTTGCTTGACCGGAGACCACCTCACTAACGATGTCCTGCGGTACCCGGGCTTCAACCTGCCGGCCCGGGCGATCCTGATGGCGCTAAGCTCCTCCGTTCTTCCCTCGGTGATCAACTACTTACCAAGCGGGGGACTGCGTACTGCTGGTGATGCTTACTGCTGTACTGCCGGTACTGCTAACTGCTTGTGATGCTCGTGGCCTGGCCTAGCGCCACGTTTCGGCAGCCAGCCCCGTCGCCCGTCCTGCGTCTGCTCTGGCTTGGAACCCCACTGCCGAACTTCTCGGTGCGCGCGCCCACATTCGACGCCTTCACCGAGGTGCTGCTCACTGACTTACCTGCTGGGTACTGCACCTACGAGAACTGCACTTACAGGTACTGCCACTGCGTTAACTGCGGTACTGCTCGTGGTGGCCCCTGATCACTGCGGGCCACCCGGTCCGGTCGTCAGTCCCGTCGCCGTCCTGCACCAGCTATGGCTTCGGAACTCCACCACCGCACCGTCCTGCGCACTGCAACTACGGGTACTGCGTGTACTACTGTCGGCAGTTCGTCTCTGCCAGGCCCTGCTGTCTCGCTGGGCTACGAGAGAAACCATAGCCACGCCATCGCCCAATGTCTACTCCAGTCGATATAGATTTGCTCTTGGCTGGTCAGGAGGTAATCGGGCTCGAACATGGCCGCTTCCTGAGGCTGCCGAGCTGGACCTGGACACCGGACGCGCCGCCGAGTTCGCCACGCCAGTGCGGCGAGCGGTTGCCGATCCCGGCCGCTCCAGGGGAGCGGAGGAGGGCCCGTTGCCGCCAACCGGAAACGGTGTCCAACGGGGTGGAAGAATCGTTTTGACGAACGTGACGGATGATCATTGGGTATACCTCGACCGCAGTGCTCAGGCCGGCAGCGGTAAGCGCAGAGCCGCTGCCCGTCTTCCGGAACAGCTGCGCCGGTGGCCTTCCCGTAGTCCGGCGCACGCCGGTGGGCAGGCCGGTGGAGAGGTCCCGGACGAGAGCACACCCCTGTACGCGCGGCTGGCCGAGGAGTGGGCGGCCCGAGGCGCCACCGTCCCCTGCTGTCCTGACCCGCTGTGGCAGCGTCTGGTCTCTGCCGAGCACTTCTGGCGCCAGACGGAAAGCACGTTGCGGCAGCTGCACCTGGCAGGGGACCCCCACCCTGCTGACGGCGCAGCTGCGTCGGTTCGAACGGAGGTACTCGCGTGATCCACGGCTCGCTGGTGTGCCAGGGCTGTTCCGGCACCCTCTACGCCGTGTCCACCACCTGTGCTCACTCGGCACCCTTCCCCACCTGGGAAGTCGATCACGACCGCACCCCGGCCTCCTGCCCCTTGCGGCCTCTCCTGCCCCTGGAAGGGGCGGCCGCTCACGTCTCCGAGCTTGCCCACGCCGATCACGTCCTGACCGAACCGTCCTGACGCAATCACGGGGCTCACCGTCATGGCCCTGACCCGGGCCCTACGGCCTGCCGGCCACGGGCCCGACCAGCCGGTCCAGTCGTGCGTACAAGGCGCGGACCATCCGGGCGCGGCCTTGGACACAGCGCACGCCGCCCTCCACCGAGATGACAGTCGCCGGTCTGCCTCCCCGTGAGTCGGTCCCGCTCCAGACGCGGATCAGGGCCGCGCAGCAAACGCTGCGCGGCCCTGATCCAGTACTCCTCGGATCCCGCCGACATCGCAGACGTCCGCTGTTCGGGCGCCTGCGAGCTGTATGGACAGCGGTGAGCGCCGATCGCGGTGGCCGCGCGGGCGGGGTGGGGAGGGTTAGGCCGGGTTGATGTTCTCGGCCTGGGGGCCCTTCTGGCCCTGGGTGATGTCGAACGTGACGACCTGGCCCTCCTGGAGCTCGCGGAAGCCCGAGGAGTTGATCGCGGAGTAGTGGGCGAAGACGTCCGGGCCGCCACCCTCCTGGGCGATGAAGCCGAAGCCCTTTTCAGCGTTGAACCACTTCACAGTTCCCGTAGCCATGTCTCATGCCTTCCAGTCGATGAACGCCTCCCGCTCCATGCGGAAGGCGGAGGTGATCGTCCTGGTTCCTGCGGCACTGCACAGCAAAACGCCCACACCAAGGCGTGGGCAAAGGGGACTTCCGAACCACGACAGCTGACGCAGACGCTACACGCCCCCAACGGCCCGTCACCATAGGGAGCACGGTGCGTCCTACCTCCGACACACGCGGGCGGGAGTGCCCACCGCGACCGGCGGGCACGTCCACCTCAGGCCGCCGTGCGCGGGCGTCCTTCGGACGCTGGGGAGTGGTGCTCGGCGTTGACGCGCTGAGCTTCCTCAAGTCGGATCTCGAGCATCACGATCCGACAGGCCGCCTCAATCGGAGTGCCCTGGTCGACGAGTTCCCGGGCGCGGGCGGCAATACGCAGCTGGGAGCGGGAGTAGCGGCGGTGGCCGCCCTCGGAACGCAGCGGGGTGATCAGGTGGGCCTCTCCAATGGCGCGGAGGAAGGCCTGGGTGGTACCGAGCATCTCTGCGGCCCGGCCCATCGTGTAGGCGGGGTAGCCGTCGTCGTCGAGACGGCTGAACGAGTCGTCTGCTGTCATCGCACCTCACTGCGAAACAGGTGGAGGAAGGGGGCGGAACGAGGGGAGGGGCCCTGGCGCGTACGACACCAGGGCCCCGAAGGAACTGCCACACCATCTGCCGGCCCTGTTACTGCGCCGGCCTTCTGTTTCCGCCGACCCGGCCGAGATGCTGCCGGGAGTACGGGGATCGCGGTTGCTTGACCGGAGACCACCTCACTATCGATGTCCTGCGGTACCCGGACTCAGACTTACGTCCGGGCGATCCTGATGGCGCTTCAACTCCTCCGTTCATCCCTCGGTGTCAACTACTTGCAAAGCGGGGGACTGCGTACTGCTGGTCTTTCTCTTACTGCTGGTACTGCGAACCGCTGGTACTGCTCGTGGCCTGACCTAGCGCCACGTTTCGGCAGCCAGCCCCGTCGCCCATCCTGCGTCTGCTCTGGCTTAGAACCCCACTGCCGAACTTCCCGGTGCGCGCGCCCGCAGCCGACGCCTTCACCGAGGTACCGCTCACTCACTTCACTGCTGGGTACTGCCTGTGGTGGCCCCTGATCACTGCAGGCCACCCGGTCCGGTCTTCAGTCCCGTCGCCGTCCTGCACCAGCCCTGGCTTCGGAACTCCATCACCGCACCGTCCTGCGTACTGCAACTACGGGTTCTGCGTGTACTACTGCCGGCAGTTCGTCTCTGCCCGGCCCTACTGTCTCTCTGGGTTACGAGAGAAACCATAACTACGCCACAGCCCAATGTCTACTCCAGCCGAGATAGATTTTTGAGTGCATGTCGCTGAGGTAATTGGGTCCCGTCAGGTTGAACAGTCGTGGGTCAGGGAACAACGACCGGGCAAGCAAGGCCGGACACCGACAACAGACCCGGAGCGCGCGATGACCACGATGAGCGCCGAGTGCACAGCCCTTGCTTCTCTGTCCGCCGTCGCCGAGGCGCGCCAGGCCGCCCGGTCCTTCCTCGAAACCCTCGGGCAGCAGGCCATCGAGCCGGAGCACGCCGACACCGTGATCCTGGTCGTCTCCGAGCTCGTCACCAACGCCCTGCGTCACGGCGGCGGCTCCTACACGCTCCGGCTGGCCGTGCACCCCGACACCATCGAGGTCGCCGTCGAGGACTCCAGTCCCCTCCCGCCGCGCATGCGTACCCCCGACCTCGTGGACGGCACCGGGGGGTTCGGCTGGCACATGGTCAACGACCTGGCCCACGCCACCGTCGTCACGCCCACGCCTGAAGGCGGGAAGACCGTACGCGCCCTCCTGCCCCGTCGGACCGGCGGATAGGCGCGAGCCTGCGGTCGGGTAGCCGATCCAGGGCCTCTCCGCGCGGAGTCATGGCGGTCAGGACTCGGTGCCGGGCAGGAGGCGGAGGGTCTGGTCCAGGCCGATGATCCGCAGGACGTGCAGCGTGTGGGCGGGGACGGCGGCGAGTGCGATGTCGGCTTGGGCGGCCTGTACGCGGTTGCGGGCGGCGATCAGGGCGCTGATGCCAGGCCGCCCGGAGTGCGGCCCACCCAAATGCGCTTCCCTGTGGGTATGCGAAGGGCCCGACCGGCGCGTGCCGGTCGGGCCCTCTTCGCTGTTCGGGTGGCGGCATGCGCCGGGCCCACCGGTCAGGCGGTGACGGGGGTGCCGAGCATCGCGGAGGCCCGCTGGAGGGGGCTGAGTACGCGTGTGGCCACGGCGGTTCGGGGGAGGCTTCCGCGGCAGGTGAAGCCGAGCTGGGTCATGGCGCGGAGGACTTCGCCGGCGCTGAAGTCGCGGCGGTCTTGGCGGGTGAGGACCTGGCCGACCTGCTTGACGGGGTAGGTGCGGCGGCCGATGATCACTGACTCGCCGATGACCTGCTCGGGCTTGATGCCCTTCATGGACTCCAGGACGCCCGTCTTGGTCAGGTCGAACGGGAAGCGGGCGATGACACAGCGCATGATGCCTCACAGGGTGAAGAGGGGAAGGGTCCGGCCACGGTGAGGTGGTTCAGCGGGCGAGGGCGAGGACGCCCAGAGCGCTGCCTTGTTCATCGACGACGGGCAGGGCGGCGAGCCTGCGGTAGTGCATCGCGTGCTCGGCTTCGGCCATCGTGGTCATGGGCGAGGTGAACGGCCCACGGTCGCCGAGGACATCGCGCAGACGGAGCCGGTCGGTGTACGCGGCGCTGTCGCGGATGGCGCTGAGCCGCTCCCGCGTGATCAGCCCGGTGCAGAGGCCGTCCTCGTCGCAGACGAGCAGATGGTCCGTGCGGGAACTGGCCGTGACGGCCAGGGCCACCTCGACGGTCATGTCGTCACAGACCTGCGGACCGGCCGCCTCCATGGCGTCGTCCACCGTCCGGGGCACGAGGTCGGCATGCGCGGAGCGGGGCTGCATCTGGACCAGCGTCAAAATCTGCCTCCTGCAGAGATGGGTCAGTTTCCTGATCACGTGGTTCTCAGGCCGCCGCATCAAAGGCGGACTGCCGCGCGCTCGCCCGCCGGGCAGCCGAAGCAGGGCCGCGCCGGCCGCGGGAGGCCGTGCTGCGCTTGGGCCGCTCGGACACCGGTGCGGTGATGGTGACCGGGATGCCGGAGGGCGCCTGCGCGCCGGTGATGCGGGTCAGGACCTCGTCGCCGGAGTGGACCTGGGTGGTCTGCGGGGTGACGCCCGCGGCCTGCATGAGGCGTGCCATCTCGCGGCGCTGGTTGGGGGTGACCAGGGTGACGACGCTGCCGGACTCGCCGGCGCGGGCGGTGCGGCCGCCGCGGTGGAGGTAGTCCTTGGGGTCGGTCGGCGGGTCGACGTTGACGACGAGGTCGAGGTTGTCGACGTGGATGCCGCGGGCCGCGACGTTCGTGGCCACGAGGACGCTGACGTGCCCGCTCTTGAACTGGGTGAGGGTACGGGTGCGCTGGGGCTGGGACTTCCCGCCGTGCAGGGCCGCGGCGCGCACCCCGTTGCTCAGCAGGTGTTCGGTCAGCCTGTCCACGCCGTGCTTGGTGTCCAGGAACATGATCACGCGGCCCTCGCGGGCGGCGATCTCGGTCGTGGCGGCCTGCTTGTCGAAGTTCTGGACGTGCAGGACGTGGTGTTCCATCGTGGTGACGGCGCCCTGCGAGGGGTCGACGGAGTGCACGACGGGGTCGGTCAGGTAGCGGCGCACCAGCAGGTCGACGTTCCGGTCCAGGGTGGCGGAGAACAGCATCCTCTGCCCTTCGGGCCGCACCTGGTCCAGCAGGGCGGTGACCTGGGGCATGAACCCCATGTCGGCCATCTGGTCAGCCTCGTCGAGCACGGTGATCGCGACCTGGTTCAGCCGGCAGTCGCCACGGTCGATGAGGTCCTTCAGGCGGCCGGGCGTGGCGACGACCACTTCCGCTCCGGCGCGCAGCGCCTGTGCCTGCCGGTAGATGGGCATGCCGCCGACGACGGTGGCCATGCGCAGCTTGACCGCCCGGGCGTAGGGGGTGAGCGCGGCGGTGACCTGCTGGGCGAGCTCACGGGTGGGTACGAGGACCAGTGCGAGCGGCTGGCCCGACTCGGCGCTCTGGCCGGCCGTACGGGCCAGCAGCGCGAGGCCGAAGGCCAGGGTCTTGCCCGAGCCGGTGCGGCCACGACCCAGGACGTCACGGCCCGCGAGGGTGTTGGGCAGGGTTGCTGCCTGGATCGGGAACGGCGTGACCATGCCCTCACGGGTGAGCGTGGCGAGCAGCTGGGCCGGCATGGCGAGGTCGGCGAAGGCCTCGACGGCGGGCAGTGCGGGGGTGATCGTCTTCGGCGGTGCGAACTCGCCCTGGATCGCGGCGGGCCGACGACCGTAGCCGCCCGAGCGGCTCGGACCTCCGGAGCAGCTCGGGGCCGAAGAGCCGAAGCGGCTGCCCCGGCCCGAACCGGAGCCGGCGCCGAAAGCGGGGCCGCCGGTGCGGCTGCGGGAGGAGCGCTCGTTCGTACGCGTGGGGTTCATGCGGAACCTTCCTTGATACGGCACGTATCAAGGAATTCCCGCAGCGTAGGAGCGGCGCAGGGAATTGCGAGAACGGGCCGAATGGAATGCGAAAGCAGATCTGGCGGACAGAAAGTCTGTACGCGCTCAGTCGCTGGAATAAGGTGGTGCCATGTAGGCGCGGCAACCAAAATAATTGACTCGGGTGCAGATCCGAGAGAGCCGCTCGGCCGAGTGTCTCCATGCTCAATACCGCGGGTGGACCCACCGCGGGAAATGCGTGCAGCTGGGGCCCGCACCCCGAGGGATGCGGGCCCCAGCTGCAGAGTGCGTGTCAGCGTCAGGCGGGAACGATGTTCTCGGCCGTCGGGCCCTTCTGGCCCTGCGCGATGTCGAAGGTGACCTTCTGGCCCTCGTTCAGCTCGCGGAAGCCCTGGGCGGCGATGTTCGAGTAGTGGGCGAACACGTCAGCGCCGCCACCGTCCTGCTCGATGAAGCCGAAACCCTTTTCCGCGTTGAACCACTTGACGGTACCAGCAGCCATGTCATATCTCCTTTGGGGCAATACATTGGCGACTGCACTGTGCGGACGCCGTGTCGCCGCGATGATGCCCCGCCCGGTAAACGACCGGGAAATACAAAGCGCTTCCAGCGGAATGAATTCCGGTCTGGAGGCGCTTGAAGTTCTTGGGTACCAAAACTGCAACCGAGATCGACAGTAGCACGCTGCAGCGGCTTGTGTGCGTTGAATATTTCCGGCCGCCGTGTTGCGGTAGAAACTCTCCCCGCGGGATCCGTTAAATCCTTAGGTCGCGGTGACAGATATTGATTCACCCCGACCGCAGCGTTTTTTGGTTGTTCGCCACCAGCTGCAGGAGGCGGCAGCGAAGTCGGCTGGTTGAGGACGTATGGGGGGCGGGTCCCGACGTGGCGGACCGCTGGAGCGGTCCTCGCGGTGGTGAGGTCCTGTACGACAACGAACGCGAAGTCGTTGCCGTGGAGGTGGCCCCGGTGCCCCGGAGTGGGCTTGCCGCTACGCAGTCCTCCCATGCCCAACTGCTTGATGGGGCAGCCTCCGGCGGTTGGGGTGCCTGGGGTCGGTGGGGGTGCTGTGCCCTCGCGAACTGGGTAGCGCGGGCGGGGTGGTTGATCGTCCGCGTTTCAGGGTGTGAACGGGCGAACCGGAGCGGGCCTGTGGCGCGGGTCGCGCGAATTCCTGCTCGCGGTGCGAGGCGGCATCGCGCTCCTGCGGTGCAAGTGGTGCGCGAAGAGGCTTCTGGCCAGGGCATTCAGGCGAGTTGGGGCACGCGGAGGGCGCGGCGAAGGCTGAGAGGTCTAGACAATGAAGAAGGCCCAGGTCGCTGACCTGGGCCTTCTTGCAAGAGCGGATGACGGGAATCGAACCCGCGCTATAAGACCGTGTCCTATGTGGTGAGGCGGAGGAGTCGTTTGTAGCAGCAGATGACGGCGGCGAGGCCGAGAAAGGCCAGGTAGTTGCGGGGATTACGTTCGTAGCGGTGGTTGAGCCGGCGGTAGCCGGTCAGCCAGGACATGGTCCGCTCGATCACCCACCGGCGCCGACCGAGTCGCTCTGAAGACTCGACGCCTTTGCGGGCGATGCGGACGCCGATCCGTTTCCCGCGGAGCCATTTTCGCAGGTGGGGAATGTCGTAGGCCTTGTCCGCGTGGAGGCGTTGGGGTTTGAAGTGGCGGCCGCGGTGGGGGTCGTGTCTCGTTTGGTGACCCATGATCATGGGCTTCAGCGCGAGGCTGTCGTGGGTGTTGGCGGCGGTGACGCCGACGAGGAGGGGCAGCCCGTTCGCGTCCGACAGGACGTGCATCTTGGAGCCCGGCTTGCCCCGGTCCACAGGGCTCGGACCTGTGAGTTCGCCCCTTTTTAGCCCTCACGTGGGCCGAGTCGAGGACGGCTCGGGAGAGATCGAGGAGCCCGGCGTCGTCGAGGCGGTGCAGGATCTCCTCGTGCAGCCGGCCCCACACACCTGCCCGTGACCAGATCAGGAACCTGCGGTGGGCCGTGGACTTCGATATCCCGAAACAGGGCGGCAGCGACCGCCAGGCGCATCCGCTGACCAGGACGTAGATGATCGCCGCGAACAGCGTCTCATCAGGCGTGTCCTGCGTCCCGCCGCCCTGCGACCGCACCTTCGACGGTGGGATCAGCGGCTCCGCGATCTCCCACAACCCGTCCGGAACAATCCAACTCCAAGTACCCCGCCCCATACTGAGCTCAACGACGCCTCACCACATAGGACACGGTCTAAGCTTGGGAATCTACTGCGCCGAGGCCGTCCGCACTACGCCTGACCTGCGTAAACAGGCCTTGCTGGACCCCTCTCGGAGGCCTTCCGGGATCCGGGTCTGACCGCTGTTGACCGTCCTTAAGGGCACGGTTGGGGCACGGGCCCGGCACACGCCTTGGCGAGGGGCTCGGCCAACCCGGCGCCACTGGCAATTCTGAGGCCCGACAGCGGCCGCCCGAGCAGGCCTTGCAAGCACAATCGTTGCTTCACCGGGCGGCTCGGACCGTGCGATGCCAGCGTCAGTCTCTGGACCAGAGGCTTGCACGACACATCGTCTTGCTCGATGTGCGGGGATGAAGCGGCGTTCTGCCACTCGATCGATTATCGCTCCCCTGCGTGAAGCAGGCAGGAGCGCGGAAACATGATGGCCTGAGTGACACGCGGGCTCGTAGGATCCGCATAGACCGCAGGCTCCGCCCGCCGGGGCGCGGTGGAGAATGGAATTGACTTCCATGTCGAAGCCTGACGAGCTGCTCGTGAACGTCGCCGCCCTGGTGGAGTCCGGGCAGAGCAACCAGATGTCCCTGACCGTGGTCACCGGCGGTGCTGTCATCACCGGCCGGCTCGCCCCCGAAGCCGTGTGGAGAGAACGGGTGTCGGAGGTGCTGACGGATTCCGCCCGCCTGGGCGAGTTCTCCGCCATTTTCACTGCCACGACACCCAAGGAGGGACCGCCCACACATCTGCACTTCCATGTGGCGCGGATCCTGCAGGGAACCGTGGGCATCCCGGAGACGGGCGGGATGTACCGCATCTCGATCAAGGACGTCAGCGCCTGGATCGTGGGTGACTTCAGCTACTCCGAAAACTGACCCGCGACTACGGCGAGAACCCGCCGCAGGGCTGAGGGCCCGACCGGTGCATCGGGGTCGGGCCCTCACCGCTGTAACGGAGCGCCGGATCAGGCTGCGGGCTGGGGCTGGCGCAGTTCCGCCTGGCCGAAGAGGAGGGCGTGGCCGCCGGGGAGCTGGTGGAGGATGCGGGCGAGGAGGTCGGGTCCCGCGAGGCGTGTGACGACGGCGAGTACGGCGCCGGTGTCCCAGCGTGCGGTGGCGGGGGTGGCGCCGGTGCGGGCGGCCAGGTCCTTGATGAAGCCCCAGCCGGTGAGCTGTTCGGTGTCGGGGATCTGGGCGGTGAGGGTGAGGGCTGCCTCGACGGGCAGGCGCTGGGCGAGGTCGACGCGTTCGTCTCCGGTGACTTGCCTGCCGAGGGCGGCCAAGACGGTGCGGACGGCTTCCTCGGCGCGTTCGCAGGTGGGGTACGCACCCTCGTAGCGCACACGCTCCAGCATCTGCTCGAACGTCATGGCGGGCGGGGCCGGGTTCGGTCGAGGCTGGTCGTACATGGCTGCGGTTGCCCTTCTCTTCGATGGTTCGGGTCTGCGGCCGACTTCGCTCAGGTGGGCTGGGGGTGGCCGAAGAGGAGGTCGTAGCCTGGCGGGAGCTGGAGCAGGACCTCGCGGGTGAGGATGTCGCCCGCGGCGGCGGCCGCGGTGGAAAGGACGGCGCCGATGTCCCACAGGGCCGTCTTCTCGGTGGCTCCCTCGATCCAGGCGGCGGTCGCGCGGACGAACCGTTCGGGCGAGAGGGGCTCGGTGGCCTGGAGGGGGTTGAGGAGGATCAGGGCGTAGGTCTCGGGCAGCCGGGCCGCGAGCTCGGCGCGCACGCTGCCGGCCAGATGGGCGCCCAGCAGAGCCAGGACGACGCGGGCAACGCGATCGGCTTCTTCCGTGGTTTCGTACTCGCCGCGTTCCTGGACGTGGGCCAGGAACGACTCCCTGCGCATCGACATCACGACACCTCCGACCAGGGGTGAAGGGTGAGACGGGGGTGCGGAGGGCGGGGTGCCGGAGGGGATCGGCTCTTCCCCGCCCTCCGCTGTCGGCTGGTGCGGGAGGGTTCAGCCGGAGATCTGCTTGCGGCCGGACTCGCCGCCGATGGTGATCTTGCGGGGCTTGGCGCGCTCGGCGATCGGGATGCGCAGGGTCAGGACACCCGCGTCGTAGTCGGCTTCGATGCGCTCGGTGTCGAGGGTGTCGGCCAGCATGACCTGGCGGGAGAAGACACCGAGGGGCCGCTCGGAGAGCTCCATCTGCACGTTGTCGGACTTGGCCGTGGGGCGGCGCTCGGCCTTCACGGTCAGCATGTTCCGCTCGACGTCGATGTCGATCGCGTCAGAGTCCACGCCGGGGAGGTCGAAGGCGATCACGTACTCGTCGCCCTGCCGGTAGGCATCCATCGGCATCACGGACGGCTTCGACCACGTGCCCGACGTGCCGGACAGCTGCTGGACGATTCGGTCCATCTCGCGGAACGGGTCAGTGCGCATCAACATCGCGAAACACCTCCAGTTGGTTCAGGCAGAAACTGCCAATGCGCTTCAACGTGCTCCCGTTGCAACATGTCATCGAAACGATGACAAGCAAGATGTCACCTGAAGGGTGACGAAGTCGCGGGGAGTGTCCATGAACGAGTACGCCGAGTCGCTCTCACCCATCCCCTTCGTGGCCGCCGCCGCAGCCCTGGAAGCCATCAACGAGGCCGTAAAGGACGCCCAAGATCCGCGCACGGGCACCCCCAGGGACCGGCTGGAGCCCTCACCCGACACCGGCCCGGACCCGGCGCTGGCCGCACTGGTCATGCTGCGCGAGATCCGCGAGCAGCTCGCCGGCTGGGAGAGCGGACTGATCGAAACCGCCCGCGGGCACGGAGCGAGCTGGGCCGATCTCGCAGGACCCCTCGGGGTCGCCAGCCGTCAGGCCGCCGAACGCCGCTACCTGCGCCTTCGCCCCGGCACCGCCGGAAGCACCGGCGACCAGCGTGTCCAGGCCACCCGTGACACCCGCGCTGCCGACCGCACCGTGACCGCCTGGGCTCGCGACAACGCGGCCGACCTGCGACGGCTCGCCGGCCAGGTCACCTCCCTCACCGGTCTCCCCGCCGGCGCCGAGAGCGCCGTCGGCGACCTGAACCTGGCCCTCGCCGAGAACGACGCCGCGCGCCTCGTCCGCCCCCTGACCGACACCCGGCCCCACCTGCGAGCCGAAGACGCCGATCTCGCCGAACGCATCGATGCCCTGACCCGGCACACTGACCAGCTCCGCCAGGACACCCACGACCAGCGCAGCACGTGACCCGTTACCCCGAACCGGCGGCTGACCAACACGCTTCGGGGCCACGCCTGTAGATCGAAGGAGTGATCCACCATGGTCTAACGCGTTCCCCAGGAAGCCGGTGCCAACGACATCGCCGTGGAGGTCCTGGACCATACGGTGGCGGTCCGGCCGACCGGCGAGGTCGACATCGAGACGGCCCCCCCTCTGAGGTTCGCCATGGCCGAGGCCCTCGCCCATGCCTCACCGGCCAGGGCGGTGGTGGTCGACTGCAGCGGCCTCACCTTCTGCGACTCCTCCGCGCTCAACGCACTCCTCGCCGCACGGCGCGCAGCCCAAGAGACCGGCACCGTCATCCGCCTGGCCGCCCCCAACCCCCCAGCTCCAGCGCCTCCTGGAGATCACCGGCACCCTGACCCTCTTCCCCGTGGACCAGGACCCTCCGGCCGGCCGCAGTCCGAGCGGATGCCCGGACGGACTCCCTCGGTAGGCGGGCTGAGGGTGAGGGCATCTGAGAGACATCGTTTTCCTGCGAGTTGGGGCACGCGGAGGCCCTGCGACGCGGGTCATGCTGAGGTCACACCGCACCCGGGATGACTGCTGTTTACCCCTCTGGCGGGAGTCCCCTCGGAGCAGGTGCACAGAACCGGTGTGACGGGCGGGGCGTTGCTGGGGTGTGCCGAACTGGTTTCCCCCGTCAGGCGGGGGCAGGCTAGGAAGTGCATCGGCCGGGCTGTGATCGTGCGAAGGGACCTGAGGATGATCCAGGCAGCGGACATTCGCGAGTGGCGTACCCACGATGTGGTCGACTTGGGCGGGCACAGGATCGGCGCGCTGGAGGCCGTCTACGTGGACACCAGCACGGACGAGCCGGCCATGGCCACCGTGCTGGTGGGGCTGCCCACCCGGCACCGGCTGGTCTTCGTTCCGCTGGACGGCGCGATCGTCGGGCCGGGCTACGTCAAGGTCGACTACGACAAGGAGCTGGTGAAGAAGAGCCCTTCGATCGGCACGGACGACGTCCTGCCCGCCGAGGAAGAGACGGGCATCTTCCAGCACTACGGCCTCACTTACCGGCCCGGTGCGGGCGGTGAGCGGTTGCTCGCCCGCCGCTGAGCCACATTCGCCCGAGGAGGTGTCCACGTCGTGAAGGTTTTCTTGATCCTGGTCATCGTGGCGATGGTGTTGGGCATCATCGGCGCTGTCGCCGAAGGCATGCTCTATCTGCTGTTCATCGGCATCCTGGTCTTCGTGGCGGCCCTGGTCTACCTGGGCATGCGCGGGCGTCGCTCCGGACGCCGCCACATCCGCTGAGACGGCCGGGTGACCTTCTGCACCAGGCCTGTGCTGCGGGGATAGCGGTGGGTGACCGTTCGGGATGCGCGGGGGTGGGGGCGCTGTTTCGCTGGTGGCATCCGCTCTCCCCCAGATTCCAGGAGTGATCATGAGCGTTGCAGGCGAGTCCGGCAGCCGTGCCCAGCAGATGCGTGACCAGGCGGCGAAGCTCGAGCAGGCCGCGGAGCGTGCCACCGACCCGGCGGAGCGCCAGCGGCTGAAGGACAAGGCCCTGCGGCTCTCGGAGCAGAGCAAGAAGGAGAGCGAGCGGGGCCTCGGGGACGTCGACCCCATGTGACGGCCCTGCGACATGTACCGGCCGGTGGCTGCCCACGCGATCTCTCTGCGTGAGGGAGATACCGGCCGGTCTTGTGCGCCCAAGCGCCCACAGCCAGACGACACTCTTCGCGGGTCTGGCCCGCTGGTCAGGTGCTGAGCAGGCGGTCGAAGAAGGATCGGTATTGGCGCAGGGCGAGTCGCAGGTCCTCGGTGGCGACCTCCTCGCCGCGGTGCCATTGGCTTTCGAGTCCCTGCTTGTGGTCGGCGAATGTGGTGGCGAGCAGTTGCATGACTTCGGCGACGAGCCCGTCGGCCGCGAGCACCGACTGCTTCGGGTCGTCGACGAACCCCTGCTGGATCTCCTGCCACCGGGTACGGAGCTCTTCGGCTTCCTGGGTCCCTAGAAGCGGGGCGGTATCGGGCTCCTTCTCGGACTCGACCTGTCCGTCGGCTACGGGCTCGGGCTCGTTTCCGGCCTCGTCCGTGATTCTGGTCCGGGGTGCTGCCCCCTCGTCGTCGGGGGCTGCCATCAGGTCATCGTCTGCCGTCTGTTGCGATGTGTCTGTCCGGGGCCGGGCGATGTCCTCGGTGGACAGCGTTTCTCCGGCGGATTCGGCGTACTCGTCGTCGCGTCCGTATGGTCCGTCTCTCTGCATGTCCCTTCACCTCCGTGCGGTGGCGAACGGCCGCTTGCCGCTGCTGGGCACTCAGCGGGCTTCTTCATCTGGCGAAGCGGTGTCGTCTTTCAGCAGTTCCTCGAACAGCGCCCGGTAGTGGACCATGGCGCCCCGCAGTTCCTCCGTCGTGGTGTCCCTGCCGCCGGCCCGCCCCTTGATCTCATGGGCGATGCGGTAGTGGTCCAGGGTCCGGGAGTGTTCGACCGAGAGGTCCCGCTTCTGCTGCTCGAAATTCTCGGTCGGGTAGCCGCGCTCGCTCATGAGCGTGGTCACGAGGCGGTCCGCCTCACCCACGGCCTGGTCGGGGCTGTCGACGAAATGTTCCTGCACGCTGGCCCAGTCCCGGGCGTACCGGTCCCGGACGGTGGAGGGCAGCGGCCTGATCTCCAGCGCCTCATGCCGCTCCTCCCTCTCCTTGAGGTCGCGCTCGGCCGCTCCGCGGCTCTGCCCCGCCTCGACCGTGCGGTCGTACTCCGGCCCGAACTGTTCCCGCAGGTGCCGGCGCCGGGTCATGGTCCGCATGGTCAGCGCGACGGCGGCCAGGACCACCACGGCGGCCACGATGATGATGGTCCACATCGCATCCTCCACTCGTTGACAGCTCACGCAGGCAGCCAGAACCAGGGCGTACGAGGATCACCGCCGCGGGTGCCATCCCTTGGTGTGCCACATTCCAGAATTTCACATATCGCCCGAAATGCGGTATCGCGCAAGTGGTGGCGGGTCTGTCGCATGCCGGACAACGACCGAGGCCGGGGGACCGGTCGCGGACGCGGTGGTGGC
The DNA here is from genome assembly GCF_042894025.1 of Streptomyces sp. NPDC001549. Lineage (NCBI taxonomy): Bacteria > Bacillati > Actinomycetota > Actinomycetes > Kitasatosporales > Streptomycetaceae > Streptomyces > Streptomyces sp. NPDC001549. Next base: position 179,976 of record NZ_JBIAVJ010000015.1, read on the forward strand.
AGGCGGGTCAGTGGGCCGGGCGACGCCGGTGCAGTACCGAGCGCACGGCGAGGTAGAGCACGTCGGCGATGAGGAGCAGTACGCCGGCGGAGACCAGGTACAGCATGCCGTCGACGGTCGCGCCGATGATGATCAGCACGATCGCGGCGGTCAGCAGGAGGTAGAAGAGGGCCATGGTGTGATGCCTCGGTTCGCGGATGCGAGTGCCGGAGGCGCGCCAGAATGGTCGTGGCGGCCGTGCTGTACGCATCCTCGGCGTCGGAGGTCGTGCGGGAACGAAGTTCCCCGCGCGGGGTCAGGGGGCTGCTACCAGTAGTGCCGCCGTCCGCCGACCTTGTGTCCGACGGATCCCAGGATCCACAGGATGACGCCGACGACGACCAGGATGATTCCGATGGTCCACAGAATGGAGATGCCGGCTACGTAGCCGACGACCAGCAGGATGATTCCGAGGACGATCATGTTGTCCGCCGATCTCACGGAGTGATGCAAAGCCCCTGCTCTCAGGGTAGATCTGCCCTCTGCTGGTGGCTTCCCGGGGAGGACGGTCCTACCGTGGAGAGATACCTCTGGAGCGCGCCATGCTCGTCATCCTCGGACTCGTCCTCCTGATCGCCGCTCTGGTCGTCGGCGTGGCCGGTGTCGTTACCAACGACGGCAGCGCCCACGAGCTGACCGGCGGATTTTCCGTTTTCGGCTACGAGGTCACCGGCTCGACCGGGACCCTCTTCCTCTACGGCATCGTCGTCGGGGCCGTGGCCCTGCTCGGGCTGAGCCTCCTCCTGGCTGGTGCCCGCCGTACCTCTCATCGCGGCCACAGCACCGGCCCCGAAGCCGACACGTCGCGCCGGGGGACAGCCGCCGCCGGCAACGACCGTGCCGATGTCGTGGACCAGCGTGGCATCGCCCGCCCACAGGCGACGGGTGGGCGAGAGTCCAACCCGGGCGGAGAGCACCGGAGGGGGCTCAACCCGTTCAAGCATCGATCGGAGCCCCGGTAGGTCTCCACATGCCGGAGCACTAACGAAGGGTGGCCGGCTATGAGCATCGGCAAGAAGCTCGGGCACAAGGCCGAGGCGGTCAAGGGCGGCGCCAAGAAGACCGTCGGCCGCGTGACCGGCAGTTGGCACCTGCGGGCCGAAGGCCGCGGTGACCAGATCAAGGGCAACGCCAAGCAGGCGGGGGCGAAGATCAAGGACGCTTTCAAGCACTGACCACTGCGCCCGTCCTGCCGACCTCACGGCGGGGCCCCGGAGGTGCCAGGTATGGCCATCAGGAAAGAGAGTGCCGCCCAGGCCGGATCCCGGGGGCGGCGTGTGTCCAACAGCCGGGCTATGGAGGTCCTGTCCAGGGTCGGGCTCTGCGCGCGGGGTGTGATCTACGTGCTGGTGGGGCTGCTGGCCGTGCAGATGGGATTCGGCGGTGACAGTGGCAAGGAGGCCGACCGGTCCGGCGCGGTGCGGACCATCGGTGAGCAGCCGTTCGGCCGGGTGCTGCTGTGGGCGCTGGTGGTGGGGCTGGCGGCGATGGCGCCGAAGGGCCCAACGAGAAGTAGTTCACGAGCCCGAAACGCCAGGTCTGAGGCAACGGTGCCAGGCACGCTGAGTTCCATCTGTTCTTCCGAAGATCGGCGGCATTGAGGGTGGGGCGCTCGGAACGGGGCAGCCGCTCTGAGTCGCGCAACTGTCGCGATCGCGATCCGCCTCCTGCGGAGCGCATTGGATTCGGAGGTATGCGGGTGACCAGTACGGCTCTGACCTTGGGAACACTTCCCGCGCGGCTGATCGCGCTACCTGGTGTCTACCGCCCACAGGCCGATACCCGGCTTCTCGCCGAGGCCCTCTCGCACGAGCGGCTGGGGCCGGGTACCGAGGTGATGGAGATCGGGACGGGTACCGGCGCGCTGGCACTTCACGCAGCGGGCAGGGGAGCCCGCGTCACGGCCGTGGACGTCTCCTGGCCCGCGGTGGCCGCAGCCCGCCTCAACGCCCTCCGGCAGCGATTGCCGCTGCGCGTACTGCACGGCGACTTCGCCGCCCGTACGGCCGGGCGCCGCTTCGACATCGTCCTGAGCAACCCCCCGTACGTGCCCTCCCTGCGCGCCCGGCTGCCGTCACGCGGGGCGAAGCGGGCCTGGGACGCCGGCCCCGGGGGACGCGACATCATCGACCGGATCTGCGCGCGTGCCCCGGCCCTGCTGCGCCCCGGCGGCGTCCTGCTGATGGTGCACTCGCAGATGTGCGGAGTCGACACCACAGTGGACCACCTGGAACGAGCCGGGCTGTCCGCGCAGGTGACGGCGCGGGCCTCCGTACCGTGGGGGCCGGTCCTGCGCTCCAGGCGGGCCTGGCTGGAGGACCAAGGACTGGCGGACGACGGCGAGGAATGGGAAGAGCTGGTGATCATCCGTGCCCAGCACCTCTGAAAGCGCCGCCCGCGCCCCGTCCGACCCGGCACGCCGCGTAGCCATGGATCCACACGGCCCGGTCCTGGTCGAAGGACCGGTGGAGATCGTCCTGGACGACGGGACGGTCGCCCGGTCCGACCGGTTCATGGTCGCGGTGTGCACCTGCCTGCGCAGCCGCACGTATCCCTGGTGCGACACCAGCCACCGCCCCCGCGAGCGAGCCGATACGCCCGCCGAGGACAGGAACTCCCGATGACCCCTGCCAGCAGCCGCACCGCCACCGTCGGCCCTGCCCTCGTCCAGGGGCGGGGCGACCTGTCGGACGCCGTCAGGGACGCCCTGCGCACCGGCCTGCCGCCGGAGTATGAGACCGGGACGGTCCTGAAGGCCGATCCCTGGGGCGAAGACCTCCAGCTCGCCCTCTACCTCCTCTACGAGCTGCACTACCGCGGCTTCGAAGGCGTCGAAGACGAACGCGAATGGGACCCGGACCTCCTGCGCCTGCGCCAAGCCCTGGAAACCCGGTTCCTCCACGCACTGCGCACCGAACTCCACGACGCGCCCCGCTCCGTCGAGGAAGCCTTCGCCCCACTCCTCGTCGAACCCGTGGACCTGACCGAAAGCATCAGCCACCACCTCGAAACCGAAGGCGAACTCTGGCAGTTGCGCGAGTACGCGGCGCTACGCTCCCTCTACCACCTCAAGGAAGCCGACCCCCACGCCTGGGTCATCCCGCGGCTGACCGGCCGGGCCAAGGCCGCGATGGCGGCCATCGAGTACGACGAGTTCGGCGCCGGCCACCCCGACCGCATCCACGCCCAGCTCTTCGCCGACCTCATGACCGACCTCGGCCTCGACCCCGCATACGGCCGCTATCTCGACCAGGCCCCCGCGCCCCTGCTCGCCACCGTCAACCTGATGTCCCTCTTCGGCCTGCACCGCGCCCTGCGCGGCGCCCTTGTCGGGCACTTCGCCTGCCTCGAGGTCACCTCCTCACCGGGCTCCCGCCGCCTCGCCAAAGCCATGCTGCGGTGTAATGCGGGGCCGGCGGCGGAACACTTCTACGCCGAGCACGTCGAGGCCGACGCCGTCCACGAACAAGTCGTACGCCACGAGGTCATCGGTGGCCTCCTCGCCGAAGAACCCGCCCTGGAACCCGACATCGCCTTCGGCTGCGCGGCGACGGTCCTGCTGGAAGACCAGTTCGCCGCCCACATCCGCAACGCCTGGGATCAGGGGCGCACCACACTGCGCACACCCTTGCCGCCGCGGTGACGTGCCCGGCCCGCTACGGCGCCGCAGACTCGATACACGCCTCCTCGAGCGGCCTGCTACCCACCCTGTGGAACCACGCCCTAGGTGTGTTGTCCCGGGACGTTGGTGACACGCGTGCTGGGTTCTTGAACGGGTGAGGGCCTTCTGGGTTTGGTGGGGATTGCGACATCTTCACCGGTCCAGGAGGCCCTCGTGTCCCACCGTGATGCCCCGCTGACCGAGACCGGGCGACTTCGTCTGGCCCGTTGTGTCGTCGACGACGGCTGGCCTGTGCGACGGGCCGCGGAACGTTTCCAGGTCAGCCATACCACCGCGGCCCGCTGGGCATCCCGCTACCGGACCCTGGGCATCGCCGGAATGAACCGCTCCAGCCGACCGCACCACCAGCCCCGCCAGGACGCCGGCCGCGGTGGAGGAACACGTTTTGCGGCTGCGGCGCGAGCACCGCATCGGGCCGCTGAGGCTCACCGCCCGCTGCGGCATCGCGGCCTCGACCGCCCACCGCATCCTGACCCGCCACGGTCAGCCGCCCCTGGCCGCACTCGACCGGGCCACCGGCGAACTCGTCCACATCGACGTCAAGAAACTCGGACGGATCCCCGACGGCGGCGGCCACAAAGCCCTCGGCCGGGCCGAAGGCCGGCCCAACAAGACCGGCGCCGGCTGGGCCTACCTCCACACCGCCCTCGACGACCACACCCGCCTCGCCTACCGCTTCGACTGCCCTCCGGGCTTGCATGGGAACCCCCGGCTTGACGTCTGCGACTATCCAGAGCACGCCTGCGTCGATCCTCTGGAGTGCGAGGAGCGGCCGGCCGCTGTCGAACCCAGGCGGTCTGTCTGACCAGGTGAGTGGTGCTCGCCTTGCGCTGTTCATGCGGCCGATGTGAAAGGTGGACGCCGCCTGGTGACCGGCGGGATATCCCGGGGCAGGAGCGGGGGCTATGCTGCGATGGACGTCCCGGTCCCTGACGTGGATAGCGCGCTTGTCGTGCAGGTGCCTGCGGGATACAGAGGGTCCCCCCGGTTCACCTCAGGCGCTGTCCTTTTGAGGCGAAACATGTCGAGTTGGTGCTCCTGGAGTCCAGGTCGCCAAGCCGATCGCTCGCCTGACCTGTCCGGGCATCCGACCACAGGAGAAACGCGTAAGACGGGGCCGAGAAGACCGGCCCGCCCGGCGCCGCACCATGTGGTCCCAAGAACCGAGGCGCTATGCCTGTTCTGCAGAGCTTGAACCTCCACCGGCACGACCGAGGCGATGAAACGACGATCACCCTTGCGGGTGAGCTTGATCTGGATACCGTGGGCCCGCTGCGGGCGATGGTCGATGACTGCCTGCGCGAGGGGGTACGGACCATCGACATCGAAGTGAGCGCGCTTGCTTTCTGCGATGTCAGCGGCCTCAACGCCTTCCTGGCCGTCGCCGCGTGCACCGCTACGGCCAAGGGGTCGCTGTGCCTGCATCACCCGCGCCCGATGCTGATCCGGCTCCTGGCACTGACCGGCACCGGTTTCCTCCTCCACCGGCTACCCCGCGCGCCCGAAGTCGGCGCATGGGTCCCGGCTGTGGTGTACCCCAGGCTGCTGGCCTCATGACCAGGACCGGCCACAGCGGGCCCGCCCGGCTTTGTCGCAGGGCGAGCGGTGATGACGGATGATCAGTGACCGCATGGCTTCGGTCCTGCGCACGCTGCAACTCGACGACCGGTCCCAGGGAGTCGACGACGCCACCCTGGCCGGCGCCCAGGCCCTGGGCGTGGACGGTCTCGCGGTCTCCTTGGTCACCGCAGCCGGCCTGACCGAGCTCATGTGGTGCTCGGACCTCACCACGCGCCGCTTCGAGGACCTGCAACTGACCCTCGGCGAGGGGCCGGGACCAGAGGCGGTCCGTACCGGCGCGATGGTGTGGGTACCCGACCTGGCCCGGGTCCGACACGCCCGCTGGCCGGCACTGTCCATGGAGGCCCCCGACCTGGACGCCCGCGCGGTGTTCTGCTTCCCGATGGGCATCGGCGCGATCCGCGTCGGCGTCCTGACAGCGGTGCGCCGAACGCCGGGTCCACTGACCAGCCAGCAGACCGACGATGCGCTCACGCTGGCCGCTGCCCTCACCGCCCGCTGCCTGGGCAGCGGTGAACCACCTCTGGGCACCCAAGCGCCGGTGGACTCTCCGCACGCCTTGCAGCACGCGGTGGTCCACCAGGCCACCGGCATGCTCAGCGTCCAACTCGCCATGCCCCTGCCCCAAGCTCTGCTACGACTGCGCGCGCATGCTTACAGCAGCGGACGTTCCATCACCGACATCTCCAAGGACGTGGTGGATCGGCGGCTTCGCCTGGACCACAACGGCACTGGCAACGGCACGCCTCCGACCGCCGTAGACAAGGACTGATCACCGTGACCCGAGAACAACGCGTGACCGAGGTCTTCGTGGAAGTCGCAGACTCCCTGATCGACGACTTCGACCTCATCGACTTCCTCCAGCAGCTGTCCGTGCGCTGCATGGAACTGCTGGACGTGGCCGCCGTCGGCATCATGCTGGCCGACCAGCATGAGGTCCTGCAGACCATGGCAGCCTCCGACGAACACACCCGGCTGCTGGAACTCTTCGCCACCCAGCACGACCAGGGCCCCTGCGTGGACTGCTACAAGAGCGGCGAGCCACGCACCAACATCAACCTGACCGACCCCCAGATCACATCGGGCTGGCCGCAGTTCGCCCCACGCGCCGCCGAGACCGGGTTCGTGGCCGCCAACGCGATCCCGCTCCGGCTGCGCGGCCGGGTCATCGGAGTGATGGGCCTGTTCCAGACCGACCCAGACCCGCTCAGTGCCCAGGACATCGCCCTCGCCCAAGCACTGGCGGACGTGGCGACCATCGCCATCCTGCAGCAGCGCACCGTCGCCCACAGCGAGGTCGAGCGCGCCCAACTCCAGCACGCCCTGACCAGCCGCATCGTGCTGGAACAGGTCAAGGGCATCCTGGCGGAACGCTGGCAGGTCACCGTCGACGAGGCATTCGCCGCGTTCCGCTCCTACGCACGCGCCCATCACCACCAGCTCGTGCAACTGGCCCGCCAGATCGCCGACGGCACCTTCGAGACCACCCTGATCCCCCACCCGGACCGCTCCCGGCCTCAGGGCTGACACGCCGTCCTGCGGGGCTGGATCTCACGAGCTCAGTACGCTCCGCGCCGCAGCGCCCACCCCCACATGCGGCCCCAGCCGACTGCCCGGACCATGGTCTCCGCGCTGCAGGCAGGCGGCTGGGTCACCTTCGACTCACCGGGCCGGCAGACCACGGCAAGCGGACCGTTCATCGTCGAAGGCGGCGACGGCAGCGGCTCCGGGGGCGGCGGCTCATCGGAGACCAAGACGCCCGTACGTACCGACGCGTCGGGCGGCAGATCACCACGCTGACCGTGACGGACTTCTACGCCCCCACGCAGTTCACCGCGAAGGCGGGTGCGCCCACCACGCTGGTGCTGCACGGCAAGGACTCGGGCGGATGCGCCAGGGCGTTCACGATCCCCGCGCTCGGGGTGCAGGAGATCGCCAAACGGACGGTGACACCGACGTATACCTGGGTACCCGCAAGCCGGGACCCCTCTGTTTCACGTGCGCCATGGGCATGCAGACCGGCGCCATCGAGTCCCTAGCGCAGCCTGCCGGAGCCCGGGCCTGGGGGAGGCGGTGACGGAGGCAGCGGGCCGCTGATCGGGTTCCCCGGCTGCTCCACTGACGACTCGGCCGGGGTCGAGTTGCTGCTGACTGCTTCGGTACGCATGAGGTCGATGAGTTCGCGGTGCCAGTCGGCGAATTCCTCGCGGATGGCATGTGCAGCCTTGGAGTCGAGGCCGTAGGCGGCGAACTGTCTGTCGGTGTGATGCCCGACCCGGGCGAGGGCGGACACGTACTCGTCGAGGTTGGGCTCGGCCTCGTTCTGCGTGGCGAGTTCGAGAAGCCGGGCGCGGGTGTACCCGGCGTCGAGGAGCGCCTTGATGTCGATGGCGTCCCGGACTTCGGCGCGGCCGAAAAGGGCGCCGGTCTTGGCGGCAGCCAGGTCGTCGAGGTGGAGGACCGGGCCGAGGGCCGACTCGACGGGCGGATGGTGCAGAAGGTCGCCGACCAGTTCGACCTTGGACTGGGCACCGGAGGCGGGATCGGTGACTTGCAGACGGGCGTATACCTGCGCCTGCTGGGTGACCTGGACACGTACCCGGCCGCCCGGTATGCCTCGGCGAGGCGTGAGATCGCCTGCGGCAGCTCGCCTTCGGCACGCCCGATCGGGGTGAACAGGTCAACGTCGTCGCTGACACGGCTGACCAGGCGATGGGCCTGGACGGCGTACCCGCCGGCCAACCGGTAGCCGAAGTCCTCGGCGAGCGCGTCCAGGCCGATACGGATCAGCCGGTGGTGCAGATCCTCCACTACGCGGCCGCCGCCGACGTGCTGGCGAGCTCGGGAAAGCGAGCCTCCCAGGCGGCTCTCGCCGGGCCGGGCAGGAACAGCGCCCGCCAGTGGGTACGCAGCACAGCGATGTCGAGGTGTGCGTGCAGGTCCCCCGGGGTCTGCGCCTCACGGATCACCCGCTCGTACATCAGCAGCACGTCGGCGTCGTCGGACAGGTCGTATTCGTAGTGCGGGCCCCAGTCCAGATGTCGGGGCAGGACCACGAGGCCGTCCACCGGCCCGCTCAGCTTCCCGAGCGAGTCGGGCAGGGTGTACGGCCGGAGCTGTGCGTACCTGCTGCTCATGCTCACCAGCATGCCGGAAACCGGGGCCACGCGGTACGCATACCTGAGATGGCGGCGCTCCCGGGAGCCGACCGAGGCAGGGGCGCGTGGCACGCTCGCCTCCGCGTTCCCGGCATCTGACCTGGCCGGGCCTGGGCGTATCGCCATCCCTGGAAGTACTGGCGAACAACATTCCGGCGAGCCCGCCGAGGCGGAGCGCGTGGCGCGTCCGACTTCGAGATGGAGGTCACTGTCTGTGATGCGCCGCGGGGTCTGCGGGCTCTGCAGGGAGCGCTGAACGGGAAGCCGGACCGGCTCGTTGCGGCGGACGCAAGGCGCCGACGGCCATTCGATTCCCCCCGAATTCCCCCCAGGGCTTTCCCGAGCCACAAAAGGCCTGGTCAGGGGCCTGTCGAGGGCAAGGTGAGGAGATCACCCGCATCTATTCCCCCCAGGGACTCCCCAGAGCCCCAAATGGGCGGTTTGTGCGGGAGGTGCAGAAGCAAACCGTGCGTGCGGCGTGAGTGGGGTCGGTCGACCTCTAAAGCCAGTCTCGACGCTTGAAAATTGCGTACAAACTGACGCAAACCACCCCCATCAAGCCGACCGCGAAGGGTTATCCGAGGCCCCAGCTCAACTCAGGCATCTGCTCGAAGTTCATGCCGTAGATGGTCCCAACGAGTGTGGGTGCAAAGAGAATTGCAGCCCAGGCAGAAATCTTCTTGATTTCCTCGTTCTGTTCGAAGCCGGCCTCGGCCAGGGCGCGCATTTCGGCGTTCTGTTGTTGGGAGACCAGGGTGGCGTTGACCGTGAGGATTTCCGTGAGGGCCTGGCGGAAGCCGTCGACGCGTTCGCTCGTGTGTGTCACGTGGTCCGCCACGTCGCGGAGGTAGCGCTGGAGTTCCTCGTCCGTGCCGTACTTCGCGAAGCCCGCCATCAGGCCGTGGAGCATGCCCACCAGGGGGCGGGTGGCGCGTTGGAACTCGACCATTTCGCGGGAGAGTTCGTAGATGCGGCGGGAGACCGCCGGGTCGCCGCGGAAGACCTCCGTCTCGATTTCGTCGATGTCGGTCTGGACGCCCTCGACGACCGGGGCGTAGCCGTCGACCACCGCGTCCAGGATGGCGTACAGGGCCGCCTCCGGGCCGAGGGAGAGGAGTTCAGGGTTGCCCTCCATGCGGCGGCGGACGGCGGAGAGGTCCGGGGCGCCGCCGTGGCGGACCGTGATCAGGAAGTCCGGGCCGACGAAGATGTGGAGCTCGGCGAAGTCGACCTCCTCCTGGGCGTCGAGGTATCGGGCGGCGCGCAGGACGACGAAGAGGGTGTCGCCGTAGCGCTCCAGCTTGGGGCGCTGGTGGGCCTCCAGGGCGTCCTCGACGGCGAGTTCGTGGAGGTTGAACTCGGCGGCCAGGGAGTGGAGTTCCGGTTCCGTCGGGCGGTGCAGGCCGATCCAGGCCATCCCGTCGGGCTCCTCGCGCAGCTGCCGGAAGGTCTCGGCGAGGGTGGCGGGGGAGGCGATCCGGCGGCCGTCGCGGTAGACGGCCGAGTCGATCACGCTGCGGTGGTTCGGGGGAGCGGGGGCCGCCGGTGCGGGCTGCGGGCCGGTCGGCGGTCCCGCCGGAGGGGTGGCGGCGGCCGGGGCGGCGGGGCGCCGCCAGCCCGTGCGCTTCGCGGCGGACGGCGAGGGGCGGTGGTCTGGACGCTCCGACATCGCAGGTCAGCTCCCGGTCGAACGTGTGTTTACGGGCAAGGGGCAGGATATAGGGGAGAAAGGGGCGACCGGTGCGGGGCAGGGGAGATTCCGGCCCACTCCGGACCGCTTCGGTTTGGGATTGCGGACGAAAGCTGTCCGCAAGGAGGGTTAGTTTGCTGCCATGACTTCCAGGACGACACACCCCGTACTCGGCACCCGCGCTCTGAACCGTGCCACGCTCGCCCGCCAGTTGCTGCTGAGCCGCGCCGAGATGTCCGCGGGGGACGCCGTCGCGCATCTGCTCGGGCTGCAGGCGCAGAACGTCAAGCCGCCCTACTTCCAGTTGCACGCCCGGCTCGCCGGCTTCCGGCCCGCCGAGCTGGCCGGGCTCATGGAGTCCCGCGAGGTTGTCCGGATGGTCACCATGCGGTCGACGATCCACACGCACACCGCCCACGACGCCCTGACGCTGAGGCCCCTCGTCCAGCCCGCCCGCGACCGCGAGGTCAACTACTTCCGCAAGGGGCTCGCGGGGGTGGATCCGGACCGGCTCGCGAAGCGAGCCCGCGCCTTCGTGGAGAGCGAGCCGCGCACCATGGGCGAGATCCGCGAGGAACTGCTCCAGGAATGGCCCGACGCCGACCCGCAGTCCCTTTCCGTCGCTGCCCGCTGCCGGCTGCCGCTGGTCCAGGTCACCCCTCGTGGGGTGTGGGGGCGCAGCGGCCAGGTACGGCTCACCACCGTCGAGAACTGGCTCGGGAAGCCCGCCGGTGCGGCGCAGCCCGTGGACGAGGTCGTGCTGCGCTACCTCGCCGCCTTCGGGCCCGCCTCCGTCAAGGACATGCAGACCTGGGCCGGCCTGACCCGGCTGCGCGAGGCCTTCGAGCGGCTGCGCCCGGGCCTCCTCGTCTTCCAGGACGAGAACGGCGTGGAGCTCTTCGATCTGCCCGACGCGCCTCGGCCCGAAGCCGATACCCCCGCGCCGCCCCGCTTCCTGCCCGAGTTCGACAACCTCCTGCTCTCGCACGCGGACCGCACCCGCGTGGTCGCCCCCGAGATCAAGGGGCGCACGTGGACCGGGAACCAGGCCCACTGCACCCTGCTCGTCGACGGGTTCCTCGCCGGCCTGTGGAAGCTGGACGGGCGGGCGCTCACCGTCGAGCTGTTCGGCCCGGTCCCGAAGGCGGCGAAGGAGGAGATCGTCGCCGAGGGGAAGCTGATGGTGGAAGGGATGGTGGAAGGGATGGGGGAAGGGATGGTGGAAGGGATGGGGGAAGGGATGGTGGAAGGGATGGGGGAAGGGATGGGGGAAGGGGCGGGGGAAGGGGCGGGTGAGGCCGGCGGGGTCGATGGTGTGTCGGTGCGGTTCGGAGCGATCAACCCCTGACGTGCGCCCCGGGCGGTCCCGGACGGTCCAAGGCGGTCCCGGACGGTCCAAGGCGGTCCCGGACAGCCCCGGACGGTCAACTCACGGCTGACGTCGCACTGGTGGTCCGTACACCGAAGGCGGCACGATGCCCGTCATGACGACCGAGAGTACGCAGGACGACGCCACCGCCCGGTTCCTGGCCGCCCGGGACTTCCTGCTCGAACGCCGCGGCGACTACGAGGCCGCCCACGCCGGGTTCACCTGGCCCCGCCCCCACCGCTTCAACTGGGCCCTGGACTGGTTCGACCACATCGCCGCCGGGAACGACGCCGACGCCCTGCGCATCGTCGAGGAGGACGGCACCAGCCGCGGCCTCACCTTCGCGGAGCTCGCCGTACGCTCGGGCGCCGCCGCGAACTGGCTCCGCGAGCAGGGCGTCGCGCCCGGCGACCGGATCCTGGTCATGCTCGGCAACCAGCGCGAGCTGTGGGAGGTGATGCTCGGCGCGATGAAACTGCGCGCCGTCGTCATCCCGGCCACCCCGCTGCTCGGCCCGGCCGACCTGCGCGACCGGGTCGGACGCGGCCAGGTGCGCCACGTCATCGCGCGCGCCCTGGACACGGCCAAGTTCGACGAGGTGCCGGGCGACTACACCCGGATCGCCGCCGGGGAGCAGGTTCCCGACGGCTGGCTGAGGCTGGCGGACATGGCGGACACGGCGGCCGCCGACGGCGATTTCACGCCGGACGGCGAGACCCTCGCCACCGACCCGCTCATGCTGTACTTCACCTCCGGCACCACCGACCGCCCCAAGCTCGTCGAGCACACGCACGCCTCGTACCCCATCGGGCACCTCTCCACCATGTACTGGCTCGGACTGCGCCCCGGCGACGTGCACCTCAACATCGCCTCGCCCGGCTGGGCCAAGCACGCCTGGTCCAACCTCTTCGCCCCCTGGAACGCCGGCGCGACCGTCTTCGTCCACAACTACACCCGCTTCGACGCCGAGCGGCTGATGGCCGAGATGGACCGGCACGGCGTGACCACCTTCTGCGCCCCGCCCACCGTGTGGCGGATGCTGATCCAGTCCGACCTCAGCAAGCTGGCCAGGCCCCCGCGCGAGGCCGTCGCCGCCGGGGAGCCGCTCAACCCGGAGGTCATCGAGCGGGTCCGCGCGGCCTGGGGCATCACCATCCGCGACGGCTTCGGCCAGACCGAGACCACCCTCCAGGTCGGAAACTTCCCCGGGGTCCCCGTCAAGCCCGGCTCCATGGGCCGGCCGGCACCCGGCTACGAGATCGTCCTGCTGGACCCGGTCACCGGCAAGGAGTCCCCCGACGAGGGCGAGCTCTGCGTGGACCTGCGCACCCGGCCCGCCGGGGTGACGACCGGCTACCGCGACGATCCGCAGCGCACGGCCGAGGCCATGGCGGACGGGCTCTACCGCACCGGTGACATCGCCGCGCGCGACGCCGACGGGTACCTCACCTACGTCGGGCGCTCCGACGACGTGTTCAAGGCCTCGGACTACAAGATCAGCCCGTTCGAGCTGGAAAGCGCCCTGCTGGAGCACGAGGCGGTGGCCGAGGCCGCCGTCGTCCCGGCCCCGGACGCGCTGCGGCTGGCGGTCCCGAAGGCGTACGTCACCCTCGCGGGCGGCTGGGAGCCCGGGCCGGAGACGGCCCGGGTGCTGTTCGAGCACTCCCGCGCGGTGCTGTCCCCGTACAAGCGGATCCGCCGCATCGAGTTCGGCGAGCTCCCCAAGACCGTGTCCGGCAAGATCCGCCGGGTGGAGCTGCGGGAGCTCACCGCGGCCGGGTCGGCGGGGGAGTACCACGAGGCCGACCTGGACTGAGCGGAGCGCCCACGGGCTGCTGCGCGCGCCGCGCAGCAGCCCGTACGGGAGCACTTACGGGGAGTACTACGCGGGCAGGTGCGCCTCGATCGCGGCGATGACCTCGGGGGCCTCGGGCTCGGTGCGCGGGCGGAAGCGCGCCACGACCTCGCCGGCGGGGGAGATCAGGAACTTCTCGAAGTTCCACTGGATGTCCCCGGCCTCGCCGTCCGCGTCCGGGGTCTTCACCAGCTCCGTGTAGAGGGGGTGCCGGTTCTTGCCGTTGACCTCGGACTTCTCCAGGATCGGGAAGGTCACGCCGAAACCGGCCGCGCAGAAGGTCTGGATGTCCTCGGCGTTGCCGGGCTCCTGCTCACCGAACTGGTTGCAGGGCACGCCGATGACGGTGAAGCCCTTCTCCTCGTACGTGAACTGCAGGCGGGCCAGTCCCGAGTACTGCGGGGTGAGCCCGCACTGCGAGGCGGTGTTCACCAGGAGGATCGCCTTGCCCTTGTGGGCGGCGAGGCTGGTGGGCTCGTCGGACAGGGTGGTCAGCGGGATGTCGTACAGGCTCATCGGGCTCTCCTGGGCGGGAAGTAGGCAATGCCTACGAGCTTAGGGGGTAGCTTGCCGATCATGCCGGGTTCACCGCCATCACCGGCATCACCGGCAGCGCCAGCACCAGCGCCACCGCCATCACCAGTGCCATCGGCACCCGCCCGGCCTGCCCGCCCCGGCCTGCCCGCCCCGGCCTGCCCGCCCCGGCCTACGCGTCCGGGCCGACCAGCGCGTCCGCCGGGTCGTTGACCGGCTGTGGCATGCCCGTCAGGTCCATGACGAAGAGCGGTATCCCGAGATCGTCGGCGCGGGCCCGGGCGTCCTCCGTGTACCCCGCGAGCGCGAAGTAGACGCTGGTCGCGGAAGCCGTGAGGCCGTTCAGCCAGACGCACTCCACCGCCCGCAGCCCGGCCGGCGCCGTGGTCGGGTCCACCTGGGCGACCAGGCCCGGAGCCCGCAGGTCCACGGTCGCCGCCGGGATAGGCCGCCCGTCGGGCTGCCGTACGTCCCGGAAGCCGAGCCAGCGCAGGTACAGCGCGGCCGTGGCCACCGCGTCGCGGGCCGTACGGATGGTCACCGGCCGGAACGCGGGCCGCGGCACCGGTGCGGCCGGCGGCGGCGGGATGTGCGCCGGGCGCGCACCCGCGGGCCCGCCCGCGGCTCCGCCCGCCGGCCCGCCCGCGGTGCCGCGCCCCGTGCCGCCCGGATCCGGCCCGGCGGCCGCCTGGGGCGAGCCCGCCGGACCCGCCGGGCTCCCCGTCCCCTCCAGCGGGTGCACCGGAATCAGCACCACCGTCCCGCACGAGCCGCAGCCCAGCTCGGGATGCGGCCACTCGCTCTCCCGCCCGCACGTCGTGCAGCGCACCGTCACCCAGGTGTCCGACCAGGTCCGGTGGGTCAGTGGAACCGGCGGCGCCGCCAGGTCCAGCGGGGGATGGACCGGGCTTCCGCAGGCACAGGGGAAGACCGGGGCGGTGTAGCCGTTCTCGCGCAGGCACGCCGGGCAGCGCACCGGTACCGCTTCCGCCATGAGACCTGGACCCCCTCCGTCGCTGTGCGTAGGTCCATGCTCCACCACCGGCGACCGCCGGGGGGAGGCCGCACACCTTTTCCGGGGGATTCCCGCCGGTGGATCAGTGATTTGTACAAGTAGCCGACCGAGATGCGGCTTTTGGTGGCTTCCGGGGTCCCCTACCGCCTTGACGTCGCAGGAGTCGCCGCTTAGCTTGTTCCGTATAGCAGAACAAAACTTCCGGATTACGGAAAAGCCTGACCGCCAGACCCGCAGGAGAACTCGATGCCTCGTATGACAGCCGCCGCCGCTGCAGTGGAGATCCTCAAGCTCGAGGGTGTCGAACAAGCGTTCGGCGTCCCCGGTGCTGCCATCAACCCGTTCTACCGCGAGCTCAAGAACGTGGGCGGCATCGCGCACACCCTCGCCCGCCACGTCGAGGGCGCTTCGCACATGGCCGAGGGCTACACGCGTGCCAAGGCGGGCAACATCGGTGTCTGCATCGGCACTTCGGGCCCGGCCGGCACGGACATGATCACCGGCCTGTACTCGGCGATCGCGGACTCGATCCCGATCCTCTGCATCACCGGTCAGGCCCCGGTCTCGAAGCTCCACAAGGAGGACTTCCAGGCCGTCGACATCGCCTCGATCGCCAAGCCGGTCACCAAGAAGGCCACGACCGTCCTGGAGGCCGCGCAGGTCCCCGGCGTGTTCCAGGAGGCCTTCCACCTGATGCGCTCCGGCCGTCCGGGCCCGGTCCTGATCGACCTCCCGATCGACGTCCAGCTGACCGAGATCGAGTTCGACCCGGAGACCTACTCCCCGCTGCCGGTCTACAAGCCGCAGGCCACCCGCGCCCAGGCCGCGAAGGCCCTGCAGTTCCTGCTGGAGTCCGAGCGCCCGCTGATCGTCGCCGGCGGCGGCATCATCAACGCCGACGCCTCCGACCTGCTGGTCGAGTTCGCCGAGCTGACGGGCGTCCCGGTCATCTCCACCCTGATGGGCTGGGGCACCATCCCGGACGACCACGAGCTGGCCGCCGGCATGGTCGGTGTGCAGACCGCGCACCGCTACGGCAACGCGACGTTCCTGGAGTCGGACTTCGTCTTCGGCATCGGCAACCGCTGGGCCAACCGTCACACCGGTTACAACCTGGACGCCTACACCAAGGGCCGCAAGTTCGTCCACGTCGACATCGAGCCCACCCAGCTCGGCAAGATCTTCGCCCCGGACTTCGGCATCGCCTCCGACGCCAAGGCCGCGCTGGAGCTCTTCATCGAGATCGCCAAGGAGCTGAAGGCCGAGGGCAGGCTGCCGGACTTCTCCGCCTGGGCCGCCTCGGCGCAGGACCGTAAGGCGACCCTGCAGCGCCGTACGCACTTCGACAACATCCCCCTGAAGCCGCAGCGCGTCTACGAGGAGATGAACAAGGCGTTCGGCCCCGAGACCCGCTACGTCACCACCATCGGCCTCTCCCAGATCGCGGCGGCGCAGTTCCTGCACGTCTACCGCCCGCGCAACTGGATCAACTGCGGCCAGGCCGGCCCGCTCGGCTGGACCATCCCGGCCGCCATCGGTGCCGCCACCGCGGAGCCGGAGACCCCGATCGTCGCGCTGTCCGGCGACTACGACTTCCAGTTCATGATCGAGGAGCTGGCGGTCGCCGCCCAGCACAAGGTCCCCTACGTCCACGTCCTCGTGAACAACGCCTACCTGGGCCTGATCCGTCAGGCGCAGGGCGGCCTGGGCATCAACTTCGAGGTCAACCTCGAGTTCGAGAACATCAACACCCCCGAGCTGGGTGTCTACGGTGTCGACCACGTCAAGGTCGCCGAGGGCCTGGGCGTCAAGGCCATCCGCGTCACCGACCCGGACAAGCTGGGCGAGGCCTTCGAGGAGGCCAAGAAGCTGGCCCAGGAGTTCCAGGTCCCGGTCGTCGTCGAGGCCATCCTGGAGCGCATCACCAACATCGCGATGAGCAAGACGGTCGACATGAGCGACGTCACCGAGTTCGAAGAGCTCGCGACCGAGCCGGGCCACGCCCCGACCGCGATCAAGGCCCTGCAGGTCTGATCCCCCCGAGGACCATCACCCGGTCCGGCTGTACGCGGCGACCCCCGTCCCCCGCAAGGAGGGCGGGGGTCGCTCCGTGTTCCGGCGCCGCCGCGGTCGGAGGCGCCGCCGTGACGGCCCCGTACGGCGGCGTCCGTTCGGGGCTTCGTCACGTGTGTCGACCGCCGACGGCCCGTGCGGGCGGCCCGGCAGAGGACGCTGACCGGTGCTCCGCCGCTGCCGCGGGGGACAGCGGAGAGTGAGGTGGCCGGGGTGGCGGAGGCTTCGACGGGCGGGCAGGACCGTGACGGCGACGGCGACGGCGACGCCTCCGTCGAGGCCGATGCCAGGGCGGATGCCGGGGCCGATGTCGAGCGCGGGGGATACCGACAGGGGACCTGGCCGTGCGCGGCCGCCTGGGCCGCCAGGAGGGCGCCTTCGACCTCGGACGCCTGGAGCTGCCGGTCGCGCTCTGCGCGCTGGTCTGGACCCTGCTCGCGCTGTTCGTCCTCGTGACGCCGCGGGAGGCGCTGGTCCCCGTCGTGGTCGTGGCCGGCCGGCTCCTCCTGGGAGGGCTGTTCTTCCTCGGCATGCTGGTGTTCGACCGTGAGGCGCTGGACACCGAACCCGGCGAGGACACCTTCCGCAAGGGCCACTGGGGAGCGTTCCTGTCCCGGGGCGGGGTTCCGTACGGACACGGCAAAGCGCCGAGTCACGGGACCGTCCGTGACTCGGCGCTCTGGTTTGTTACCGCCCGACGGTGCGAGGCTGGCGCGACAGGACGTTCGCACCGCCGGGCGGAGTGTGTGGGGAGGTGGGTACCTCCGCGTGCAGGGGGCTCTGTGCGCAGCCCCTGTACGAAGAGGAATGGCTGGGACCGTGGCGGGCGTGCGACGAGAACTCCGGCGTCGTCTCCCTCAGGTCAAGAGACGGGCCTCGGAACCCATTACCACCGCACTGGCTCGCACGCTCGCCACGGTCCTCGTCCTGCCCTCACCGTGTACCACCCCTCATCCGGGTCCACGGGTCGGGCTGAGCACCCGGGGCCTGACCTCCCGTCAGGCCCCCGGTACATCCGGGTGGCTCAGGCGTCGCGCAGGGCGCGGACGGCCTCCTCGACGCGCTTGCCGTAGTCGGCGTCGGCGGCGTGGAAGTGAGCCAGGTTCTTCTCGATGACGTCTTCCAGGGTGACCTGGGACAGCCCGCCGGCGATGTTCGCCACCAGACGCTGCTTCTCGGCCTCCGACATCAGGCGGTAGAGCTCACCGGCCTGGAAGAAGTCGTCGTCCTTGGTGTGGGCCGGGGCCTCGTGGGTGCCCGTGTAGCCGGAGACGGCCTTCGGGGCGCCCAGCGCCAGACCGGTCTCGGCCGGACCCTGGTACGAGTTGGGCTCGTAGTTCTTGTCGTGGCGCGAGCCGTTGCGCAGCGCCATGACGCCGTCGCGGCCGTAGTTGTCGGCCTTCGTCGCCTTCGGGGCGTTGACCGGCAGCAGGGTGTGGTTCACACCGAGGCGGTAGCGCTGGGCGTCGGCGTACGCGAAGAGACGGCCCTGGAGCATCTTGTCCGGCGAGGCGGTGATGCCCGGGACGAAGTTGTTCGGGGAGAAGGCGGACTGCTCGACCTCGGCGAAGACGTTGTCCGGGTTGCGGTCGAGGACCAGACGGCCCACCCGCTGCAGCGGGTAGTCGCTGTGCGGCCACACCTTGGTGAGGTCGAACGGGTTGAAGCGGTAGTCCGCGGCCTCGGCGGCCGGCATGATCTGCACGTACAGGGTCCACGAGGGGTTCACACCGCGCTCGATGGCCTGCAGCAGGTCGGTCTGGTGCGAGTTCGCGTCCTTGCCGACGAGTTCGGCGGCCTGCTCGCCCGAGAGGCTGCGGATGCCCTGGTTCGTCTTGAAGTGGTACTTGACGAAGAAGGCCTCGCCCTGCTCGTTCGTCCACTGGTACGTGTGGGAGCCGTAGCCGTTCATGTGACGGTACGACGCCGGGATGCCGCGGTCACCCATCAGCCAGGTGATCTGGTGCGTCGCCTCGGGGGCGTGCGCCCAGAAGTCCCAGACGTTGTCCGGCTCCTGCTTGCCCGTGAAGGGGTCGCGCTTCTGGGAGTGGATGAAGTCGGGGAACTTGATCGGGTCCTTGATGAAGAACACCGGGGTGTTGTTGCCGACGAGGTCGTAGTTACCCTCTTCGGTGTAGAACTTGAGCGCGAAGCCGCGCGGGTCGCGGACCGCGTCCGCGCCACCGAGCGAGTCGGCGACGGTGGAGAACCGCAGGAAGGTCTCGGTCTTCTTGCCGACCGTGCTCAGGAACGCGGCGCTGGTGTACGCGGTGACGTCGTCGGTCACCTCGAAGTAGCCGTACGCGGCCGAGCCGCGGGCGTGCACCACACGCTCCGGGATGCGCTCACGGTTGAAGCGGGCGAGCTTCTCGAGGAGCTGCTGGTCCTGGACCAGGAGCGGGCCACCGACGCCGGCGGTGGCGGAGTTCTGATTGTCGGCGACCGGGGCGCCGGACTCGGTCGTCAGCGTGCGCTTCGACATGGTGACCTTCCGTACGGGGTAACTGCTGACGGAAAGCGTCTTCCGTCATGCGGAACAGCCTAATTTCGGCACGAACTAAACGTCAACAGTTTGTTGAACGAAGTTGAAGGGTGAGTGGTAATCCGGACGGCGCCGGCGCTTGGGCGCGACAGGACAGGTGTCAGCACCGGCGCCATCCGGAAACTCAGATCCCCTGCGAGAGGGGAAGTGCTCAGATCTGAGCGCCGGAGAGGCGCTCGACGGCACGGAGCAGGGCCGAGTGGTCCAGGCCGCCGTCACCCTGGGCGCGCAGCGAGGCGACCAGCTGGGCGACGACCGCGCCGACGGGCAGGGCGGCACCGACGTTGCGGGCGGCGTCGGTGACGATGCCCATGTCCTTGTGGTGCAGGTCGATCCGGAAACCGGGCTTGAAGTCGCGGTTCAGGAAGTTGTCCTTCTTGCGGGTCAGGACCGTGGAGCCGGCCAGACCGCCGTTGAGGACGTCCAGGGCGGCCTGGAGGTTCACGCCGGACTTCTCGAGGAAGACGACGGCCTCGGCGCACGCCTGGATGTTCACCGCGACGATGAGCTGGTTGGCGGCCTTCACCGTCTGGCCGGAGCCGTGCGGGCCGCACAGGACGATGACCTTGCCGAGGGCTTCGAGGACCGGCAGGGCCTCGTCGAAGTCGGCCTGCTCGCCACCCACCATGATCGACAGGACGGCCTCGATGGCGCCGGCCTCGCCGCCGGACACTGGGGCGTCGATGACGCGGATGCCCTTGGCGGCGGCGTTCTTCGCGAGGTCGACCGAGGTCTGCGGGGTGATCGACGACATGTCGATGATCAGCGCGCCGGACTTCGCGTTCTCCAGGATGCCGTTCTCACCGTAGGAGATGGCCTCGACCTGCGGGGAGGCGGGCACCATCGTGATGATGACGTCGGCGTCCGCCACGGCCTCGGCGATCGAGCCGGCCGCGGCGCCGCCGGCGGCGGCCAGGCGGTCCAGCTTGTCCTGCTCCAGGGTGAAGCCGGTGACCGGGTAGCCGGCCTTCAGGAGGTTCTCGGCCATGGGGGAGCCCATGATTCCGAGGCCGATCCAGGCAATCTTGGGGAGGTTGCTCATGATGAGGGTCCTTCTCTTAATGCTTTGTACGAAAAGTTCGTGAGGTGCCTGGCTGATCGCCCGGACTTTGTCCGCCTACTTCGCGGCGCGGGCCTCGGCCGGCAGCCATGCGAAGGAAGCGGCAGCGTCGGCGGCCTTGTACTCCAGGCCTACGTAGCCCTCGTATCCGGCCTTCTTCAGCTGGTCGAGCAGCTCCTCCAGGGGCAGCTCGCCGGTGCCGGGGGCACCGCGTCCGGGCTTGTCCGCGATCTGGACGTGCCCGGTCTTGGCGGCGTACTTTTCGATGACCTCGGAGAGGTCCTCATCGTTCATCGCCAGGTGGTACAGGTCGAGCAGGAACTTGGCGTTGCCGAGGCCGGTGGCCTCGTTCACCTTGTCCACGACCTCGATGCCGGCCGGTGCGCTCACCAGGGGGTAGAGCGGCGACTCGGGCTTGTTGAGGGTCTCGATCAGGAGGATCGCGCCGACGCGGTCCGCGGCCTGAGCCGCCACGACCAGGTTCTTCAGGGCGAGCTCGTCCTGAACGGCCGGCTCCACGCCTTCGACGCGGTTGCCGTAGAGGGCGTTCAGCGCCTTGCAGCCCACCGAGGCCGCGAAGTCCGCGGCCACGTTGATGTTGGCGTTGAAGCGCTCCGACTCCTCACCGGGCACCGAGACCGCACCGCGGTCCGGGCCCGGCAGCCGGCCGGCGTAGAAGTTCAGTCCCACCAGCTGGGTGCCGGCGTCCTCAAGAGCCTTCTTGAGTGCGTCGAGCTCCTCCTGTGCGGGGGTGGGGGTCTCGATCCAGGGCCACCACAGCTCGACCGCCGTGAAGCCCGCCGCGGCGGCAGCCGCGGGACGCTCCAGAAGCGGGAGTTCCGTGAAGAGGATCGACAGGTTCACATCGAAGCGCTGGTCCGTGTATCCCATGAGGGGTGTGCGCTCCTTCCGTATTGCGGAAGTTATTTTCTGCTTGATGGAAGACTGCATGGGGTTCCGCGTGGATGTCAAGTGCGGACTCCCGAAAAATCACGACCGCGGGGTAGCTTGACGGCGTGCGATTGAGAGTGGAGTTCACGACCGAGCCCTTCGATCTGGAAGAGGCTCCTGCCCATGCCGTGGCGGCCCGCGAGGTCATCCAGAAGGCCCAGCTGGACGCGGTGGACGTCGGCCCGTTCGGCAACACCGCCGAGGGTGAGGCCGACCGGGTGCTGGCCGCAGTCGGGGCGCTGCTGCGTGACTCCCTGGAGGCCGGCGCCACGCGTGTCTCGCTCCAGGTCAATGTGATCGGGGAGGAGATGTCATGACCGAGCCCCGCGATCATCCCTTCGTCACCGCGGTCAAGCCGCTGGTGGACGCCATGGGCGGCGAGCTGATGGATCCCGCCCTGGCGCAGCCCGACGACGTCGTGCTCGCCTGGGAGGGCCAGGACCTGCTGGCCGTGCGCCTGCCGCAGCTCTCGGACTCGCTGGATCACATCCTGGCGGCCCTGGAGCGCCGGTACGGCGTACCGTTGGCCCAGCTCGACCGGAAGTCCAAGCAGGACGTCGTACGGATACTGGAGGCGCGCGGCGCCTTCTCCGTGCGGCACGGCGTGGAAACGGTCGCGGGCGCCCTGGGTGTCAGCCGCTTCACCGTCTACAACTACCTGAACCGGGATTCGAGCGCCCCGAAGGGGACCGGAAAGGGCAGCCAGGAGTGAACATCGGCTGACTCACGGTGACGAGCCGCCGCCCAATTCACCCGGGCGGCGGCTTTTGTGTACGGGAAGTTTCAACAAAGTGTTGACGCCGTGTTGTCGAGGGCGTTAGCTATGCGCAGCCCGTCAAAGCAACAACAGGCCACGGAGGCCTACCGTGACTTCGAGTCCGACCCCGGGTCTCACCCGGTTCAACACCTTGGACGACGGCGCGGCCACGGCCGAGCTGCACGAGGTGTGCGCCAGTTCGGCGTGGGGGAGCACGTTGCTCGCCCAGCGCCCCTTCGCCACCGCAGAGTCCCTGTTCGCCGCGAACGAAGCCGCCATGGCGGAGCTCACCGCGGACGACCTGGGCGAAGCGATGGGAGGCCACGCGCCGATCGGCCGCCCGAAGCCGGGAGACCCGACCTCCGCCCGCGAGCAGCGTGGCATGGCCGGTGCCTCGGAGGAGCTCAAGAACGAGCTCCTCGAACTGAACCTGGCCTACCAGGACAAGTTCGGCCACGTCTTCCTCATCTGCGCCACCGGTGCGACCGGTGAGTTCATGCGTGACGCGGTCAAGGTCCGGATCGACAACTCGCCGGAGCAGGAGCGGGAGATCGCCCGCGGCGAGCTCGTCAAGATCAACAAGATCCGCCTCACCCGTCTCGTCGAACTCGCAGAAGCAGAAGGAGCGTGACCATGAGCACCGAGACCACTGCGTCGGTGTCCACGCACATCCTGGACACCAGCATCGGCAAGCCCGCCGAGGGCGTCGCCATCTCCCTGTCGGCCCGCACGGGCCTCGACGGCGAGTGGGCGGCCCTGGGCGGCTCCGCCACCGATGCGGACGGGCGCTGCAAGGACCTGCCGGCGCTGCCGGAGGGCACCACACACGTGCGTCTCGACTTCGAGACCGAGACGTACTTCGAGAAGAAGCAAGCCGAGGCGCAGCAGGACGCCCCCCGCGTAAGGGACAGCGGTGCGTTCTTCCCCGAGGTCACCATCACCTTTGCGGTGAACCCGGGCGAGCATTACCACGTACCGCTGCTGCTCAACCCGTTCGGCTACTCCGTTTACCGAGGGAGCTAGCATGGCCACGATTCTGGGCCAGAACCAGTACGGCAAAGCAGAGAACCGCGTCGTCAAGATCACGCGGGACGGCGACACGCACCACATCAAGGACCTGAACGTCTCGGTCGCCCTCTCCGGCGACATGGACGACGTCCACTACTCCGGCTCGAACGCCAACTGCCTTCCGACGGACACCACCAAGAACACGGTGTACGCGTTCGCCAAGGAGTACGGCATCGAGTCCGCCGAGCAGTTCGGCATCCACCTGGCGCGCTGGTTCGTCACCAGCCAGGAGCCGATCAAGCGCGCGCGCATCCGGATCGAGGAGTACGCCTGGGACCGGATCGCCACCTCGGACGCCAACTCCAAGTTCATCGGCTCCGACGAGGTGAACCACTCCTTCGTCCGCCAGGGCATGGAGACCCGCGTCACCCAGATCACGTACGACGGTACGAACTGGGAGGTCATCTCCGGCCTCAAGGACCTCGTCGTCATGAACTCCACGAACTCCGAGTTCTGGGGTTACGTGAAGGACAAGTACACGACGCTGAAGGAGGCCTACGACCGCATCCTGGCCACCCAGGTGTCGGCTCGCTGGCGCTTCAACTGGTCGGACGACGAGCAGCGGATGCCCAACTGGGAGAAGTCCTACGCCGAGGTCCGCAAGCACATGCTGCAGGCCTTCGCGGAGACCTACTCCCTGTCGCTGCAGCAGACCCTGTACCAGATGGGTTCGCGCATCATCAACCACCGTTCGGAGATCGACGAGGTCCGCTTCTCGCTCCCGAACAAGCACCACTTCCTCGTAGACCTGGAGCCCTTCGGCCTCAAGAACGACAACGAGGTGTACTTCGCCGCGGACCGTCCGTACGGTCTGATCGAGGCCACTGTTCTCCGGGACGGCGTCGACGCCCGCATCCCCGTGGACATGACCAACCTCTGACGCGGCACGCGCGTCCCGGGGCTCCGCAGTGGCCCCGGGACCGCGCGACACTCCCCAGCTTCCCGAATCGGCACCCGGACGTATCACACGGGGCGGCAGTACTGTCAGCTGTCAAGGCCCCCGGCTCCGGCACTCAAATCTCCTGGGCCTTGCCGTGCCCGCACCGCCACTGAAAGCACGAGGAAGTCCCATGGCAGCATCGGCAGCCCATGACAGCGCCGCCCTGCGCATCGTCATCGAGAACTGTGCGATCGCGACCGTCGACGCGAACGACACCGAGTACGCCTCGGGTCACATCGTCATCGCCGGCAACCGGATCGAGTCCATCGGCGCGGGCAAGGCCCCCGAGAACCTCGACAACGTGGTCCGCCGCATCGACGGCACCGGGCACCTCGTGACCCCCGGTCTGGTCAACACCCACCACCACTTCTACCAGTGGATCACGCGTGGTCTGGCCACCGACCACAACCTCTTCAACTGGCTGGTCGCGCTGTACCCGACGTGGGCGCGCATCGACGAGCAGATGACGTACACGGCCGCGCAGGGCTCCCTCGCCGCGATGGCCAAGGGTGGTGTGACCACCGCGATGGACCACCACTACGTCTTCCCCAAGGGCTCCGGCGACCTGTCCGGCTCGATCATCCGCGCCGCGTCCGAGATGGGTGTCCGCTTCACCCTCGCCCGCGGCTCGATGGACCGCAGCGAGAAGGACGGCGGCCTGCCGCCGGACCACGCCGTCGAGACCCTCGAAGGCGCGCTCGCCGACACCGAGGCGACCGTCAAGAAGTTCCACGACGCCTCCTTCGACTCGATGACGCAGGTAGCGGTCGCCCCCTGCTCCCCCTTCTCGGTCTCCACCGAGCTGCTGAAGCAGGGCGCCGAGCTGGCCCGCCGCCTCGGCGTGCGCATGCACACGCACGGCTCTGAGACCGTCGAGGAAGAGAAGTTCTGCCACGAGCTCTTCGGCATGGGCCCGACCGACTACTTCGAGTCGACCGGCTGGCTCGGCGAGGACGTGTGGATGGCGCACAGCGTCCACATGAACGACTCCGACATCGCCGCGTTCGCCCGTACCAAGACCGGTGTCGCGCACTGCCCGTCCTCCAACGCCCGTCTGGCCGCCGGCATCGCCCGCGTCCCGGACATGCTCGCCGCCGGTGTCCCGGTCGGCCTCGGCGTGGACGGCACCGCCTCCAACGAGTCCGGTGAGCTGCACACCGAGCTGCGCAACGCGCTGCTGATCAACCGCCTGAACCCGGTCCACCGCGAGCGCGCCCTGAACGCGCGCCAGGCCCTGCGCCTCGGTACGTACGGTGGCGCCCAGGTCCTCGGCCGTGCCGACAACATCGGTTCGCTGGAGGCCGGCAAGTGCGCCGACCTGGTGCTGTGGAACCTGAACACCCTCCTGCACTCCTCGATCGCCGACCCGGTCACCGCGCTGGTCTTCGGTGCGGCGGCCCCGGTCACCGCGTCGTTCGTCAACGGCAAGCAGATCGTCGAGAACAACCGCCTCCTCTTCGCCGACGAGGACGCCATCGCCGTGTCCACGCGGGAAGAGGCCCAGCGCCTCGCGCGGATCTCCGCGCAGGCCTGATCCCACGGAGTCCGGCCGGGGGGGACGGCCCCCGGCCGGCAGCCGCGGACCCGAGCGGGGTCCGTGGGCAGCCGTTCCCGGGGAGCGCCTGAGGAAATCCGAAGGCGCCCCGGGGGCGGTGACTCATGCAAACAGCCCCGCGGCGCGCGCATCGCGCCCTTGCCGCGGCACCTCCAGCTCACAAACCGGTCCGGCTCGCTCCTGCCGGGGTCCTGAGCTGGATCGCAGCGCGGAACCGATGATCGGGCGACTCGTTTCCGCACCCCTTGGGACAAGCATTCGCACCACCCACAACCGCATACAGGCTCGACTCGCACCGCTTTCGCACCACCTCCAAGACACCACGTCCCCTGCCGGCGTGTTCAACCGAACGGAGGAAGCCGTGGCCCAGGCGCCCAGGTTTCGCAAAGATGCAGATGCAGTCGCAGTACCGGAGGAGAAGCATCCGGTCGATGAGACCCTGCCTCCGCTGAAAATGTTCACGAGCGGTCTCCAGCACGTGGCCGCCATGTACGCGGGTGTCGTCGCCCCGCCCATGATCGTCGGCCCGGCCGTCGGACTCTCCGCCACCGAGACCGCCTTCCTGATGGGCGCCTCGCTCTTCACCGCAGGCCTCGCCACCCTCCTCCAGACCCTCGGGTTCTGGAAGATCGGCGCCAAACTCCCCTTCGTCAACGGCGTTTCCTTCGCCGGTGTGACCCCGATGATCGCGATCGGCAAGGGGGAGGGGGCGAACGCCCTTCCCGTTATCTTCGGCGCGATCATCGTCGCCGGGGCCGTCGGCTTCTTCGCCGCCCCCTACTTCGGCAAGCTCGTCCGCTTCTTCCCGCCGGTCGTCACGGGTACGGTCATCACCCTCATCGGCGTCTCGCTCCTGCCCGTCGCCTTCAACTGGTCACAGGGCGGGAACCGCACCGCCACCGACTACGGCTCCATGCGGAACATCGGCATGGCCGCCGTCACCCTGGTGATCGTCCTGCTGATGCGCAAGTTCCTG
Source organism: Streptomyces sp. NPDC001549 (assembly GCF_042894025.1). NCBI lineage: Bacteria > Bacillati > Actinomycetota > Actinomycetes > Kitasatosporales > Streptomycetaceae > Streptomyces > Streptomyces sp. NPDC001549. The sequence continues at coordinate 206,821 of NZ_JBIAVJ010000015.1, forward strand.
CGCGGCTTCCTCCAGCAGATATCCATCCTCCTCGGCCTGGTCGCCGGCACCCTCATCGCCCTCCCGCTCGGCATGACCGGCTTCGACGCCGTCAGGAACGCCTCGGTGGTCGGCTTCCCGACCCCCTTCCACTTCGGCGCCCCGCAGTTCCAGGTCGCGGCCATCATCTCGATGTGCATCGTCATGCTGGTCTGCATGACCGAGTCCACCGCCGACATCCTGGCGCTGGGCAGGATCGTCGGCCGTCCGGCGGACGCGAAGACCATCGAGGGCGGCCTGCGCGCCGACACCCTCGGCAGCGCGATCAGCCCGCTGTTCAACGGGTTCATGTGCAGCGCCTTCGCCCAGAACATCGGGCTGGTCGCCATGACCAAGGTACGCAGCCGCTTCGTCGTCGCCGCGGGCGGCGGGATCCTCGTCCTGCTCGGCCTGTGCCCGATGGCGGCCTCCGTCATCGGCGTGGTCCCGCTGCCGGTCCTCGGCGGCGCCGGCATCGTCCTCTTCGGCTCGGTCGCGGCCAGCGGCATCCAGACCCTGGCCGGGGCGGCCATGGAGAAGGGCGAGAACGCCCTGATCGTCGCCGCCTCCGTGGGCATCGGCCTGATCCCGATCGCCGCGCCGGAGTTCTACCACGCCTTCCCGAAGGACCTGCTGGTCGTCCTCGACTCCGGCATCAGCACCGGGTGCGTCGTGGCCATCCTGCTGAACCTCGCCTTCAACCACCTCGGCGCCAGGAAGGGCGCGGCCTCAGGGGCCGCGCCGGACCCGGTACCGGTGCACTGACCCCCGGCTCGCTGCCCGGCTCCCTGCCCGGCCTCCGCCCGGTCCGGCCGGGCAGCACGGCGGGGGGGGGGGCCCCCCCCCCCCGGGGGGGGGGGGGGGGGCCCGGGGGGGGGGCCGCCCCCCCCCCGCCCGGGGGGGGGGGGGGGGCCCCCCCCCCCCCCCCCCCCCCCCGCGGGGTTAG
>NZ_JBIAVJ010000016.1:0-43749 GCF_042894025.1 Streptomyces sp. NPDC001549
CATCAACCACAGGTGGCCCCCCGACCCGGGGGCGCCCCGGGCGCGGACCCCCCCGCCGGTCTTATCTCAGGGGCATTGGCACGGGGGGGGGCCCCCCCCCCCGGGGGGGGGGGCCCCACGCCCGTGCGGTGTCGCGCTTACTTGGCGGCGAGGATCTCGCGCGCCAGCTTCGCGGTCTCGGTCGGCGTCTTGCCGACCTTCACGCCGGCGGCCTCAAGGGCCTCCTTCTTGGCCTGCGCGGTGCCGGAGGAGCCGGAGACGATGGCGCCCGCGTGGCCCATGGTCTTGCCCTCGGGGGCGGTGAAGCCCGCGACGTAGCCGACGACCGGCTTGGTGACGTTCTTCGCGATGAAGTCCGCCGCACGCTCCTCGGCGTCGCCGCCGATCTCGCCGATCATGACGATCAGCTCGGTGTCCGGGTCGGCCTCGAAGGCCTCCAGGGCGTCGATGTGCGTGGTGCCGATGACCGGGTCGCCACCGATGCCGACGGCGGAGGTGAAGCCGATGTCACGGAGCTCGTACATCATCTGGTAGGTCAGCGTGCCCGACTTGGACACGAGACCGATCTTGCCGGGCTTGGTGATGTCGCCCGGGATGATGCCGGCGTTGGACTGGCCGGGGGTGATCAGACCCGGGCAGTTCGGGCCGATGATCCGGGTCTTGTTGCCCTTGGCGGTCGCGTACGCCCAGAAGGCGGCGGAGTCGTGCACCGCGATGCCCTCGGTGATGACGACGGCCAGCGGGATCTCGGCGTCGATCGCCTCGACCACGGCGGCCTTGGCGAAGGCCGGCGGGACGAAGAGGACGGAGACGTTGGCGCCCGTCTTCTCCATCGCCTCGGCGACGGAGCCGAAGACCGGGACCTCGGTGCCGTCGAAGTCGACGGTGGTGCCGGCCTTGCGCGGGTTCACGCCGCCGACGATGTTGGTGCCGTCAGCCAGCATCAGCTTGGTGTGCTTCATGCCCGTGGCACCGGTCATGCCCTGGACGATGACCTTGCTGTCCTTGTTGAGGAAGATAGCCATGTGAGTCTGTGACCTCTGCCCTTACTTCGCAGCCGCGAGCTCGGCGGCCTTGTCGGCCGCGCCGTCCATGGTGTCCACGCGCTGGACCAGCGGGTGGTTGGCGTCCGAGAGGATCTTGCGACCCAGCTCGGCGTTGTTGCCGTCGAGACGGACGACCAGCGGCTTGGTGACCGCCTCGCCCCTGTCCGCGAGCAGCTGCAGCGCCTGGACGATGCCGTTGGCGACCTCGTCACAGGCGGTGATGCCACCGAAGACGTTGACGAAGACGGACTTGACGTCCGGGTCGCCGAGGATGATCTCGAGACCGTTGGCCATGACGGCGGCGGAGGCGCCACCGCCGATGTCCAGGAAGTTGGCGGGCTTGACGCCACCGTGGTTCTCGCCGGCGTAGGCGACGACGTCGAGGGTGCTCATGACGAGACCCGCGCCGTTGCCGATGATGCCGACCTCACCGTCGAGCTTGACGTAGTTGAGGTTCTTCGCCTTGGCGGCGGCCTCGAGCGGGTTCGCGGCCGCGTGGTCCACGAACTCCTCGTGACCCGGCTGGCGGAACTCGGCGTTCTCGTCGAGCGAGACCTTGCCGTCGAGCGCGATGACGTCGCCGTTGGCGACCTTCGCGAGCGGGTTGACCTCGACGAGGAGCGCGTCCTCGGCGATGAAGGTCACCCACAGGGTCACGAGGACCTCGGCGACCTTCTCGGCGACCTCGGCCGGGAACTGCGCCAGCGCGACGATCTCGCGGGCCTTCTCGATGGTCACGCCCTCGTTGGCGTTCACCGGGACCTTGGCGAGCTTCTCCGGGGTCTCCTCGGCGACCTGCTCGATGTCCATGCCGCCCGCGACGGACGCCATGGCGAGGAAGGTGCGGTTGGTCCGGTCGAGGAGGTACGAGACGTAGTACTCCTCCAGGATCTCCGGAGCCGTCTCGGCGATCATCACCTTGTGGACCGTGTGGCCCTTGATGTCCATGCCGAGGATGTCCGTCGCCCGGGCGACGGCCTCGTCCGGGGTGGCGGCCAGCTTCACGCCGCCGGCCTTGCCGCGGCCGCCGACCTTCACCTGCGCCTTGACGACCGACTTGCCGCCCAGCCGCTCGGTGGCCTCGCGAGCCGCCTCAGGCGTGTCGATGACTTCACCGGCCAGCACCGGTACACCGTGCTTGGCGAAGAGGTCCCTCGCCTGGTACTCGAACAGGTCCACGCGCGTCCGTCCCTTGTCTTTTTAAAGATTCGCAGTGATTCGCGGTTGTCTGCTATCTGCGTGGGCGTGCCGCGGAGGGCAACGTGACGGCGCTGTCACAAGGAAGGCGCACACGGTGACCGTGGACGCGGCATGTCCGTCCCGCAGGTTATCCCCGAGGGACGTGGGTCCCTAAATCGCAGATCACACCTGAGCGGTGATACCTGTCACAGATCGCCTCACGGTTGAACTGGAAGTTCGTGTGATTCACCGATTCACAGCAAAGGCCGGGACGCGGCGGTCAGGGGATCGGCAGCGGGCGCTTCTCCAGCGCCGCGGCCATCACCTCCGGGAACAGGTCGGGAGTGCAGGCGAAGGCCGGGGCCCCGAGCGCCGCAAGGGCTGCGGCGTGCTCACGGTCGTAGGCCGGGGCCCCCTCGTCGGACAGGGCCAGCAGGGTCACGAACTCGACGCCCGCCGCCTTCATCGCGGCGACCCGCTTCAGCATCTCGTTGCGGATACCGCCCTCGTAGAGATCGCTGATCAGGACGACGACGGTGTCGGCGGGCCGGGTGATCTTCGACTGGCAGTAGGCGAGAGCGCGGTTGATGTCGGTGCCACCGCCCAATTGGGTGCCGAAGAGGACGTCGACAGGGTCGTCGAGCTGGTCGGTCAGGTCGACGATCGCGGTGTCGAAGACGACCAGACGGGTGGCGATCGAGCGCATCGAGGCGAGGACCGCGCCGAAGACGGAGGCGTAGACGACGGAGGCCGCCATCGAACCCGACTGGTCGATGCAGAGGATCACCTCCTTCTTCACCGATTGCGCCGCCCGGCCGTAGCCGATCAGCCGCTCGGGGACGACGGTGCGGTACTCGGGCAGGTAGTTCTTGAGATTGGCCCGGATCGTGCGGTCCCAGTCGATGTCGTGGTGGCGCGGGCGGCTGATCCGCGCGGACCGGTCCAGGGCTCCGGTCAGCGTCGCCCGGGTCCGCGCCGCGAGCTTCTTCTCCAGCTGCTCGACGACCTTGCGGACCACGGCCCGCGCCGTCTCCTTCGTCGTCTCGGGCATCGCCTTGTTGAGGGAGAGCAGAGTGCCGACGAGGTGCACGTCCGGTTCGACGGCCTCCAGCATCTCCGGCTCCAGCAGCAGGGCGGCCAGGCCCAGCCGCTCGATGGCGTCGCGCTGCATGACCTGGACCACGGAGCTCGGGAAGTACGTACGGATGTCCCCGAGCCAGCGGGCCACGTTCGGCGCGGACCCGCCGAGCCCGGCCGACCGCGCCCCCGACGTCCTGCGGGACCCCGCCTCGCCGCCCCCGCCGTACAGCGCGCCGAGCGCGGCGTCCATCGCCGCGTCCCGCCCGGCCAGCGCACACCCGGTGCCGTCGGCCTCGCCCCCGCCGAGCACCATCCGCCACCGCCGCAGCCGCTCGCCTCCGGCGGGGTCCGCGGTGTGCTGCTCTCCCGCACTCACGTCCGTACCGTTCATGTTCCTGTCCCCCTGCACTAGTCGTATCCACCGCATCCGGCCCCGCCGGCGTTCGAGGCGCTCTTTTCAGCCCCGCCGGCGTTTGAGGCGCGGGGTCCGTGGCGGAGCCCCGGCAGCGACGCCGCACCTCACACGGCGAGCAGCATCCGCACCAGCTCCACCACCGCGTCCGCCCGCTCCGGATCCAGCTCGGGGGCGAAACCCGCCGGAGCCGAGCCACCGGGCACCGGGGCGGCGGAACCGCCCGGCCCGCGCCGCACCAGCTCGCCCAAGGTCCGCTTCACGCCCGGCTCGTACGCCCCGAACGTCCGCCGCAGCAGCGGGAGTACATCGGTGAAGGCCCGCTCCGGCACCCCCACCAGCCAGGCGTCGATCAGGCCCAGCAGCCGGTCGTCGTGGACCAGCAGCGTGCCCCCGCCCGAACTCCCGCCCGCGAAGCCCTCGATCCAGCCCGCCGCGTCGGCCGGGGAGGACGCCGGGGACAGGGCGAGCCCCATCAGCCGGGCCGTCTCCTCGGCCGGCAGCCGCCCGTCGTCGAGGAGCAGCCGGGCCGCCCGGCCGCGGATCAGGCCGGGCACGGTGTCCCGGCCGGCCAGCGTGGCGAGCACCGCGGACCAGCGCTCCCGCAGCCCTTGGTCGGCGTCCGCCAGCAGGCCGATCGCCCCGTGCACCCCGTCCACGTGACCGCGCATCTCCGCCGCCGCGTCGGCGTCCAGGCCGGCCGTGCAGGCCGACGGCAGCGCCACGCATATCCGCTCGGCGAGCCCGGCCGCCACGGCGCCGAGCGCCGTCGCGTCGGTGCCCCGGACGTCCCCGTACCGCAGCGAGCGGGCCAGGGCCGGCAGGGCCTTGGCGAGCCGCGCCACGTCGGTGTCCAGCGCGGCCCGGTCCGCGAGGGCCCGCAGTACGGCGGGCAGCGCCTGCGCGAGCCCGGCCAGCAGGCACTGCTCGGCCAGGGCCGTCACCTCGCCCAGCTCCTCGGCCCCGGCGGCGTCCGCCTCGGCCTTGGCGGTGGCCGCCCCGAGGACGGTGGTCCCCCATATGCCGGCCTCGGCGATCCGCACCGACAGCTCCGGCTCCCACCGAAGCCGCCAGGTCTCCCGGAAGGTTCCGGTGCCGGCCCGGGAGGCGGCAGGTGTGCCCCAGCCGATGCCGAGCAGCCGCAGCCGGTGCAGCAGCAGGGACTTCGCCGTGTCGGTGTCCTTGCGCAGGTCCAGTTCCAGCTCGCGGTCCTGCGCCTCGGCCTTGAGCCGCAGCGTGCGCTGCTGTCGTGTCAGGTCGCGCTGGAGGGGTACGACGGGGGCTCCGCCCGGGACCTCACCGAGCACGTCGCCGACGACGAGCCGGTCCTCGATCAGTGCGAGCGGTATGTCGGAGCCGTCGCACATCACCGCCCGGACCGCTTCCAGGGTCTCCGTCAGGCCGGGCAGCGGCCGGCCCCGCATCGCGGCGAGGGTGTCGGCCAGCCGGACCGCCTCGATGACGTGCGCCGAGGAGACCTGCCGGTCCTCCTCGCGCAGCAGTCCGGCGACCTTGGTCAGCCACCGCTCGACGGGCCGGTCCCGGGCGGAGAAGAGGTGGGCGTACCAGCCGGGCGAGGTGATCCCCGCGCCGTACCCGCCGGCCCGGGCGAGCCTGCGGTGCGTCCAGGGCACCCAGGTGGTCTCCACCTTGACCTTGGGCAGGCCGCTCAGCAGGGCCTTGTCGGCGGCCACGGTGGTCCTGGCCCGCAGCGCCGGGACGTGCCAGGCGCCGCACACCACGGCGTAGGCGTCACCGAACTCCCGGCGGGCGGCCCGCATCCGCTGGCGCATGTACGCCTCGCGCACCAGGTCGCGCTGGTGGCCCCCGTCGCCGTACGCCTCGCGCAGGGCTCCCATGGCCTCCCCGAGCGCCTCGAAGGCGCCGAGCACGTCCTCCCGTACGCCCCCGGCGCCGCGGTGCTCGACCACGTCCTCCCACCAGCGCTCGGGGTCGTCGTAACCGGCGGTCTCGGCCAGCACGGCGAGAGGGTCCAGCCGGACGGCGTCGGGTTCGGTCCCTTCCTGCCCCTCCCCTCCGGCGGCGAGCGAGTGCGCCGCCGGGAGGTCGATGAACCGGACCGGGACGTCGTGCTCCTGGGCCCAGCGGATGGCCACCCACTCGGGTGAGAACCCGGCCAGCGGCCAGAACGCGGCCCGGCCCGGATCGTCCGCCGCGTGCGCGAGGAGCGCGACGGGCGGCCGCATCCCCTCCTCGGCGGCGAGCGGCAGCAGCGCGTCCCCCTCGGGCGGGCCCTCGATCAGCACCGCCTCGGGCCGGGCCGCCTCCAGGGCCGCCCGGACGGCACGGGCCGAGCCGGGCCCGTGGTGCCGTACGCCCAGCAGCAGCGGGCCCTTCACCGGGCTCGGGCTCATACGGTCACCTCCCGGCAGGCCCGGTAGAAGTCCTTCCAGCCGTCGCGCTCGCGGACCACGGCCTCCAGGTACTCCTGCCAGACCACCTTGTCGGCCGCCGGGTCGCGGACCACGGCGCCGAGGATCCCGGCGGCCACGTCGGAGGGGCGCAGCACGCCGTCCCCGAAGTGGGCGGCCAGGGCCAGGCCGCCGGTGACGACGGAGATGGCCTCGGCGGTGGACAGGGTGCCGCTGGGCGACTTCACCTTCGTCCGGCCGTCGTCGGTGACGCCGTCGCGCAGCTCGCGGAAGACGGTGACGACGCGGCGGATCTCCTCCAGGCCTTCGGGCGCGGCCGGCAGGTCGAGGGCCCGGCCCATCTGGTCGACGCGGCGGGCGACGATGTCGACCTCGGCGTCGGCGGTGGCGGGCAGGGGCAGCACCACGGTGTTGAAGCGGCGGCGCAGCGCGCTGGAGAGCTCGTTCACCCCGCGGTCTCGGTCGTTGGCCGTGGCGATGAGGTTGAAGCCGCGCACGGCCTGCACCTCTTCGCCGAGCTCCGGTATCGGGAGGGTCTTCTCGGACAGGACGGTGATGAGGGTGTCCTGGACGTCGGCGGGGATGCGGGTGAGCTCCTCGACGCGGGCGGTCATGCCGTCGGCCATGGCCCGCATGACGGGGCTGGGGACGAGCGCCTCGCGGCTGGGGCCGTGGGCGAGCAGCCGGGCGTAGTTCCAGCCGTACCGGATGGCTTCCTCGGGGGTGCCCGCGGTGCCCTGGACGAGGAGGGTGGAGTCTCCGCTGACGGCGGCCGCGAGGTGTTCGGACACCCAGGTCTTGGCGGTGCCGGGGACGCCCAGCAGGAGCAGGGCGCGGTCGGTGGCCAGGGTGGTGACGGCGACTTCGACGATGCGGCGCGGCCCCACGTACTTGGGTGTGATCACCGTGCCGTCGTCGAGCGTGCCGCCGAGCAGGTACGTGGCGACGGCCCACGGGGAGAGCTTCCAGCGGGTCGGGCGGGGCCGGTCGTCGGCGGCCGCCAGGGCTTTCAGTTCGTGTGCGAAGGCGTCTTCGGCGTGCGGTCGCAGAGCCTCTGCTCGCTGCTCGTTCCCGTGCATGGTCATGGTCCCCCTCCAAAGCTCGGCAGCCGCTCCCGACTGCTGACCCCACGGTGCACCACGCCACTGACAACGGACCCTGCCGATAGCGTTGTTGCTGGTCAGAGCGATTGTCAGTGGTGGTCTCTACGGTGGTTCACATGACTGATCAGGGGGACCGCTGGACAGCGGAACAGGTACTGGATCTGGCTCCTGACGATGCCTCACGCAAGGCGGGGGGCAGACTCGGCGGGGCGGGGCCGTGGTTGCAGATCGGAGGTTCCGCTTCCGGTTCGGTGTGGGGGTTGTGCAAGGGCAGCGGCAGCAAGCCGTACCGCACGGTCGTGGACCTGACGGGCCCCGCGTACAAGTGCTCCTGCCCGAGCCGGAAGTTCCCCTGCAAGCACGCTCTGGGGCTGTTGCTGCTCTGGTCGGCGGAGGGGGTCGGCGAGCCGGGCGAGGCTCCGGAGTGGGCCGCGCAGTGGCTGGCGGACCGGGCGGCCAAGGCCGCCCGGCCGCCCGGCGGGAGGGCCGCGCCGGCCGACGAGGAGGGGGCCCGGAAGCGGGCCGAGCGGCGGGCGGCGCGGGTCGGCGCGGGCGTCACCGAGCTGGAGCAGCGGCTGGCCGATCTGCTGCGTGGCGGCCTCGCGGGCCAGGAGCAGGCGGGATACGCGGGATGGGAGGAGACGGCGGCCCGCATGGTCGACGCCCAGGCGCCCGGACTGGCGGCGCGGGTAAGGGAGTTGGGGACGATACCCAGTTGCGGCCCCGGCTGGCCCGCCCGGATGCTGGAGGAGGCGGCGCTGCTGCACCTGCTCGACCGGGGGTGGCTGGGGGTGGCCGGGCTGCCGGAAGAGCTGGCGGCGACGGTGCGCAGCCGCGTGGGACTGCCGGCCTCCGGGGAGGGGGAGGCCGTACGGGACCGGTGGCTGGTGCTCGCCCAGTACGACACGGTGTCGCCGGACGGCCGGCTCACCACCCGCCGGATATGGCTGCGCGGGCTGGCGGGCGGGCGGCCCGCTCTGGTGCTGGACTTCGGACCGCCGGTGCGGCCACCGGGGCTGGCCCTGCCGGTGGGGCTGGTGCTGGAGGCGGAGATGCGCTTCCGGCCCGGGTCGGCGGGGCTGCGGGCGGACCTCGGTGAGAGGTTCGCGGCAGCCGTGCCGTGCGCGGAGGTTCCGGCCGGGGTGAGCACGGGGGCGGCTCTGGAGGCGTACGGGGCGGCGCTGCGGGAGGACCCGTGGCTGGAGTCCTGGCCGGTGGTGCTCGGTCCGGTGGTTCCGATACCGGGAGAGCTCGGCTGGCAGCTGGCGGACGCGGAGGGCACCTCCGCCCTGCCGGTGCCCCTCACCGGGGGCGGCGGCCGCTCCCGCGGGGGGCTCTGGCAGCTGGCGGCGTTGTCGGGCGGGGGTCCGGTGACGGTGTTCGGCGAGTGCGGCCACCGCGGCTTCACCCCTCTGACGGCCTGGCAACCGGACTCGACCGAGCCCGTCGCCCTGTCCTGATCAGGAGCGGAAACAAGGAAACACATCGCAGGGGGCCTGGGGGGTCCTGTGCCGTCACACAGGACGGCGAGGAGACGTACGGCGCCGGGGGGCGCCGCACGAAAACGACGACGAGCCGGGGGGCTTGCATGAACGACAACCACGCCAGCTGAACGCGAGCAGGCAGACGGGGACATCGACAGCTCCGGTCCCGTGGAGGGGGCGGGACCGGAGCCCATGACACGACCGACGACGAGCGACGACGAGCGACGAGGGAGGGGCCCGATGGACAAGGCTGACGAGGGGTACGGGGAGTGGGAGGAGCTGGTCGCCGCCGCGCTGCTGGGCACCGAGCGGCGCCGGGGCGGGGGCCCGGCGGGCTCACCGGAGGCGCTGCTGGACGCGGCGGCCGTGCACACCGTACGGCGCCGGGCCGGGCTGCGTCCGGCCGAGGCCGGGCCGCGCCCGGAGCCCGCGCCCCGGGACCCCCGGCCGGCTCCACCGGAGGCGGCCGGCCGCAGGCTCGCACAGTTGCTGGCCGGCCGCGGCGGCCCGGTCAACGGCGGCGGGCGGCGCGGGACCGCCCCGGACCTGACGGAGCTGCTGCCGCAGTGGCTGGCCGCCGCCGCGCGGCACGGCTACCGCTCTCCGGCCGCGCTCGTACCGGCGCTGCTGGACGCGGCCCGGGCCCGTACGGACCTGCGGCCGCAGGCCCTGGCCCTGGCCGGGACGCGGGGGCTGTGGCTGGCGCGGATGAATCCGGACTGGCGGTTCGCCCTGCGCGGCGGTTCGGGCGGCGCAGGGGAACTGCCGGAGGTGACGGACCGGGCGGCGGTGGAACGGCTCTGGCAGGAGGGACTGTTCGCGGAGCGGGTGGCCCTGCTCGGGGCCGTCCGGGCCCACGAGGCGGCGGCCGCGCCGCAGCTGCTGATGACGACCTGGGCCGCCGAACGGGCCGAGGACCGGCTGATGTTCCTCGATTCGCTGAGGGTGGGGCTGTCGGAGGGGGACGAGCCCTTCCTGGAGGCGGCGCTGGGTGACCGCAGCCGCAATGTCCGCGCCACGGCCGCCGAACTGCTGTCGGCGCTGCCGGCCTCGGCGCTGGCCGGACGGATGGCGGAGCGCGCGCTGGCCTGCGTAGGCCCCGAAGGGGTGACTCCGCCGGCCGAGTGCGACGCGGGGATGCTCCGCGACGGGGTGGTCAAACGGCCGCCCGCCGGGCGCGGGGAGCGGGCCTGGTGGCTCGGCCAGTTGGTGGAGGCGGCGCCGCTGTCGTGCTGGCGGGAGCGGTTCGGGGGGCTCGGCCCGGCGGAGATAGTGGCGCTGCCGGTGGCCGCGGGCGACGGCTGGACGGAGGAGCTGCACGCGGCGTGGTGCCGGGCCGCCGTGCGCCAGCGCGACGCACCGTGGTCGCGGGCGCTGCTCGGCCCGGCGTCCGCGCCGCCCGCGGCGGGCCCGGGCACGGCCTCGCTCGCGGAGCGGGCCAAGCTGCTGGAGACCCTCCCGCACGCGGAGCGGGCGGAGTGGGTGGCGGAGTTCATCCGGGCCCACGGGCTGTCGGAGGCGTTCCAGCTGCTCGGGGTGTGCGTCGTGCCGTGGGCCGGTGCGCTGGGCGCGGCGGTCGTGGACGCGCTGGACACGGCCCGCGACGCGGGCAGCTACCCGTGGAGCTTCAGCGGGGTGATGGGCCTGGCGGAGCGCTGCCTCGATCCCGCGGAAGCGGGCCGGCTGGAGGCCCTGACCACAGCCGCGGAGGACCTGCCGGACGCGGCCCCCGGCGCGGCCGCGTACTGGGCCGAGGCGTTCCAGCGGCTCGTCTCCACCCTTCGCCTCCGCGCGGCGATGCTGGCCGAACTGGCCCCGGCCTAGGGGGTGGGCGGAGGGTTCTGCTCCGCAGGACCCCAAAGCCGGGGTTCGGCCCGAACCCCGCGCCTCAAACGCCGGCGGGGCTGGATTCACGCGGGGCTGCGGGCCGCCGGAGGTTACTGGCGGACGTGGGCGCGGACCCACTCCACGATGGCGGTCGTCGTCGCGCCCGGCGTGAAGATCTCGGCCACGCCCTTCTCCTTCAGAGGGGCGATGTCGTCCTCCGGGATGATGCCGCCGCCGAAGACCTTGATGTCCTCCGCGTCGCGCTCCTTGAGGAGTTCCAGCACGCGCGCGAAGAGCGTGTTGTGGGCGCCGGAGAGGATCGACAGGCCGATGGCGTCGGCGTCCTCCTGGATGGCGGTGTCCACGATCTGCTCAGGGGTCTGGTGGAGGCCGGTGTAGATGACCTCCATGCCCGCGTCCCGCAGCGCCCGCGCGATCACCTTGGCCCCGCGGTCGTGGCCGTCGAGACCCGGCTTGGCCACCACCACACGGATCGGACCGGTCACACCCATCGCACTGCCTCCCGAGTGAACGAACGTTAAGTACAGCATCGCGCACGCCACCGTTTCGCGGTCAACCACGAGGGGGAAATCACACGTGGGACGGCATTGCGCCACCGTGCCGACAGCCGCACGGCACGGTGGTGCGAGCGCCGCGGTCCCGCAGAGGCTCAGGGGAGGCCGTCGATGGGGCTGCTCATACCCATGTCCATGCCCTTGTCCGGCGCCGCGCTGCGGGCCGGCGCGCTCGAGGTGGTGGTGTTCGGCGGGCACCTCCTGCTGTACCCCACCGGAGTGTGCCAGGAGAAGGTCACGACCCGCCCGCCCGCGACACGGCCGCCGGTCCTCCTTCTTCACGGGTTCTCCGACAACCGGTCCGTCTTCGTCCTGCTGCGCCGCGCCCTCGGGGCGGGAGGCCGGCACGTGGAGGCGTACAACTACTCGCCCTTCACCCTCGATCTGCGCGTCACCGCCCGCCATCTCGCCCGGCGTGTCGAGGAGCTGTGCGAGCGCACCGGACAGGAACGGGTGGATCTGGTCGGGCACAGCCTGGGCGGGCTGGTCGGCCGGTACTACGTGCAGCGACTCGGCGGCGGCACCCGGGTCCGGACCCTCGTCACCCTCGGCACCCCGCATTCCGGCACCCGGGTCGCCCCCTTCATGGACGCGCACCCGCTGATCCGGCAGATACGCCCGGACTCCGAGGTGCTGACCGAGCTCGCCGCGCCCGCGCCCGGCTGTGCCACCCGATGCGTGGCCTTCTGGAGCGAGTTCGACGCGATCATGACCCCGGTCGGGACCGCGCGGATCGAGCACCCGGATCTGTGTGTGGAGAACGTGCAGGTCACCGGTATCGGACATCTCGCGCTGCCCGCCCATCCCGCCGTGATCGCGGCGGTCCGGCGCACCCTCGAAGGACCCGGCCTGGCCGCCGTCACAGGCTCGGACACCGCCTCCGTCGCCTAGCCGACGAGCGACCAGCAGTCGAACTAATTTCGAACTCAAGGCCAAGGGTCCGCATTTCGGCGACCGAAAGACGGCCGAATGCCCGGTTCCGGAGATCTGGGGACCCGGCGAAGATTGTCGATGCGAGTAACCGCCGGGTACAGTCACGCCACTGCTCTCCTCCGGTGAACCTTGAGTTCCCGGCCACCCAGGCCCCCACTGCCGAGGCGAAAGAGAAGTTGGTGAACGACCGCCCCACGTCGGGCCAGTATCCGGATGCCGGGTACGACGGCCTTTCCACCACCGCTTTCGCTGGTGACTCGACCTACGTTTCCTATGAAACGCAGGGCCAGGGGGTCAACTACGCCGCCTACGGCTCCTACGACACCGGCGCGTACGACACCACCGCGTGGGCCTCGCAGGACGGTTACCTGTCCACGATCCCGGCCCAGGCCGCCCCCGAGGACACCACCGGGAGCTGGGACGCGAGCGCCTGGAACACCCCGAACGCGGACTACTCCGGCTACGCGCAGTACCAGCAGCCCTCCTTCGGCTACGACACCTCCGGCGAGCAGACCGGGCACTGGGCGATGCCGGGCTACGGCACCACCGGTACCGAGACCGGCGCCTACGACGCCACCGCCTGGAACACCGTCGCCGAGACCCCGGCCCAGCCCGAGGCCGCCTACTCGTACGAGTACCAGCCCGTGCCCGAGCCCACGCCCGCGCCGCAGGAGTACACGTACCAGGCGACCTCCGTCGGCTACGCCTACGAGGCCACCCAGGCCGTCACCATCGACTCCGGCGCCGGGCACCAGAGCGGATTCGAGACCGGTTTCGAGACCGGGACGGACACGTACACGGAGACCGCCGTCTTCGAGTCGCTCTCCGACGAAACTCCGCAGGTCCACGAGACCCCCGAGCCGTCCGAGGTCCACGACCTCCCCACCCAGGCCATGCCCGTGACCTCGGCTCCGCGCTCCGCGCGCCGGACCGCCGCCAAGGGCAACGGCAAGGCCGGCAACGGCAAGGCCGGAACCGGCGCCAAGGCGAGCAGCAGCACCGGCACCGGCGGCGGCAGCAGCCGTCGCCGCAACCCGGCGAAGCGTTCCGCCCTGCTGACCGTGGCCGTGCCCTCGGCCTGTGTGATGGGCGTCGCGGGCGTCGCGGCCGCCTCCGTCGGCGGCCTCACCGGCACGGACCGGCCCGCCGAGGAGCCCACCACGATGGCCGCGCCCGACCCGGCGTCGGTGAAACCGGTCGCGGCGAACACCAAGCTCGACACCCAACTGGTCGCGCTCAGCGCCGACGCGGGCGACTTCGCGGACCGCGCGAGCCGCACGCAGGAGCGCATCGACCTGCGCGAGCGCCAGGAAGAGGAAAAGAAGAAGAAGGCGGAGGAGGCCGCGGCGAAGGAGGCCGCCCGCCCCAAGTTCGCCATCCCCGTCGCGCAGCACGGCCTGAGCGCCAGCTTCGGCCAGGCCGGCGGCATGTGGATGTCGGTGCACACCGGCATCGACTTCCCGGTCTCCTACGGGACCCCGGTCATGGCGGCCACCGACGGCACCGTGCGCACGCAGTACAACAGCGCCTACGGGAACATGGCGATAGTGACCGCCCCCGACGGCACCGAGACCTGGTACTGCCACCTCAGCTCCACCAAGATCCGCGGCGGCAAGGTCAAGGCGGGCGAGGTCATCGCCTACTCGGGCAACTCCGGCAACTCCACCGGCCCGCACCTCCACTTCGAGGTCCGGCCCGGCGGCGGATCCGCGATCGACCCCCTGCCCTGGCTCCGCAGCCACGGCCTGGACCCGACGTAACCCCCCTGCGCATCCCCCGGCATAGCAGCCCGGCTTGACCACCGGCGTATCCGCGCCCCGTACCCTCGGCGTGCCCCCCCGGCGTATCCGCCGCGCGGCCCGAAGGCCGCGCGGCCGCCCGCCGTCCTACAGCTTCTGCACCGGCGCGTAACGCAGCAGCAGCCGCTTGGGCTTGTCGTCCCCGAAGTCGATGGTGGCCTGCGCGTCCGCGCCCGCTCCCTTGACCTCCATGACGGTGCCGAGCCCGAACTGGTCGTGCGTGACCCGGTCCCCGACCACCAGGGCGATGACCGGCTTGTCGGCGGCCCGCCGCGTCGCGAATCCGGACGGGCCCGACTTCGTACGCGACGAGGACAGGAACGCCTCCGGCGAGGTGCCGAACGTCGCCTTGCCCGATCCGGACGACGACGACCCGTACCCCGAGCTCCGCATCGGACCGGCCGGCTTCTGCGTCGCGCCCGTCCGCTTCCACTGGAGGTACTCCGCCGGAATCTCCTCCAGGAACCGCGACGGCGGGTTGTACGAGGGCGTGCCCCACGCGCTGCGCATGCTGGAGCGGGTCAGGTACAGCCGCTCGCGCGCCCGCGTGATGCCGACGTACGCGAGGCGGCGCTCTTCCTCGAGCTCCTTGGTCTGGCCCAGCGCCCGCATGTGCGGGAAGACCCCGTCCTCCATGCCCGTCAGGAAGACCACCGGGAATTCGAGGCCCTTGGCGGTGTGCAGGGTCATCAGCGTGATGACGCCCGTGCCCTCGGTGTCCTCGTCCGGAATCTGGTCGGAGTCGGCGACGAGCGCGACCTGCTCCAGGAACTCGGCCAGGGTGCCGGACCCGGGAGCCGGCGCCCCGGTCTCTGCGGCCTCGGCCGCCGCGGCCTCGCGCGCCTGCTCGAACTCCAGCGCCACGGCCGCGAGCTCCTGCAGGTTCTCGATGCGCGTCTCGTCCTGCGGGTCGGTCGACGCCTGGAGTTCGGCGAGGTAGCCCGTCCGCTCCAGCACCGCCTCCAGCACCACCGCCGGGCCCGCGCCCGAGTCGACGATCGTGCGCAGCTCCTCCATCAGCACGTTGAACCGCTTCACCGCGTTGGTGGAGCGCGCGGCCATGCCGAAGGCCTCGTCCACGCGGCGCAGCGCCTGCGGGAAGGTGATCTTCTCGCGCATCGCGAGGGCGTCGATCATCGCCTCGGCGCGCTCGCCGATGCCGCGCTTGGGCACGTTCAGGATGCGCCGCAGCGGGACGTTGTCCTCCGGGTTCGCCAGGACGCGCAGGTACGCGAGGACGTCGCGGACCTCCTTGCGCTCGTAGAAGCGGACGCCGCCGACGACCTTGTAGGGCAGTCCGACCCGGATGAAGATCTCCTCGAAGACGCGGGACTGCGCGTTGGTCCGGTAGAAGATCGCGACATCGCCCGCCTTGGCGTCGCCCGCGTCCGTCAGCCGGTCGATCTCGTCGGCGACGAACTGGGCCTCGTCGTGCTCGGTGTCCGCGACGTAGCCGGTGATGACGGCGCCGGTGCCGGCCTGGGTCCACAGGTTCTTGGCGCGGCGGTTCTCGTTGCGCTCGATGACCGCGTTGGCCGCGGAGAGGATCGTCTGCGTGGAGCGGTAGTTCTGCTCCAGCAGGATCGTCGTCGCGTCCTTGTAGTCCTCCTCGAACTGGAGGATGTTGCGGATGGTCGCGCCGCGGAAGGCGTAGATCGACTGGTCGGCGTCACCCACCACGCACAGCTCGGCCGGGGGCAGGTCCGGGTAGCCGGTGCCGACCAGCTCGCGCACCAGCGTGTACTGGGCGTGGTTGGTGTCCTGGTACTCGTCGACGAGGACGTGCCGGAAGCGGCGCCGGTAGTGCTCGGCGACGTCCGGGAACGCCTGGAGCAGGTGGACCGTGGTCATGATGATGTCGTCGAAGTCGAGGGCGTTGGCCTCGCGCAGCCGCCCCTGGTACATCGCGTACGCCTGGGCCAGGGTCTTCTCGAATCCGTCCACGGCCTGGTCGGCGAAGGCTTCCTCGTCGATCAGCTCGTTCTTCAGGTTCGAGATCTTGGCGTTGAAGGCCTTCGGCGGGAACTTCTTCGGGTCCAGGTCCAGGTCGCGGCAGACGAGCGCCATCAGGCGCTTCGAGTCGGCCGCGTCGTAGATCGAGAACGAGGACGTGAACCCGAGCCGCTTGGACTCGCGGCGCAGGATGCGCACGCACGCGCTGTGGAAGGTGGAGACCCACATGGCGTTCGCGCGCGGGCCGACCAGGCCCTCGACACGTTCCTTCATCTCGCCGGCGGCCTTGTTGGTGAAGGTGATCGCCAGGATCTGGCCGGGGTGGACGTTCCGCGCGGACAGCAGGTGTCCGATGCGGTGGGTCAGCACCCGGGTCTTGCCGGAGCCGGCGCCGGCCACGATGAGCAGCGGGGAGCCCGCGTGCACCACGGCCGCGCGCTGCTCCTCATTGAGCCCGTCCAGGAGCGTCGCCGGGTCGATGACGGGCCTGGGGGCGCCGTCCCGGTAGTACGCGTCCCCGCTCATGGGTACGTCGAACTGCCCCCCGAAGAGATCGTCCGCGCCCGCTTCGGGGGCGGCGTGGTCCTCGGGCGGCGGCGGGACCTCGTCGGAGGGGGTGAGGTCCGCCAGGAAACTGTCGTCAAAGAGGCTGCTCATCGCATTCCGAGTCTAGGGGGCGGGACCGACAGGCCAGCACGAGTTCGAGCAGACCGGGGAAACGGAGCTCCAGGTCCTCGCGGCGCAGCGCGAGGAAGAGCTTGCGGCCCTGGGGGCGCTGGCAGATCACGCCGCTCTCGCGCAGCGTCTTGAGGTGGTGCGTGACGCTGGAGCGGGGCAGGTCGGGGACGACCTCGCCGCAGAACGCCGCCTCGCCGGAGGACAGCTTGCGGACGATCTCCAGCCGGACGGGGTGTCCGAGCGCCGCCAGGACCTCGACCAGCTCGATGCGGTCGGCGGCGGGGTGGGTCGGCTCGGCGGCGGCAGCAGGCATGACCCCACTGTACGCAGATCTCGTACGGACATTGCCAAACCATTCGAAAATCTCGTACAGTCCACTCACTCAACCGTACGAGATTTTCGAACGGTCAAACGCCACGAGGACGGATCCGCCATGCCCCAGCCCGCCACCGCCCCGCTCGACGACGCCGCCCTGGCCGCCTCCCTCGACGGGGGCTTCACCAGCCGCCACGCCGAGGTCAACGGCACCCGGCTGCACTACGTGGAGGGCGGCAGCGGCACACCGCTGGTCCTCCTCGGCGGCTGGCCGCAGACCTGGTGGCAGTGGCACAAGGTGCTGCCGGCCCTGGCCCGCCGGTACCGGGTGGTCGCCGTCGACCTGCGCGGCATGGGCGGCTCCGCCAAGCCCGCCACCGGCTACGACAAGAAGACGATGGCCGCCGACGTCCACGCCCTCCTCGGACACCTCTCGATCGGGTCGGCGCACTTCGCCGGGCACGACATCGGCGCGATGGTCGCCTACGCCCACGCCGCCAACCACCCGGACGCCACCCGCCGGCTCGCCCTCCTCGACGTCTCGCACCCCGAGGAGGCCTGGACGCAGATGCCCCTGCTGCCCCGCCCCGGGCTCCGCCACCTGTGGTGGTTCGCCTTCAACCAGGTGCAGGGACTGCCCGAGCAGCTCCTCGCCGGCCGCTACCACGTACTGCTGGACTGGCTGTTCGCGGCCATGACCGCCGACCCCGCCGCCATCAACGAGCACTCCCGCGCGGTGTACGCCCGCGCGTACGGCTCCCCGGACGCGATCCGGGCCGGCAACGCCTGGTACCAGGCCTTCCGCCAGGACATCGACGACCTCGCCGGCTACTCCCCCGTGACCACCCCGCTGCTCGCGCTCGGCGGCGAGCACAGCAACTACGAACGCCTGCTCGCCGCGGTCCCGGCGCTCGGCACCGACACCCGGGTCGTCCGCGTCGACGGCAGCGGCCACTACCTCCCGGAGGAGCGGCCCGAGGCCGTCACGGCCGAACTGACCCGCTTCTTCGGCTGACCGGGCCGCCTCGTACGCTCGACGCCATGGACGTACTCATCAATGTCTTCGTCGGCCTGCACATCATCGGAATCGCCTCGCTCCTCGGCGGCTTCCTGACCCAGATGAAGGCGATGAGCGCGGGCACCGCCCGTTTCACGCCCGCCATGCTGCACGGCGCGCTCACCATGCTCGTCACCGGCGTACTCCTGGTCGGCTTCAACCAGATGGCCGGGGACCCCGTCAACAACGTCAAGGTCGGCGTGAAGCTCGCGATCCTCTTCGTGATCCTCTGCCTCGTCTACGTCAAGCGCGACGAGGAGCGCGTGGACAAGGCGCTGTTCGGCGCGGTCGGCGGGCTGACCGTGATCAACATCTTCATCGCCGTTCTCTGGCACTGACCCACACCGGAACGATCCGCTCCGGTCCTCGGCGGCCAGCTCCGGTCGTATCGAGCCACTTGCGATCATCCCGTCATCCGACCGTTACCTCCGGGTCTAGCGTCCTCCTCCAAGCACCGACAGAGGAAGGACGTGAGGCCCTCGTGGCCAGTCATCGAAAGCCCAGGCAGCGCACGCTCTCCGGCGGCCCGGTACGGACGACCGCCGCCACCCTCGCCCTCGCGGGCGCTGCCACCGCCACCGTCTTCGAAGGCACCTCCCAGGCCGACCCCCGGCCCACCCCGGCCCAGGTCAAGTCGGAGGTGGACCGGCTCTACGAGGAGGCCGAGGCGGCGACCGAGCAGTACAACGGGGCGAAGGAACAGGCGGACGAGGCCGAACGCGCGCTGACCGGACTGCGCGAGGAGACCGCCCGCAAGACCGACCAGCTCAACACCGCCCGCAGCGCACTCGGGACGCTCGCCGCCTCCCAGTACCGCAGCGGGTCCCTGGGCACCGCGGTCCAGCTCGCGATGGCCTCCGACCCGCAGGAATACCTCTCCCAGGCCGCCTTCATCGCCCGCGCCGGGGACCGCAACGCCGTCGGGGTCACCACCGTGCGCCGCCGGCTCGACGAGGTCGGCCAGCTCCGCAAGCAGGCCGCCGGGCGGCTCGCCGACCTCCGTTCCCGGCAGGACGAACTCGCCGGGCACAAGGCCGTGATCGAGGAGAAGCTCACCGCCGCCAAGAACCTGCTGGCCCGGCTCACCGCCGAGGAGCGGGCCGCCTACGAGGCCCAGTCGCCCGGCGGACCGGCCGCCGCACCCGCCGCGCCCGCCGGATCCACCGCGTCCAAGGGCAGCACGCCCCCGCCTCCGGCCGACGGTTCGCGCGCGGCCCGCGCCGTTGCCTTCGCGTACGGGGCCATCGGCAAGCCGTACGTCTGGGGCGCGACGGGCCCGGGGTCCTTCGACTGCTCCGGCCTGACCCAGGCGGCCTGGCTCTCGGCCGGAGTCTCCCTGCCCCGCACCACCTACACCCAGATCAACGCCGGCCGGCGCGTGTCCCGCGACCAGCTGGCCCCCGGCGACCTGGTGTTCTTCTACTCCGGGGTCACCCACGTCGGCCTCTACGTCGGCAACGGCCAGATGGTCCACGCCCCGCGCCCCGGGTCGACGGTCCGCCTGGCGCCGATCGACTCGATGCCCTGGGCCGGCGCCTCCCGCCCCGCGTAGGCCCTGTCCGGCGTCCTGCCCGGGCGTCCTGCCCGCTCAGCCGCGGGCGCAGTGCCCGCGGCGAGGGACCACGCGGCCGCCGCGTACGGGGCCCAGTGGGGCCAGCCCGACCACCACCGGCCGGCAGACACCGGGCACATCGGCCGACCGGCAGAGATCGGCGGCGGCTCCGCGGGGGCCGTCTGCCGACCGGTAGACGCAGGGCCGGTGCGGTCTACGGGGCCTTGACCACGCCGCTCAGCCAGCCGAAGGTCTGCGGCAGCTGCTTGGACCACGATTCGAGGTTGTGCCCGCCGACGACCTTCTCCGCGTGCACCGCGGTCGGGCTCTTGGCGATCGCCTTGAGGTCCGTGCCGGACAGGTAGCCGTCCTGCTCGGCCCCCGACATCCACAGCGCCACCGCGGGCGGGGTGGGCGCGGCCTGGAGCCAGTTCTTCAGGTTGTGCGTCTTGCGCAGTTCGGGGTCCTTGGCGACCAGCGACGAGGGTTCCTGCCCCGGGTCGTTGTAGCCGGACAGGGAGACGGCCGCGCTGTAGCGGTCGGGGTGGGCGATCGCGAGCTTGGCGGCGCAGTAGGCGCCGGCCGAGTAGCCGGCCACACCCCAGGTGCGGGCCTCGTCCGAGGCCCGGAAGTTGTCGACGACCATCTTGCGGACGTCGACGCTGAACCAGCTGTCCGCGTTGACCTTGCCGGGGATGTTGGCGCAGCCGGTGTCGCCGTTGCCGAGCAGCATGGCGCGCGGCGAGACCAGGATGAACGGCTGCACCTTGCCGCTCTTCATCAGCGGCTCCAGCACCTCGTGCGCCTTGAGCCCCTGGAACCAGGACTTCCCCGTCCCCGGTATGCCCGGTATCAGCTCGACCACCGGGAACTTCTTGTCCTTGTAGGCCGGGTCGTCGTACTGGGGCGGCAGCCACACCATGACGTCGCCCTTGACCCCGGAGATCTTGCCGTCGAGCTCGGTCTTCTTGACCCGGTCGCCCAGCCCCTCCACCGGCTGGAACTCCTGCTTGACCTTCGGCGCCTCTTCGACCTTCTTGCCGCCGAGCCCGTCCGGGCCGAGGTCGGGGGCGGCCGTGACGTACTTGCCGGTGCCGAGCAGGTCGCTCCAGGAGGCATAGAAGTGCTCGGCCCGGTTCACCGCGACGAACACCACGGCGACGGCTGTGACCTGGGCGAACACCACCATGAGCGCGCGCAGGGCGGTGCGTACGGCGGCCGGGCCGCGCACCTTGCTCCACACGGCCAGCGGAAGGACGACGGCGATCACGGTGAGGGCGATCACCGTCGCGAAGAAGGGTGTACCGGTCAAGCTCATCACGTCAGCCTAGAGGGCGGCGTGCGCGCTCCCGGTTGCCAGGTCGGCCTGCGGCGTGGGTCACACCGCAGGTCAGACGTCGGACCCCGGACTCAGACCAGGCGGCGGGCCGTCGCCCAGCGGGTCAGTTCGTGCCGGTTGGAGAGCTGGAGCTTGCGCAGGACGGCCGAGACGTGCGACTCGACCGTCTTCACCGAGATGAAGAGCTGCTTGGCGATCTCCTTGTACGCGTACCCGCGCGCGATCAGCCGCAGCACCTCGCGCTCGCGCTGCGTGAGCCGGTCCAAGTCCTCGTCGACCGGCGGCGCGTCCGTCGAGGCGAACGCGTCGAGCACGAAGCCCGCCAGCCGCGGCGAGAACACCGCGTCCCCGTCCTGGACGCGGAAGACCGAGTCCACCAGGTCGGTGCCGGTGATGGTCTTGGTGACGTAGCCGCGCGCACCGCCCCGGATGACCCCGATGACGTCCTCGGCCGCGTCCGACACCGACAGCGCCAGGAACCGCACCGGGTTCTCGGCCGCCGCCATCAGCGGGGCGCAGCGCCGCAGCACCTCGACGCCGCCGCCGCCGGGCAGGTGCACGTCGAGCAGGACCACCTCGGGCCGGGTGGCGGTGATGACGGTGACGGCCTGGTCGACGTCGGCCGCCTCGCCGACGACCTCGACGCCCGTGCGTCCGGTCTCGCCGATCTCGGCCTGCACCCCCGTACGGAACATCCTGTGGTCGTCGACGAGCACCACCCGGACACGCCTGGTCTCCCCCACGCCTGCGTTCTCTCCCGCCTCGGTCATGCTGTGTTCGCCGCCCTCTCCATCTCCAGCTCGACTTCCGTGCCGCCGTCGGGCGCGGACCGCAGCCGTGCGGTCCCGCCGTTGCGCTGCATCCGGCCGATGATCGATTCTCGTACGCCCATGCGGTCGCCGGGTACCGCGTCGATGTCGAAGCCCGGTCCCCGGTCCCGTACGGACACGAACACCGTCTGCCCCTCGACCTCCGCGTACACCTGTACGGGCCCGCCGTCGCCACCGTACTTGGCGGCGTTGACCATCGCCTCGCGCGCGGCCTGTATCTGTGCCGCCAGCCGCTCGTCGAGCGGGCAGTCCCCGACGACCACGACCTCGATCGGGACGCCGTGGTGGTCCTCCACCTCGGCGGCGGTCTTCTTCACGGCCTCCGCGAGGGTGGCCGGCTCCTCCGCCTCGTCCTTGCCGGTGCCCTCGGGCTTGTAGAGCCAGTTCCGCAGTTCTCGTTCCTGCGCCCGCGCGAGGCGGCGCACCTCGGAGACGTCCTCCGCGTTGCGCTGGATCAGGGTGAGGGTGTGCAGCACCGAGTCGTGCACGTGGGCGGCGACCTCGGCGCGCTCCTGGGCGCGGATGCGCATCAGGCGTTCCTCGGACAGGTCCTGGGTCATCCGGATCAGCCAGGGTCCGGCGAGCAGGGCCACGCCGACGAGGACGGCGAGGGTGGCGGTGAGGACGTTGCCGAGCTGTGCGGCGGAGCCCCGTACGACGATGAAGACGGTCAGGCCCACCCCGACCAGGGCGACGCCGGCGAGGGCCCGCGCGACCTGGAAGAGGCGTCCGTGCCGTCCGGCGGCCGTCGACCAGTGGGCCCGGCGGGCGTTGTCGGCCTGCCGCCATACGAGCACGACCCCGGCCCCGACCAGCAGCGTCGGCCACACGTACCGGCCGGAGGCGCCGCCGAGCTGGACCTTGGAAATGAAGATGCCGGCGCCGATGAACAGGGCGATCAGCGCGGTGATCTGCCCCCGGTCGGGTTTGCGCAGCCGGCGGGTGCCGTCGGGGAGGGTCTCGAAGAAGGAGCGGTGTCCGGTCCGGCCGCCGACGCCGAGCGGTACGAAGACCCAGAACGCGGCGTACAGCAGCACGCCCAGCCCGTCGCCCCACATGAACAGCAGGAGGAACGCCAGGCGGACCCAGCCCACCGGAAGCCCGAGGTGCCCGGCGAGACCGCGCGCGACACCGCCGAGCATCCGGCCGTCGGCGCTGCGGTAGAGCCTGCGCTGCGGCACCTCGTCGGCGTCCGGTGCGTGCGGGGTACGGGGAGGGGCGGCTACGGGCATGTCACCAAGGGTCACACGCCCGGCGGGGGCCGGTCATCAGGGCATCCCCCCACATCTGCCGGGGGGATATCAGGGTTGCACCAGGGTAGGGCCGGATGCCGCCCGCTTCGGCGGGCCGTCACCATGGACCCATGACCGAAGTACACGACGCCCCGCCGGCCGGGCCCGGGGCCCCGCGGGCCGATGCCAGGCCGCCCCTGCGCCGCAGCAAGCGCGACAAGGTCCTCGCGGGCGTGTGCGGCGGCCTCGGCCGGTACTTCGATCTGGACCCGGTGGTCTTCCGCGTCGTCCTCGGTGTCCTCGCGGTCACCGGCGGCGTCGGTCTGATCTTCTACGGCTTCGCGTGGCTGCTGCTCCCCCAGGAGGGCGAGGAGGACAGCGAGGCGAAGAAGCTGCTGACCGGCCGGGTCGAGGGGGCCACGCTGGCGGCGGTGTTCGCCGCGCTGGTGGGCTGCGCGCTGTTCCTGTCGATGCTGGACAACGGCGGGCTGGCGGCCTTCTCGGTGCTGGTCGTCCTCGCGCTGGGCGGGGCCTCGTACTGGTCGCAGCGCAAGCGGCACACCTACCGGCCCGAGGCGCAGGCGGCGCCCGACCCGGCCGGCAGCGCCCCCCGCGCCGCGCACTCGCCCGCCCCGCCGGAGACGCAGGCGCCGCCCACTCCCGGCGCCCCGTCCTGGTGGCGGGACCCGCTGGTCAAGGACGGTACGACCGGCCCGGTCGGCGGGACGGGATACCTGTGGGGGCCCGACGACTCGGCGGACCCGGTGGTGACCGGCCGTACCCCGGCGGCGGCCGCGAAGGCGCCCGCCGCCCCGGCCCGCCCGCGCGGCGGCATCGGCGGCCGGGTCTTCGTGCTGGCGCTGCTGGCCGGGATCGCGGGGACCGCCGCCACCTGGGAGGGCAACCCGCTCGGCGAGGCCCTGCAGACGGGGCTCGCGGCCGCGCTGGTCGTCTTCGGTCTGGGTCTTGCGGTCAGCTCCCTGCTGGGACGCACCGGCTTCGGCACGATCGTGCTGGCGGTGTTCACCGCGGGTCTGCTCGCGGGCGCGGCCGTCCTGCCCCGGGAGATCGGCACGGACTGGCGGGAGGTCGAGTGGCGTCCGGCCGCGGTGGCCGACGTGAAACCCGTGTACGAGGCGGGCACCGGCCTCGCCACGCTGGATCTGAGCCGCCTGGACGTGCCGAAGGGCACCACCGTGGCCGTCGGGGCGTCCATCGACGCGGGCCGGCTCAAGGTGGTCCTGCCGCGGGAGGTCACCGCGCTGGCCGATGTCACCATCCGGCGGATGGGCGACGTACAGATGCCCGGGGACCGCGCGGACCGGATCGAGCGGGTCGGAGAGCAGAACCGTACGGAAACCCTCGCGCCGGCTGCCGGCACCGAGGCCGGCGGGACGATCGAGCTGCACCTCAGTGCGGATTTCGGACAGGTGGAGGTGGCCCGTGCGGCGTCATGAGTTCCAGCCGGGACGGCTGATCGCGGGGCTGGCCCTGGTGGTGGCGGGCGTGCTCTACCTGCTCGAGACCACCGGCGAGGCGGACCTGCCCTGGTTCGCGGTCATCCCGATCACCATGGGCGGGCTCACCCTCGCCGCACTGGTCGGGCTGGTGACCTACGCCGTACGCCGGGACAGGCGCGACCGGATCACCGAGTCCAGCGACAGGTAGGGCGCCCCGGCGAGGATCAGCGGGGTCCACGCCATCAGGTAGATCAGGTCGTTGCCGTAGTAGTACGGGGTCACCGCCCACGACACCGTGAGCCACAGGCTGAGCGCGATCAGCGCCCCGCCGACGGCCGCGATACGGGTCAGCAGGCCGGCCAGGGCCCCGAGGCCGACCAGGATCTCCCCGATGGCCAGGGCGACGGCGAAGCCCACGGGGGAGTTCAGCGACAGGTCCACGAGGCCGGGGATCGCGGAGGTGTCGCGCACCCCGCGCATCTGGTCGCCGATGGAGCCGTCGCCGGAGGCGGAGAGGAACGCCGGGTCGGTCAGTTTGTCGATCCCCGCGTACACGAAGGTCACGCCGAGAAAGAGCCGCAGGGGCAGCAGCGCGTGCCGGGAGGCCAGCTCGCGCAGGCCCACGACCTCGCGGGGGGCGCCGGTTTCAAGAACATCGGTTCGGTTCACGGAACATGTGTACCCCGATCATTCGGCAACATCGATGGTGCAGCGGTTGGATTCCACCCCTGCGGCCGTGACCACCTGGATCTCGACGCGCCCCGGCTCCACCTCCGCCGGGACCGGCACGGTCAGCACGGCGTCGGAAGGATTGGTGAATCCGCCCGCCACCGGGACCAGCGGCACGTGCACGTGCACCGCCCCGACCCGTACGACCAGACGGGCCAGCATCTCCGGCGTCTGCGCCCCGGGCGGCACGAAGCCCACGCCCCGGATCTCGATGTCGTCCCCGGGGCGGACGGCCGCGTCCAGATCCCCGGGCTCCCGTCTGCGCACCACCGACAGCACCAGCGGGCGGCTGCCCTCCGCGTACTTCGCCGCCAGGTACACCGCGGCCGACAGCGCCACCAGCAGGGCCAGCGCCCAGGGCAGCTGCGGCAGCCGGTCCGGGAAGCGCGCCAGCGAGGCCGTCGCGTAGGCGAGCACCACCGTCGAGACGAGCACGTACTGCGCGTCCGGGAAGCTCCCGCGGCCCGCGTCGTCCGTCAGGAGGTCCACCCCGCGCGGCCGGTCGGCCGGCAGCTTCTGCAGCCGCTGGCCCATGATCCGTACGGAGACCACCCGGCGCACCAGCACCGCCACGGCGGAGGTCAGCGAGACCACCGCCAGCAGCGGCAGCGCCCGGTCCAGCGCGAGGCCCGCGTACAGGGCCTGCCGCTCGGGCCCGGGCGCCGAGGCGGCCAGCCGCAGCGCGGGCAGCAGCGTGGCGAAGGCCGTCAGCACCACCCAGGCGC
This sequence comes from Streptomyces sp. NPDC001549, assembly GCF_042894025.1. NCBI lineage: Bacteria > Bacillati > Actinomycetota > Actinomycetes > Kitasatosporales > Streptomycetaceae > Streptomyces > Streptomyces sp. NPDC001549. The sequence goes on from NZ_JBIAVJ010000016.1 coordinate 25,702, forward strand.
TGGGCACGGCCTTCGAGGTGGACAGCCGGTTGTCCTCGCCGACCAGCGGGGCCAGCAGCCCGCCGCGCACGGACTGGGCGCGGGCCGCGACCGTGAGCAGTCCGGCCAGCACCAGGGCCGCCAGCAGCCCGGCGGTGCGCGCCGTGGACCAGCCGGTGCCGAGCGCGGCGGCGACCTGCACCAGCAGCAGGACCCCGGCGGCGATCCAGACGGCGAGGACGGCCCGCCGCGAGAACAGGTACAGCCAGGAGTTCCCGGCCTCCCTGCCCCGGTCGGCGACGGTACGGGCCGACAGGGTCAGCTCGTCGGAGACCCACTGGCGGGAGGCGCCGAGCGAGTGGGCCACGGCGGCCGGCACGCCCTGCCCGGAGGCGAACTCGTCGCGCTTCTCCAGGAACGCCGTGACCGCGCGCCGGTGGCCCTCGCGGGCGCACTCGTCGCAGGCGCAGGCGGTGGTATGGGTACCTCGGGACATCTCTTGGACAGCCACGTACGTGCCGCCTCTCTGAACTACGGTGCAATGCCAGCGAATTGTGCACCACTGCGGCAGTGCTCCGGATTGCGCACGATGTCAGAGCAGGTGATTAACGGTTCATGATGTTGACGCCACCAGCTCTCTGAGTGGCTGGTAGCTCACCCAGGCGGCCAGATCGGACCCGAACCGCTCGCGCGTCAGGGCCGCTGCCCGGTGGTCGATGGGCACCGGTTTCCCCGCGGCCCGGGCGATCAGCTGCACCTGCGCGGCCCGCTCCGCCTCGATGAACCACCAGACGGCGGCGTCCACCGAGTCCCCCACCGTCAGCAGCCCCCGGTTGCGCAGGACCAGTGCCTTGTACGGGCCGAGCGCGAGCGCGGTCCGCTCCGGTTCGCCGGCCCCGGAGTACTCGTCGAGGAGCGCGTGGTCCTCGTAGAAGGCACAGGCCTCCTCGGTGATCGGGGCCAGCAGTTCGCCCAGCGCCGCGAGGGCCCGGCCGTACGGGCCCTGCGCGCGGACGACGGCGACCACCTCGGGGCGCCGGCGGTGGACCGCCGCGTGCACGGCGAAGGCCAGCTGGTTGACCCGGCGCCCGCCCCGGACCACCCGCCCGTCCCCGTCGACCAGCAGCAGGTCGTCGGCGGTGAGCGCGGTGAAGGCCCGGCCGAAGGGGTTCACCCAGTAGCAGTCCTCGAACTCCGGGTCCCGCGCGGTGATCTGCCCCGCCACCCCGTCCTCGTAGCCGAGGCGCCCCAGCAGCCGCAGCGCCTCGGCGAGCCGCTCCCTGCGGTGGGCACGGGCCGCGTCGACGGTGTCGTGCACGGGCGGCATCTCGAAGCCCAGCCGCTCCACGGGCACGGGTACGGGCTGGTCCGGCATGGGCGCTCCTTCGAACGGCTCGGTTCGCCGCGCAAGGTACCCGGGGCCCTGCCAAGTGGCCAGAGAAACGGCGAAGCCGCCGCCCGCGGGTGCGGGGCGGCGGCTTCACGGCGATCCGGGTGGGACTACTCCCACTCGATGGTGCCCGGGGGCTTGCTCGTGCAGTCGAGGACCACCCGGTTCACCTCCGGCACCTCGTTGGTGATGCGGGTCGAGATCCGGGCGAGCACCTCGTACGGCATGCGCGTCCAGTCCGCGGTCATCGCGTCCTCGGAGGAGACGGGGCGCAGCACGATCGGGTGGCCGTAGGTGCGGCCGTCACCCTGGACGCCGACGCTGCGGACGTCCGCGAGCAGGACGACCGGACACTGCCAGATCTCGCGGTCCAGGCCGGCCGCGGTCAGCTCGTGGCGGGCGATGGCGTCGGCCTCGCGGAGCAGGTCCAGGCGCTCCTTGGTGACCTCGCCGACGATGCGGATGCCGAGGCCGGGGCCCGGGAAGGGCTGGCGCTGGACGATCTCGTCGGGCAGGCCGAGCTCCTGGCCGACCATCCGGACCTCGTCCTTGAACAGCTGGCGCAGCGGCTCGACGAGCTCGAACTCGATGTCGTCGGGGAGCCCGCCCACGTTGTGGTGGGACTTGATGTTGGCGGTGCCGGTGCCGCCGCCGGACTCGACGACGTCCGGGTACAGCGTGCCCTGCACGAGGAAGGCGACCGCGGGGCCGTCCTCCTGGAGGATCTCCAGCTGGGCCTGCTCGAAGACGCGGATGAACTCGCGGCCGATGATCTTGCGCTTGGTCTCCGGGTCGGAGACGCCGGCCAGCGCGGTCAGGAAGCGCTCCTGCGCGTCGACGACCTTCAGCTGCACGCCGGTCGCGGCGACGAAGTCCTTCTCGACCTGCTCGGTCTCACCCTTGCGCATCAGGCCGTGGTCGACGTAGACGCAGGTCAGCTGCGAGCCGATGGCCTTCTGCACGAGGGCCGCGGCGACGGCGGAGTCGACGCCGCCGGAGAGGCCGCAGATGGCGCGCTTGTCGCCGACCTGCTCGCGGATCGCCGCGATCTGCTCCTCGACGATGTTGCCGGTGGTCCAGGTGGGGGCGAGGCCCGCGCCGCGGTAGAGGAAGTGCTCCAGGATCTGCTGGCCGTGCGTGGAGTGCATCACCTCGGGGTGGTACTGCACGCCGTACAGCTTCTTCTCGTCGTTCTCGAAGGCCGCGACCGGGACGACGTTGGTCGACGCGGTGACGGTGAAGCCCTCGGGAGCGGCGGAGCAGGCGTCGCCGTGGGACATCCACACCGACTGGTTCTCGGGGGTGCCCTCGAAGAGGGTGGAGCCGGCCTTGGAGACGGCCAGCGGGGTGCGGCCGTACTCGCGCGCGCCGGTGTTGTCGACCTGGCCACCGAGGGTGACCGCCATCAGCTGGAAGCCGTAGCACATGCCGAAGACGGGGACGCCGGCCTCGAAGATCGCGCGGTCGAGCTGCGGGGCGCCCTCCTCGTACACGGACGACGGACCGCCGGAGAGGATGATCGCCTTGGGGTTCTTGGCCAGCATCTCGTCGACGGGCATCGAGCTCGGCACGATCTCGCTGTAGACCCGTGCTTCGCGGACGCGGCGGGCGATGAGCTGGGCGTACTGGGCGCCGAAGTCGACGACGAGAACCGTGTCCGGGGCGCTGTCGTGGGCGGCGGAGGGTGCTTCTGGCACGGGGCGGCCTTCCGGCGGAAGAGGTGGCTGTTTTGTCGATTCTAACGGGGGACGCAGGCCCCTCTTCGTCTCACCATCCGAATCCCGGCGCCTCCGCTGCCCGACGTGCCCGGCTGATCACGCACTGTGCGTCCGCCCCGAAGGCGGCGGATTCGCGGAGGGCCTGCCAGACCCGGAGGTGGGTGGCGACGCTGTCGGTGTCGTCCAGCCAGAGTTCCGCGTGCCAGGTCTCCACGACCACCTGCCGGTCGTCGTAGATCCAGAATCCGAGTCCTGGCGGGATCTGCAGAGCCGCCCTGAGGGGGACGATCCCCAGTTCCACGGTGTCGAGGCCGATCACACCGTGCAGTCGGTCGAGCTGGGCGCTGAGTACCGAGGGCGAACAGATCCGAGCATGGAGAACCGCTTCCCACAACAGGATTCGGTAGCGCTTTCCGGAGTCGTACAGCCCCTCTTGCCGCTTCATCCGGGAACGCACGGCTTCTTCGATGTCTCTGGGCGTCTGATGCAGATCCGCGAAGCGGCTGAGGATCGCACGCGCATAGTCAGGCGTCTGAAGCACCCCGACGACCCAGGACGATTCCCACGCGCGGAGCACACGCGCGTCCGCCTGCGCCTGGTTGTGCACATCCTGTACAGGCCGAAGTCCCCCGGCCAGCTGGCGGCGCCACGAGCGGATCCTGGATTCCAGCCCGCGCAGCCGGGACAGCAGCTCCTCCGCTGCTTCCGGTTGCTCGACCCCCGCCGCCCACGCCCTCAGGTCGTCCGCCGTGGCTGTCTGCCGCCCCGTCTCCAGCTTGCTGACCTTCGACTGAGTCCAGCCAAGACGCGCCGCCAGCGCCGTACCAGTAAGCCGAATTCCGGGGCAGGCCTCACGCAGCTCCCGCAGCCTCACGCCGAGGGCCGCTCTCGCCTGCTGGTAGTCCGTACTCACCGGTTGCACACGCTCACTGCTGCTCGGCTGCCGCCAGTGCTGCGGCGAACGTCCCGCACGAGACGGCGTAATGCCAGGCCGTGTCCCGTACCTGGGCGCAACGATTGACCTCGACAGGCTCGGTGACCAGCTCGACGTCGAGCAGATTGTCCCCCTCGTCGAAATTGAGCACAGCGACGAGCCGGGAATCGAAGATCCAGAAATCCTCGGTGGGCAGCCGCAGCCGCTCGGCGTCCGCACGCCACAGATTGCGGATCTCCTCCCCGAGCGCGATGTTCTTCTCGGTGTGGGCCATGAGGTAGCGCTGCCCCGGAGTCGGGTGACTGTCGACAACACGTACGCGACCAACGGTGGCACCGCCTGATGCCTTCTGCCGAATGGTCGTGCTCCACGCTGTTTCCATGTCCCATGACGGACTCTCGCCCCGCAGGAACTGGGCGTACGTGTCAGTGGCTTCGTCTGAGGCGTACCGGCGGCGCGTCTCCAGCCGCCACGCGGTGTGCTCAAAGTTCTCGAACAGCCTCCCGAAGGCATCCAGGTCGATGATGCGGGGCACACGGATGACCTCCTTGGGGCAGAAGTCGACGATCAGTTCACGCGGAACCACGATCGCCACCTCGCCCGGCGAGAGGTGACGCAACTGGGCAACGTCATCGGGATCGGTGAGCGGGGTTCCCTGAACGACGACTTCGGCGCTGTCCAGATCTTCATGCACGGCGGGGCAGCCACCTTCACCGCTGCCTGTGCCGTTGAAGCGCAGCCTGCGTGCCATTGGTCCTGCCCCTTCGTCGCGCCAGCCCCGGCTTCAAAGGATGTCGGCCGCCACGCAGGAATGTCGATGCATGGCCGACCACAGCAGCGCAATAATCGAGAATAGTCTCGCAAGGCCCCAAGTGACGCTCTCTAGCGTGCCGTTCATGGCATCTCTGACAACCATGAGCCCACCTGTGCATCTGTCACTTCCTTCGGAGGCTCCGAAACCGGCCGCAGGCTGCGACGTGTGCGCGGCACTGGCGAACCAGCGCTCGGAGGCCCACCGGCGGGGTGATCTCTCGGCGGTGTCGGACTGCAATGTGGAGATCGTCGCTCACCGTGGGCGCAGCCGATGCTGAGCCCACGAGCGGTCCTCCGGTACGTCGCACACACCATCCAGCACGCGCCGGAGGGCGGCGTCACCTACGAGGTCTTCTGCACGGCGTACCGCTGCGGGGCCGAGTCCGGCCCACAGGACGAGCAAGGAGCAGCACAGGACTGGGCGCTGCGGCACACGGAGCGGACCGGCCACCACCTCTTCCGGCGCGTGTATACGGACCACGCGCGCGTCACGCAGACCTCCGAGCCGTCTCAGCATCCGAACGCGATTGGCCCAGAAGGGGACGGAAGGTAGTATCCGCGCCATGCGCAAGCAGCTGAGCTTCCTGTTTACCTATGGCACCGGTCGGTCCGGTCGCCATGGGTCCTCGTGATGCTCGCTTGAGCCACTGACTTCCCGGAAGCGCCCCGGTCCGACAGGACCGGGGCGCTTCCGCGTTTCCGCTCCTGTCGGCACGACACGACCCACAGGAGAGAACACCATGAGCGTCACCACCACCCCCGAGCAGCTGATCGCCGACTCCCGTACGCGCATCGACGCCCTCGACGACCGGATCATCGGCCTGATCCAGGAGCGGATGGCCGTCTCGACCGTCATCCAGGACGCCCGGATCGCGTCCGGCGGGCGCCGGGTGCATCTGTCGCGCGAGATGGAGGTGCTCTCCCACTGGAGCGATGCGCTCGGAAAGCCCGGCACCGCCCTCGCCATGACCCTGCTGGAGCTGTGCCGGGGGCGCGTGTGACGGCTGTTCGTCACCCGTCCGGACCGTGACCGGCCCCGGGGCCCTTCGTTGGTGAGGGTGTCCGCGTCAGCCAGCCGCGGAACCGCAACACCACGCGTGGATCCGCTGGAGCGATGAGACGCACGCCCCGTGGAGCGTGCGTCGTGGGACCTCGCTCCTTCGCGTGGCCGGACGGCAGGGGACAGCAGCCCGGTCACCCCGTAAAGGACGACCGGCCCGGGGGACGCCCCGGGCCGGTCGTTCTGCGTTGTCGCGCGTACCCGGTCACGCCGTTACGCGTGCCCGCCCGCCTTGCGGCGGAACGCCAGGAACAGCCCGCCGCCGACGGCCAGGAGCACCGCGCCGCCGAGCGCGATCGCCTGGGCGGAGCTGCCGGTGGAGGCGAGGCCGCCGTTCGCCGTGACCCCCGTACCGGTGGCCGAGGCGCTCGGCGTCGCGGTCGCGGTCGCGGTGGGCGTCGCGGAGCCGGTCGGGGCCGGCGTGGCCGAGGTGGAGGCGGTCGGGGTCGGGGCCGGTCCGGTGTCCTTCGCGTTGATCACGAAGGCCGCCTTGTTGTTGCTGTCGTTCGGGTCCCAGCGCTGGCCCGTGGTGCCCTCCGGCGTCCACTGGCCGACCGTGATCGAGCCCTTGGCGTCCGCCACGACCGTCTCGATCTTCAGCTGGAACGGGTAGGCGAACGTCTCCTTCTCCCCCACGACATGGCCGGTGGAGCAGAAGTAGCGCGGCGCGCCCAGGGTCTGGTCGCGGTGGGTGCCGTTGGCGTTGACCCCCGTGCAGCCGGCCGGGACCTTGGTGACCTTCGCGCCCGCCGGGATCATGATGTCGGTACGGGCGACTGCATCCTTGGAGCGCAGGTGGGCGACCCACGCCGGGCCGTCGTTGCGGAAGCCGAAGTCGGCGGTGACCGTCTCGCCGGCCTTGCCCTTGAGGGACACGCCCGTGGCCACCAGGTCGGCGGTGTTCCTCGTCGCGAAGTCGAACTCCTGGATGTTGTTCCAGGGGTCGAGGTCCGCCGCCTGCTGGGTGGACCGGGCCGCGGCCTTGGGGGCCTGCTTCGCCGCGGCCAGCTTGTTGCGGGCGGCCGCGGGCGCGCGGTACTTCGCCGCCTTCGGCTGGTCGCCGGCCGCGTACACCGCGTAGGTCAGGCCGTCGATGAAGGCGTGCGGGGCGGCCTTGAGGGTCAGCGGGCCGTCGACGCCGTAGACCGCGCCCGGCTCGTACTCGCCTTCCAGCAGGCACTGCACCGTGCTCCAGCCGGTGTTCCACGGCTGGCCCGCACGGGTGTCGTCGGAGTAGGAGCAGTTGTCGTACTGCTCGACCAGGTCGATGCCGTGCGTGGTGCGCATTTCGAGCACCACGCCGTTGACGGGGTCGGTGCCCTCGTTGGCGAAGATGATCGACAGGTTCTGCTTGTCGCCCGGCTTCTGCTCCGCCTTCAGCCGGGCCCGGTCCAGCACCAGGTCGGGGCCGCCGACGCGCACCTTGGTGGTGGCGGCCTTGAAGGTGGCGCCTTCCGCCGCGCCGGTGAGCGTCAGGTCGGCGGTCGCGCCGGTCTTGCTGTCCTTGGCCGCGCTGAGGTTCAGGCCCACGACGGTGCTCTCGCCCGTCCACAGCGCCCAGCTCTTGCAGGTCACGGCCGCGGCGGTGAGCTTGCAGTCCGCGCCCCGGTCCTTGGCGAGCGTCACGTCGGCGATGCCCTTGAGGCCGCTCAGGTCGATCGTGAAGGTGCTCGGGCGGTCGAACGTCGTGGTGGAGTCGTTGACGATCCGGAACTCCACCGAGGTCTTCTGCGGCTCACCGCTCTGCCCGGGGTGCGGGCGCAGACCGATCCCGGCCGGTCCGGCCAGGGTGAAGACGGGGTCCGCAGCGTGTGCGGGAGTAGTGGCCGGCCCCAGGGCCACGAGGGCGCCTGCAGCCAGCAACGAGATGCGCTTTCTCATGCAGCCGTTGACTGTCGAACATCAGTCGCAGTTGCACACTTCACCGTGTGATCGACACCACAGCTGGGCACCGTGGATTCCGGTACAACCATCAAGGCTGAACATCTGTCACGTATGTACCGCGGTGGGTACCGCGCTCGGAGGGGGAGCGCGGTACCCACCGCTGTCACACGACAGGTTCCGGATCGCTCACGACCGACGCGGCGGAATCTCCGGGACCCCGAGGAACGGCAGCCGCAGCGCGCCGAAGGCCTCCTTCGGTACCGCCGGACGGACCGGCTCCACCGCGTCCAGGCGGACGTACGCGGCCCCCTGCTCGGGCCGCGGGTCCCGCTCGCCCGTGTTCGGCCAGTACGACATCGCCCGTTCCGCCTGCGCGGTGATCGTCAGCGACGGGTTCACGCCGAGGTTCGCGGAGACGGCCGAGCCGTCCACCACCGAGATGCCCGGGTGCCCGTAGAGCCGGAGGTACGGGTCCACCACGCCCTCTTCCGGCGAGGCGCCGATCGGGCAGCCGCCCAGGAAGTGCGCGGTCAGCGGGGTCCCCATCAGCTCGCCGATGTTGCTGCCCGGGAAGCCGTTGATCTCCTCGGCCAGCAGGGTCGCGGCCTGCGTGGCCTCCGCGATCTGGACCGGGTTCGGGGCGCCGTGGCCCTGACGGGCCGTGAGCAGGCCCTTCCCGATCCCGCCGGGCTTGCGGTACGTGGTCAGCGAGTTGTCCAGCGACTGCATGACCAGGCCGATGATGGTCCGCTCCGACCAGCGCCGGTTGGACAGCGAACGCGCCAGCTGCACCGGGTGCCGCACGGTCCGGCCGAGCCAGGCACGGACCCGGTGCTTGCTGTGGGGGACCTGGAGGACCGTCATGAACCCCATGGCGTTGGAGCCCCTGCCGTAGCGGACGGGCTCGATGTGGGTGTCGGCGTCGGGGTGCACGGAGGAGGTGATCGCCACGCCCCGGGTGAAGTCGGCCCGGCGGTCGCCTCCGTGCCGCTTGCGGTAGCGGCGGTCGTCGGTCTGCGCGCCGACCAGGCCCTCGGAGTTGGTCCGGGTCAGCTCCCCGAGCCGGTGCGAGAGGCGCGGGAGCTCGCCGCGGTCCTTCATCGTGTGCAGCAGGGTCTGCGTGCCGTAGGTGCCCGCCGCGACGACGACGTACCGGGCGCGCAGCACCTTCGCCCGGCCCCGCCGGCGGCCGTCGGTGGGGACGGTGCGGACGCGGTAGCCGCCCTCGGGATGGTCGGAGAGCGCGGTGACGGTGGTCATCGGGTGGATGACGGCGCCGGCGCGCTCGGCGAGGTGCAGGTAGTTCTCGTTCAGGGTGTTCTTCGCGCCGTGCCGGCAGCCGGTCATGCACTCGCCGCATTCCGTGCAGGCCCTGCGGGCGGGGCCGGCGCCGCCGAAGTACGGGTCGGGGACCTCGTCCCCTGGCCGGACCTTCGGCTGCGCCTCGCCGTCGCCGCCGTCGCCGAAGAAGACGCCGACCGGGGCCATGTGGAAGGAGTCCGCGACGCCCATCTTCTCGGCGGCCGCCTTGAGGTGGACGTCGGAGGGGGTCATGGTCGGGTTGAGACGCACCCCGAGCATCCGCTTGGCCTGCTCGTAGTAGGGGGTGAGCTCCTCGCGCCAGTCGGTGATGGAGGCCCACTGCCGGTCCTCGAAGAAGGCGGTGGGCGGCACGTACAGCGTGTTCGCGTAGTTGAGCGAGCCGCCGCCCACGCCGGCGCCCGCGAGCACCATCACGTTGCCGAGCAGGTGGATCCGCTGGATCCCGTACAACCCGAGGGCCGGGGCCCACAGGTAGTTGCGCAGGTCCCAGCTGTTCTTCGGCAGGCTCTCGCGGGTGAAGCGGCGTCCTGCCTCCAGGACGCCGACCCGGTAGCCCTTCTCGGTCAGGCGCAGCGCCGAGACCGATCCGCCGAACCCCGATCCGATGACGATGACGTCGTAGTCGTAGTCGTGGTCGTGGTCGTGGGAATCAGATGCAGGCTCAGACACGGTGCTGCCCCTTAGCGGAGTCGGAGGGCCTTCATGACCTTGAGGCTGCGGGTCATGAACGCCGCGTACTTCTCGTCGTCCATGCCCAGCGAGGGCGCCATCGGAAGCAGCCGCTGGTGGGCGACGGTCTGGGCCTCGGTGTACTTGAGGATGCCCTCGGATCCGTGGCGGCGGCCGAGGCCGGAGTCCTTCATGCCGCCCATGGGTGCCTGGGCGCTGCCGTAGGCGGGGGCGTAGCCCTCGTTGATGTTGACGGTGCCGGTGCGCAGGCGGGCGGCGACGGCGTGGCCACGGCGGGAGTCCTTGGTCCAGACGCTGGAGTTGAGGCCGTAGGCGGTGGCGTTGGCCTCGGCGATCGCCTGGTCCTCGTCGGTGAAGCGGTAGATCGAGACGACGGGGCCGAAGGTCTCCTCGCCGCACACCGCCATGGGGGCCTCGACGCCGTCGAGGATGGTGGGCTCGTAGAAGAGCGGGCCGATGTCGGGCCGGGCGGTGCCGCCGGCGACGAGGGTGGCGCCCTTGGCCACGGCTTCGTCCACGTGCCGCTGTACGGTCTCCAGCTGGCGCTCGCCGACCAGGGAGCCCATGTCGGCGCCGTACGCGAGGGAGGCGCCGAGCCGCATGGCCTTCGTACGGGCCGCGAACCGCTCGACGAAGGCGTCGGCGACGGAGGCGTGGACGTAGAGCCGCTCGATGGAGATGCAGAGCTGTCCGGCGGAGGAGAAGCAGGCGCGGACGGCGCCCGCGGCGGCCTTCTCGATGTCGGCGTCGTGCAGCACGAGCATGGCGTTCTTGCCGCCGAGTTCGAGGGAGACCCCGACGAGGCGGTCGGCCGCGCCCCGGGCGACCTCGCGGCCGGTACGGGTGGAGCCGGTGAAGGAGACGTAGTCCGCGTGCCGGACCACCTCGGGGCCGACGACGGGGCCCTCGCCGAGCACGATCTGGAAGACCTCGGCGGGCAGGCCGGCCTCGATCAGCAGGTCGCGGGCCCACAGGGCGGTCAGCGCGGTCTCGGTGTCGGGCTTCATGACGAGCGCGTTGCCCGCCACGAAGGCGGGCAGGGCGTCGCCGACCGACAGTTCGAGCGGGTAGTTCCAGGGGGCGATCTGGCCGACGACCCCGCGCGGCTGGCGCAGCTCGGTGACCTTGGTGAGGGTGGGCATGGCACCGGTGTGGCCCTTGGGGCGCAGGTACCCGGGGGCCTTGCGCCCGTAGTGGCGGGCCGAGACGGCGACCGCCTGGACCTCCTCGTGCGCGTGCAGGCGGGCCTTGCCGGTCTCCAGCTGGATCAGGTCGAGGACCTCGGCCTGCCGGTCGAGGACCAGGTCGTGGAAGCGCAGCAGGACCGCCGCCCGCTTGGCGACGGGGACCGCCGCCCAGGCGGGCTGGGCGGCACGGGCCCGGTCGAAGGCCTCGGCCACGTCCTCGGGGGTGGCCTCCGGGAGCTCCGCCAGCCGGTCCCCGGTGAAGGGGGTGTGGTTGGCGGTGCGGCCGGATCCGATCACTCCGCGGGTCAGCCGGGCGACCAGGTCGGGGGTCACCACGTCGGCGGCGGTGCGGGCACCGGCCGGGGCCGGGGCGACCGGGTTGGTGGGCTCCGGTGCGGTCCGGAGGGGGGCGGCGGGGGCCTGCGAGTCCGTCATGCCGGTGAGCGTATTGCGCCGGACAGCCTTTGGGTACCCGTCGGTAACCGGATTTTGTCATTTCCGCCAGTGGTTGCTGGCAGGGTGGCGGAACCGGGGCCGATCAGGACTTCCCGGCGGGCGGCTCCCAGCCGCTGAGCACGACGTCGAACTGCTGCTCGGTCGTGGCCCAGGTCTCGACCGGGCTCGACATGTAGATGGCGTACTCCGTGCCGTCCAAGGCCACGTACATCTGCTCCTTGGCCCTGCGCGGGCCGGGGTGGTTCTGCTTCTCCGTCCAGGTGAAGTCCCAGAGCGCGGCCCGGGTGCTGTCCCGGAAGGTGTTCTGGTTCAGCCGCACCTTCTTGTAGTCGGTCCGCTTCGCCACCTGCTTCTCCAGGTCGAGGAGGTGCGCGTACGGGTCCTGGTAGTCCGGGGTGGAATCGGAGGCGATCCGGATGAAGTGCTTCCCGTCGTCCGGGGTGTAGTCGATCTGGTCGCCGTTCGCCTTGCGCGTCCAGCCCTCCGGGACGAACAGCGTGAAACCGGCGATGGGGTCGGTGACCTTGCTCCAGCCCGCCGGCGGGCCCGCCGAGGTGACCACCTTGTCCGGACCGGCGTCGTCCCCCGTGTCCCCGGTGTACTTGAGCACCCCGAACACGCCGCCGCCGCCGAGCAGCGCCGCCACCAGGGCCACGACCACGGCCCGCCCCCGCCAGCCCCGGTCCGGGCCGGCGGCGGTCGTGGTGGTGGCCGCGGGGGGCAGGGGCTCCGCCAGTGCGGCCGTCGCCCCGATCTCCGCCGGCGGAGGCGGAGCCGGCACCTCGGATCGTTCCTGCGCCGGGGCCAGTTCCTCCGGGGTCACCGCGCGCGTGGGCACGTACGCCTGCGCGGCCTTCGGCTCGCGGCCCTCCATCGCCTCCAGCAGCATCCGCTCGGCCTCCTCGGCCGAGGGGCGCTCCGTCGGATCCTTGCGCAGCAGGGCCGTGATGACCGGCCCGAGCGCCCCGGCCTGGCGCAGCGCCGGAGGCTCGTCGTTGACCACGGCCTGCAGGCTGGAGATGGGTGACGTACGGCGGAACGGCGAACGGGCCTCCACCGCCGTGTAGAGGGTGGCACCCAGCGACCACAGGTCGGAGGACGGGTCGGGGATGCCACCGGTGACCCGCTCGGGCGCCAGGTAGTCGATGGAGCCCACGATCTCGCCGGTGCGCGTGATCGACGAGTCGCCCTCGATCGCGGCGATCCCGAAGTCCGTGAGCAGCACCCGGCCGTCCTTGGCGAGCAGCACGTTGCCCGGCTTCACGTCGCGGTGCAGTACGCCGACCGCGTGCGCGGCGCGCAGCGCGCCCAGCACGTGCAGGCCGATCCGGGCCGCCTCGCGGGGCTCGATCCGCCCGGCCGCCTTGGCCGCATCCGCGAGGGAGGGCCCGTCGATGTACTCCATGACGATCCACGGCCGGTCGTCGTGCTCCAGGACGTCGTGGACGGTGACGACCGCCGGGTGCTGGATCCGGGCCGCGGCCCGGGCCTCCTTCTGCGTCCGGGCGTGCATGACGTCCCGGTCGGCCTGGGCGACGTACAGACCCGCCGTCAGTTCCTTGACGGCGACGGTCCTGTGGAGCAGCTCATCATGCGCACGCCACACCTTGCCCATGCCGCCCCGGCCGATCGGCTCGACGAGCCGGTACCGGCCCGCCAGCACGGCGCCCCCACCTGTCTGCTGTTCCACGAAATCCCGCCGCTCTCTGCACTTCAGGCCAGATTACGGAGCCCGGAGGGGCTGCCGGAACCGCCCGGGCGCCGAAAGACGGCACTGTGACGCAATCGCCGTACTGATCAGTCGTCAGTATCCGTTCAACCGCCCGCCTTGTAACTCGCCGTGGCCTTCTCGAAGACCTCGGTGACCTTGGACTGCTCGTCCTCCGGACCGGTGACCAGGACGACGTGGTAGCTGCCGCCCAGCGCCACGACGAAGTTGCGGGCGAAGACGTTGCGGCCGGTCCCGTCGATCCACGTGTACCGGCCCGTCGCGCGCAGTTGCTGGCCCACCTTGGTGGTCTTCACATCGCCGACGGTCGACCAGGTGGACGTCCGGTACGGGGTCAGCTCCGGCTCCTTGTCCTTCTGGTACGCCGCCGGATCCGGATTGCCCTGGACCTTGTCGCGGCCGGGGACGACGGTCAGCACGAACTGCCCGTCGGTGTACCGGACCTGACCGGACTCATTGATTCCGCGACGCTCCCAGCCGTCGGGTACGGCGATCTCGAAGTGCTCCGGGTCCTGCTGGGTCGTGTAACCGGCCGGGGCGGGGGCCGGGGCGGCCGGTGACTCGGCGGGCGCCGTCGTCTGCGGGGCGGGCTTGGACTCGGGCGTGCCCGAAGGGACCTGGGAGGGGCTCGGCTTCGCCGGCGCCTGCGCGGTGCCACCCTGGGAGGCGCCCGCGGGCTCCTGGTCGGCGGCCCGGGGCATGAACAGCATCGCGTACGCCACCCCGCCGGCGAGGAGGACCAGGATCCCGACGAGCAGGGTCCGCCCGAGGGCACGCGGCTTACGGGGGCCCGCGGGGTTGCGGTGGCGCCCGTGGACCTCACCGCGGCGGCGTACGACGGGCAGCCGCGCCGGATCCGGTTCCGGCATCGGAAGCGCCCCGAACCCGGCGTCCGGTTCGGGCGCGGACCGTACGAGCGACCGCAGCCAGCCGCGGAGCTCCTCGAAGTCGGGCCGCTCGGTGGGGTCCTGGCGCAGCAGCGACTCCACGATCGGGCGCAGCGCGCCGCACTCCTCGGCGAAGGCGGGCGGCTCCGCGCAGACCATCTCGACCAGCTCGGCGACGCTGTCCTCCGGGTACGGGGCATGCCCCTGCACCGCGCGGTAGAGCAGCGCGCCGAGCGCCCAGAGGTCGGTGGCGGGCCCGACGGGGGCCGCGAGCTGCCAGTGCCCGTGCACGGGGCCGGCCTGCTCGGGGGCCCACCGCTCGGTGACGGCCCCGACGACGGCCATCCGGGTCTGCCGCGCGCGCTCGGCGTCCAGGCCGGTCCGCGGCCCGGACCAGCCGTTGCCGGCGGGCTGGGACCGGTCGGGGGCGGCCGGGGCGTCGGCCTGCCGGTAGCCCTGGGGCAGGGCGAGCTGGGCGGGCAGGGCGGGGCGCTCGTGCTGCGCCTGCGGTGCCTGCTCCGGCTCCGGATCCGAGGCCGGCAGGGGTACGGGTTCGGCCAGGGGCTCGGGATCGGGTACGGGTACGGGTACGGGTACGGGCTCCGGTTCCGGGGCGGGTTCCGGTTCCGGGGCGGGCCCGGGAAGCTCCGCCCGGCGGGGGGTCGCGCCGTGCCAGGGGGCGGCGGCGCCGGTCTCCGGGCCGCCGTACGGATACGAGTACCCCTGCGGGAGCGTCGACCCCTCGGGGCGGCGCTCCGGCGGCGCACCGGCCTCGATCTCGGCCGCCGTCCCGGCCCTGCGCTCCTCGATCACCCGGGCGGCGGCGGCCCGCGCCCCGGCCCGGTAGGCGGCGATGGCGCCGGCCCGCGCGGCGGCCTGGAGGTCGGGGCGGTCCTGCGGACGGCCGGGGGTGATGTGGTCGGTGTACCGCGGCCCGGTGTCGTATCCGGGGGCCACGAGCGGCGCGTACGCGACGTCCACCGGGCCGGCGGCGGCCGGAGTCGGGCCCGGGGCCGGACCGGGGACCGGATCCGGAGCGGGGACGGGCGGCGGAGCCAGGACAGGGGCGAGGACGGGGGCGGGGACCGGAGCCGGAACCGGGGCAGTGGCGGGGGCGGTGACAGTGGCGGTACCCCAGCCCGCTCCGCCGCCTCCGGTGTCCTCCGCGCTCGGGACGGGGTCGTACCCGCACAGGGCCTCCTCCGCCGCGCCGGCCGCGAGGCCCGTCAGCACGACCCGGCCGTCCTCGCACACCAACACCGTCCGGACGGTGATGTTCCGATGCGTCCAGCCGTGCGCGTGCAGCACCCGCAGCGCCGTCAGCACGTCCGACGCCACCTCGGCGGCCCGGTAGGGGCTCAGCGGTTCATCGGCTATCAGCGCGGCCAGCGGCCGGGCCGGGACCAGTTCGCTCACTATCCACAGCGACTCGCCCTCGGCGAACACGTCGAAGACCTGGTCCAGCCGCGGATGGTCCGGGATCGAAGCCGCGGCCTGCGCCGCCTCGATGGCCCGGCGTACGGCCGGCAGATCGGCGGGCGAGCGGCGCGCCGCCGGGACGGCCCGCGGCCCGTCCAGCAGCTCCGCGTCCACGACCTCCGGTAACGGCACCTGCCGTACCAGGACTTCCTGCCCGCTGCGCGTGTCGAAGGCGCGGGTCTCCATCAGTTCGTACTCGTCGGACGGCGGCACGGGCAGGCGGTAGCGGCCGGCCAGGATCCGGCCCGCGTACTCCTCCACATCGCCTCCCCCGAGTGCGGCGGGCTCCCCATGGCCCCTCCGACACGATACGTCGCCAGGGCCGCCCGCGTCCCGGGGTCAGCCGAGCGGCTGGAAGGTCTCGAAGGCGACGTTGCGCATCTGGGTGCACTCGGGGGCGTCCCACTGGTCGGCGGCGCAGCTGATCATGATCGCGTAGCCGTGCGTCGCGTCCAGCTTGAAGCCACGGTTGAGCACCCGGACCTTGATCCCCTTCTGCTCCCGCTCGAACTCCCAGTCGGCGACGGTCGGGTAGCCCCGGTAGTCCACCACGTCGATGCGGAGCTGCCGGTATCCCGTGCTGCTGCCCGCCACGCCAGGGACCGACTTGATCCAGGCGAGGCGCGCGTCGTCGCCCGGCTTGCCGGTGTAGTCGACCTGGATCCGCGGGAATCCGCCGCTTTCACGGGCGTATATGGCGCCGGAGTTGTCGCCCGCTATGCCTATCTGCTTGAAGCCCTCGGGCATCGCCATCGAGAAGTGGAACCCGAACTCCTGGATCAGTGCGTATCCCGCCGGAAGTGCGCCGCCGGACCCGCCGGACGTGGCGCCCTGGCCCTGGCCCACGCCCGGGGACTGCTGGCCCTGGCCCGGCTGACCACCGGTGGCGGTACCCGTACCGGCACTGCCGCCACCGGCCGTCTCACCCGTGTTCCCCGAGGGCTTCGGGGAGGTCTCCCCGGTCCCGCCGCTGCCGCTTCCGCCGCCCGGGTCCTTCGGGGCCGAGGCCGCCGGAGTGGGCTTGCCGTCGCCCTTGCTCTCGTCCTTGGTGTCCGTGTCGTCGCCGCTGAAGGCGTAGGCGATGAGCGAGCCGACGACCGCCAGCACCACGACCACGGCCGCCGCAGCGAGCACGATGGTGCGGCGCTGCATCACGTCCGTGAGCGGAGCCTTGACGGGGGACGGCTTGGACTTCGGCGGCTCCGCGGCGGAGACGGCCGTGGTGGCGGCCGTGGTGGCGGCCGTGGCCGTCGCCGCCTTGCGGGCAGCCTTCAGCGCGGCGCGGGCGCGTTCGCGCTGCTCGCGGTCGCGCCGCTCGCGTTCCTTCTTCGCCGCCCGCTCGGCCGCTTTCTCCGCCTTGTCCGCGGCGGCCTTCTCCACGGCCTCCTTGGCGTCGGCCAGCGATATCTGCCGGGTCTCCTCGGCCGCCGGAGCCGCTACGGGAGCCGGCGCGGGCTCGGGCGCCGCGAGGACGGCGCCCAGCATCGCCCGGGTGCGGGCTTCGTCGAGCCGGTGGGTCGGGTCCTTGGCGAGCAGGCCGTAGATGACCTCGGCCAGCGGACCGGCGTTCTTCGGCGGGTCCACCGGCTCGGTCATCACCGCGGTGAGGGTGGCGAGCGCGGATCCCTTGTCGTACGGGGGCACTCCCTCGACGGAGGCGTACAGCAGACCGCCGAGCGACCACATGTCGGCGGGCGGGCCGGGCTTGTGGCCGCGGGCGCGCTCGGGGGAGATGTAGGAGGGGGCGCCGACGAGCATGCCGGTGGAGGTGACGGAGGGGTCGCCCTCGACCTGCGCGATGCCGAAGTCGGTGAGGACGACACGGCCGTTGCCGGCGATGAGCACGTTCGACGGCTTCACGTCGCGGTGCAGGATGCCCTGGCCGTGCGCGGCGCGCAGCACGTCGAGCACCGCGAGCCCGACCTCGGCTGCGCGGTGCGGGGTAAGGGGGCCGTTCTCGCGTATGAACTCGGCGAGCGAGAGGCCCTCGATGAGCTCCATGACGATCCACGGCCGGCCGTCCTCGTCGACGACGTCGTAGACGGTGACGGCGCCGCCGCTGCGGATCCGGGCAATGGCCTTGGCCTCGCGGAGGGTACGGGTGATGAGGCGTCGCTTCTCGTCCTCGTCGACCCCGGTGCTGAAGCGGAGCTCCTTGACGGCGACGGTCCGGCCCAGGGTCTCGTCCTGGGCCCGCCAGACGGTACCCATCCCGCCCTTGCCGAGCACGGCCCCCAGCCGGTACCGCCCGGCCAGCAGCCGCCCCTCGTCCTGCCCGCTCCCGGCGGCCTTGGCCGCGGCGGCCTTGACGGCGGCGGCCATGGCATCGGCCTTCTCGACGACGGGATTGACCACCTCGCCCCCCGCCTTGGGCGCGGGCACGTCCTTGCGCAGCCCCGGCTTGGCAGCCGCAGGCTTCACGTCCTCGGCCCCCGCCACAGGCACAGCGTCGGCCACGGGCTTCGCACCCTCAGACTCCGCCGCAGGCTTCTTCGCCTCGGGCTTCGCCTTGGGCGCGG
>NZ_JBIAVJ010000016.1:43847-121086 GCF_042894025.1 Streptomyces sp. NPDC001549
GGGCACGTCCTTGCGCAGCCCCGGCTTGGCAGCCGCAGGCTTCACGTTCTCGGGCTCCGCCACAGGCGCAGCATCGGCCACAGGCTTCGCACCCTCAGACTCCGCCGCAGGCGACCCGGCAGGCGCAGCGTCAGCCACGGGCTTCTCGGCCCCGGGCTCCGCCGCAGGCTTCTTCGCCTCGGGCTTCGCCTTGGGCGCGGGCACGTCCTTGCGCAGCCCCGGCTTGGCAGCCGCAGGCTTCACGTTCTCGGGCTCCGCCACAGGCGCAGCATCGGCCACAGGCTTCGCACCCTCGGACTTCGCCACCGGCGACCCGGCAGGCGCTCCGGCAGGTGCGTCCGAAGGCACGGCACCAGCCGCAGACTTCGCGCTGCTGGGCTTCGCCGCAGGCGACTCGGTGTGCTCCGGCTTCGACATGCGTCCCCTCTGCAATCGTGCCGCTGCTCCGCCTGCCCCAGCGGCTGAGCGACCCGGCGGCCGGGGCCCGCGGTAACCCGCCCCGGCAGAACCCTCATTCTTCCTCACTCCGCAACGGACGGGCGCCCCGGGTCTACGGTTCCCCCCTCCACATCCCGGAGTTACAACGGAACGATGTCGGGCGCGCCCAGCCGCGCCGCGTCCGCGGTCTGGTCGTCCGGCTGGCGCTGCGATTCCCGTTCCGCCTGGACCCGCTTCTCGTAGTGCTCCACTTCCTTCTCGATCTGCTGCTTGTCCCACCCCAGCACCGGCGCCATCAACTCCGCGCACTCCCGGGCCGACCGCGTCCCCCGGTCGAAGGTCTCGATCGAGATCCGTGTCCGCCGCGTCAGTACGTCGTCCAGGTGCCGGGCCCCCTCGTGCGAGGCCGCGTACACGATCTCCGCCCGCAGGTAGTCGTCCGCCCCGGACACCGGCTCACGCAGTCCCGGATCGGCGGCCATCAGGTCCAGCAGTTCCTCCGTCAGCGATCCGAAGCGGTTCAACAGGTGCTCCACCCGCACCACATGAAGCCCCGTCCGGGCCGCGATCCGCGCCCGCCCGTTCCACAGCGCCCGGTATCCCTCCGCCCCCACCAGCGGCACGTCCTCCGTCACGCATTCCGCCACCCGCTGGTCCAGGCCGTGCACGGCCTCGTCGACCGCGTCCTTCGCCATGACCCGGTACGTCGTGTACTTGCCCCCGGCGACCACCACCAGCCCCGGCACCGGGTGTGCCACCGTGTGCTCGCGCGACAGCTTGCTCGTCGCGTCCGACTCCCCGGCCAGCAGCGGCCGCAGGCCCGCGTACACGCCCTGGACGTCGTCGCGCGTGAGCGGCACCGCCAGCACCGAGTTCACGTGCTCCAGCAGGTAGTCGATGTCCGCGCTCGACGCCGCCGGGTGCGCCTTGTCCAGGTCCCAGTCGGTGTCCGTGGTTCCCACGATCCAGTGGCGGCCCCACGGGATGACGAACAGCACCGACTTCTCGGTCCGCAGGATCAGTCCGGTGCTCGAATGGATCCGGTCCTTCGGTACGACCAGATGGATGCCCTTCGAGGCCCGTACGTGGAACTGGCCGCGTTCCGCGATCAGCGCCTGGGTGTCGTCCGTCCACACCCCCGTCGCGTTCACGACCTGCTTCGCGCGGATCTCGTACTCACCTCCGCCCTCCACGTCCCGCACCCGCGCGCCGACGACCCGTTCGCCCTCACGCAGGAAGCCGATGACCCTCGCCCGATTGGCGCAGTGCGCCCCGTACGCGGCGGCCGTCCGCACGAGCGTGGCGACGTAGCGCGCGTCGTCCATCTGGGCGTCGTAGTACTGCAGGGCCCCCACCAGCGCGTCCTTGCGGAGCGCCGGTGCCACCCGTAGCGCGCGCCCCCGCGACAGGTGCCGGTGCACGGGCAGGCCGCGCCCGTGGCCGCTGGAGACCGACATCGCGTCGTACAGCGCGACGCCCGCGCCGGCGTAGAGCCGCTCCCAGCCCTTGTGCTGCAGCGGGTACAGGAAGGGCACCGGCTTCACCAGGTGCGGGGCGAGGCGCTCCAGCAGCAGCCCGCGCTCCTTCAGCGCCTCGCGCACGAGGGCGAAGTCGAGCATCTCCAGGTACCGCAGGCCGCCGTGGATCAGCTTGCTGGAGCGGCTGGAGGTGCCCGAGGCCCAGTCCCGCGCCTCCACCAGGCCGGTCGACAGGCCGCGCGTCACGGCGTCGAGCGCGGTGCCGGCGCCCACCACGCCCGCGCCCACCACCAGCACGTCCAGTTCCCGCTCGGCCATCCGGGTGAGGGCCTCGGCCCGCTGCACCGGCCCCAGTGTCGCTGTCCTCACGGCTGCCTCCCGTTGGTGCGGATGAGATCCCGCTCACATGCCCCGTTCCACGATTCTGACCGCCCGCACCCACATCAGCCACCGCCTGTGGACAACACAACGGTGGCGTTCGCTCCGGAATGCGACATATCTGTCATATATAAGCCTAGTCTGACATTGCGCCAGCTTCCCTGTCCCCCGGAGAACTTGCGCGGCAGCCCCCTCATGTCAGGGAAGGGACGGCACCCCCATGCCCGCAGATCTCGCCGTCATCGGACTCGGCCATCTCGGCCTCCCACTCGCCCAGGCGGCCGTCGCCGCCGGAATCGAGACGGTCGGCTACGACAGCGGTCCGGTCACGGACTCCACCCTCTCCGCCGCCGAGATCCGCCGCATGTCGGCGGCCGGCTTCCGGGTCACCACCAACCCCGCCGAGCTCGGCCGGGTCCGCACGGCCGTCATCTGTGCCCCCACCCAGCTCGGCGCCGATCGCGCACTGGACCTCTCCGCCGTCGGCGAGGCCGGCCGCGCGCTCGCCGCCCGGCTGCGCCCCCACACCACCGTGATCCTCGAATCCGCCGCCCACCCGGGCGTCACCGAGGACTACCTCCGCCCGATCCTCGAAGCCGGCTCCGGGCTGCGGGCGGGCCGGGACTTCCACCTGGCCTACTCCCCCAGCCGCCTCGACCCGGGCAACCGCACCCACGGCATCTCCAACACCCCCAAGGTGATCGGCGGCCTCACCCCCGCCTGCACGGAGTCCGCGCACGCCTTCTACGCTCGCCTCACCGAGAAGGTGGTCCGCGCCCGCGGCCTGCGCGAGGCGGAGACCGTACAGCTCCTCGAAACGAACTACCGCCACGTCAACATCGCCCTCATGAACGAGATGGCGGTGCTCTGCCACGACCTCGGCGTCGACCTGTGGGACGTCATCCGCTGCGCCGAGACCAAGCCGTACGGATTCCAGGCCTTCCGCCCCGGCCCCGGAGTCGGCGGCCACGGCGTCCCCCTCGACCCGAACTACCTCCCCCACACCACCCGCACCCCCGGCCACCCGCTGCGCATGGTCGGACTGGCGCAGGAGATCAACGACCGGATGCCGCAGTACGTCATCCAGCGCTCGGCCACCCTGCTGAACGAGCACGGCAAATCCGCCCGCGGGGCCCGCGTCCTGCTCCTCGGCGTCACCTACAAGCCCGACCTGGCCGACCAGGAAGGCTCCCCGGCCCGCGAGATCGCCAGCCGCCTCCTCGACCTGGGCGCGCTGATCAGCTACCACGACCCGTACATCACGGGCTGGCGGGTCAGGGACCAGCCGGTCCCCCGCGCCGAGTCGCTCTACGAGGCCGCCGCGAACGCGGACCTGACCATCCTGCTCCAGCACCACCGCACCTACGACCTGCAGGGACTCGCCGTGAAGGCCCAGCTGCTCCTGGACACCCGCGGCGCCAGCCCGGTGGGTGCCGCCCACCGCCTCTGAGCCCGGGAAAATCTCCCCAGCAGATGTCCGGGGCTGCTGCTAGCCTGCGGCGTCACTTATCTCGCACATACGTCCCCCTGGACAACTGTGCGTGCGTATCCCTGGGGGGATTTTCCATGAGCCAGAACTTCACGCCGCCCGCGCCCGACTCCTACACGGCGGCTCCCGCCCCGGCCCCGGCCCGCAGCGGCAACCTCGCCCTGGCGATCCTCGGGGCGGTCGTCACCGCCCTGGCCGCGGGCGCCGCCTACGGCGGCCTCATGGGCGCGATCGAGTACCAGATCGGCTACGCGGCGGCCGGTGTCGGATTCCTGGTCGCCCTTGCCGCCGTCCGCCTCGGCGGCAACAACCCCGCCCTCCCGACGGTGAGCGCCCTCCTGACGCTGGCCGGCGTCTACGCGGGCTACGTCCTGGCCGAGGCGATCGCCATCTCCAAGGACTACCCGGTCTCGGTGCCCGAGCTGCTCACGAGCGAGATCGCCCAGGTCCACCAGTCCTACGTGGACACGTTCGAACCGATTTCGGTCCTCTTCTTCGCGATCGGCGCCTACGCGGCGTTCCAGACGGCCCGCAAGGCCGCCGCCTGACCGGCGCCCCGCACACGCCGGAGGGCCGGCACCCCGAGCGGGGTGCCGGCCCTCCGGCGTACGGCGAAGCGGTCAGCGGCTGTGCTGCGAGTCCGCGATCGTGACCTCGACCCGCTGGAACTCCTTGAGCTCGCTGTAGCCGGTGGTGGCCATCGAGCGGCGCAGCGCGCCGAAGATGTTCATCGAGCCGTCCGGGGTGTGCGAGGGGCCGGTGAGGATCTCCTCGGTGGTACCCACGGTGCCGAGGTCGACCTTCTTGCCGCGCGGCACGTCCTCGTGGACGGCCTCCATGCCCCAGTGGTTGCCCTTGCCGGGCGCGTCGGTGGCACGGGCCAGCGGGGAGCCCATCATCACGGCGTCCGCGCCACAGGCGACGGCCTTCGGGATGTCGCCGGACCAGCCCACGCCGCCGTCGGCGATGACGTGCACGTAGCGGCCGCCGGACTCGTCCATGTAGTCGCGGCGGGCCGCGGCCACGTCCGCGACGGCGGTCGCCATCGGGACCTGGATGCCGAGCACGTTGCGCGTGGTGTGCGCGGCGCCGCCGCCGAAGCCGACGAGGACACCGGCCGCGCCGGTGCGCATCAGGTGCAGGGCCGCCGTGTAGGTGGCACAGCCGCCGACGATGACCGGGACGTCGAGCTCGTAGATGAACTGCTTGAGGTTCAGCGGCTCGGCGGCGCCCGACACGTGCTCGGCGGACACGGTGGTGCCGCGGATCACGAAGATGTCCACGCCCGCGTCGACGACGGCCTTGGAGAACTCGGCCGTGCGCTGCGGGGAGAGCGCGGCGGCGGTGACGACACCGGAGTCGCGCACCTCCTTGATGCGCTGCCGGATCAGGTCCGCCTGGATCGGCGCGGAGTAGATCTCCTGGAGGCGGCGGGTGGCCGCGTCCTCGTCCAGCTCCGTGATCTCGTCGAGCAGCGGCTGCGGGTCCTCGTACCGGGTCCACAGGCCTTCGAGGTTCAGCACGCCGAGGCCGCCGAGCTCGCCGATGCGGATGGCGGTCTTCGGGGAGACGACCGAGTCCATGGGGGCGGCCAGGAAGGGGAGCTCGAAGCGGTACGCGTCGATCTGCCAGGCGATCGAGACCTCCTTCGGGTCCCGGGTACGCCGGCTCGGGACGATGGCGATGTCGTCGAACGCGTACGCCCTGCGGCCGCGCTTGCCGCGCCCGATCTCGATCTCAGTCACGTGTGGTGGCCTTTCCTCTGGGTCTGCCCGTCCAGTATCCCCGAACCCCGGGGGCCCGCGTTCCGGTGACCGCTGTACGGACGCCGGCGCGGGCACGGCGAAGGGGGCGGGCCCGATGGACCCGCCCCCTCAGCTCATACCGTTCAGCCCTGGCGGGAGTAGTTCGGTGCTTCGACCGTCATCTGGATGTCGTGCGGGTGGCTCTCCTTGAGGCCCGCCGAGGTGATCCGGACGAACCGGCCGCGGTCCTGCAGCTCGGGGACCGTGCGGCCGCCGACGTAGAACATCGACTGGCGCAGGCCGCCGACGAGCTGGTGCACGACCGCCGAGAGCGGGCCGCGGTAGGGGACCTGGCCCTCGATGCCCTCGGGGATGAGCTTGTCGTCGCCGCCCACGCCCTCCTGGAAGTAGCGGTCCTTGGAGAAGGACTTCTGCTCGCCACGGGACTGCATCGCGCCGAGCGAACCCATGCCGCGGTACGACTTGAACTGCTTGCCGTTGATGAAGAGCAGCTCGCCCGGGGACTCCTCGCAGCCCGCGAGCAGCGAGCCGAGCATCACCGTGTCGGCGCCCGCGACGAGGGCCTTGGCGATGTCGCCGGAGTACTGGAGGCCGCCGTCGCCGATGACCGGGACACCGGCCGCCTTGGCGGCGAGCGAGGCCTCGTAGATCGCGGTGACCTGCGGGACACCGATGCCGGCGACGACGCGGGTGGTGCAGATGGAGCCGGGGCCGACGCCGACCTTGATGCCGTCGCAGCCGGCGTCGATCAGCGCCTGGGCGCCGTCACGCGTGGCGACGTTGCCGCCGATGACGTCGACGGTGGAGTTCGACTTGATCTTGGCGACCATGTCGCCGACCAGGCGGGAGTGACCGTGGGCGGTGTCGACGACGATGAAGTCGGCGCCCGCCTCGATCAGGGCCTGGGCGCGCTCGTACGCGTCGCCGGCCACGCCGACGGCCGCGCCGACGAGGAGCCGGCCGCCCTTGTCCTTGGCGGCGTTCGGGTACTTCTCGGCCTTGACGAAGTCCTTGACCGTGATGAGGCCCTTGAGGATGCCCGCGTCGTCGACCAGCGGAAGCTTCTCGATCTTGTGGCGGCGCAGCAGCTCCATGGCGTCCACGCCCGAGATGCCGACCTTGCCCGTGACCAGCGGCATCGGGGTCATGACCTCGCGCACCTGGCGGCTGCGGTCCGACTCGAAGGCCATGTCGCGGTTGGTGACGATGCCGAGGAGCTTGCCGGCGGGGTCGGTGACCGGGACGCCGGAGATGCGGAACTTCGCGCAGAGCTGGTCGGCCTCGCCCAGCGTCGCGTCCGGGTGCACCGTGATCGGGTCGGTGACCATGCCGGACTCGGAGCGCTTGACCAGGTCGACCTGGTTGGCCTGGTCGGCGATGGAGAGGTTGCGGTGCAGCACGCCGACGCCGCCCTGACGGGCCATGGCGATGGCCATGCGGGCCTCGGTGACCTTGTCCATGGCGGCGGACAGCAGCGGAACGTTCACGCGCACGTTGCGCGAGATGAGGGAAGAGGTGTCGATCGCATCAGGCGCCATGTCCGACGCGCCCGGCAGCAGCAGCACGTCGTCGTAGGTCAGTCCGAGCGTGGCGAATTTGTCGGGCACTCCGTCGGCGGTCATGACACCTTCCCAAATGGTCTTGCTCAGCGCGGATGTCCATGCTAACGGGATCCCGACGCGTCTCATTCCACGACCAAGGTCAAGCAGAAGTTTCGTCGTTTCCTACGACTGCAGACCGCGACCGAGGCCCACACCGAGCTACCGGCGCGGACCTGTACGGACCTGTACGGACGTGCACGGACCCTCACGCACCGGTTCGGGCGCGTACGGACCTGCACGCGGACGGCGGCGAGACCGCACGGACCGCGAGGCGCCGCATCTCCGCCTACTGCTCGGCGAGTGCCCGCAGCCGGCTGAGCGCGCGGTGCTGGGCCACGCGCACGGCCCCCGGGGACATTCCGAGCATCTGCCCGGTCTCCTCCGCGGTCAGCCCGACGGCCACCCGCAGTACGAGGAGCTCGCGCTGGTTCTCCGGAAGGTTGGCCAGCAGCTTCTTGGCCCAGGCCGCGTCGCTGCTGAGCAGCGCGCGCTCCTCCGGACCCAGCGAGTCGTCGGGCCGCTCCGGCATCTCGTCGGAGGGCACGGCCGTGCTGCCCGGGTGCCGCATGGCGGCCCGCTGCAGGTCGGCGACCTTGTGTGCGGCGATCGCGAAGACGAACGCCTCGAAGGGGCGCCCGGTGTCCCGGTAGCGCGGCAGCGCCATCAGGACGGCGACACAGACCTCCTGCGCCAGGTCTTCCACGAAGTGACGAGCGTCACCCGGCAATCGCGAGAGCCGGGTGCGGCAGTAGCGGATCGCGAGGGGGTGCACGAAGGCGAGCAGGTCGTGCGTGGCCTGCTCGTCACCCTCCACCGCCCTGCGTACGAGCGCGCTGACGCCCCCGGCACTGCCGCCTTTGGCGGCGCCGGTCGGGCCAGTGGCCGCGGGTGACCCCAGGGCCTCGTCGTCGCGCATCAATCCATGGTGCCTTGGCGCCGGAGCATCCGCGCCGCCATGGCCCTTGTTGTGCATCGAAGCGTTATGAGCAGGTGCGCCGGAACTCATCATCTGCGCCCTCCCCTCCCGCTCGGCCGAATAGTCCCCGAGAGACTCCACACCCTCAAGGATGCGGCATCGCGCACGAAGCGAGACGTCCCCCGGATTGTGCCCCGCCAATCCCCAGGTGCGCACCGGGTACGGCGGGGGCAGGGATGCCCTCGACGACAAGGGCCGTCGAGGGCGGCGCGCCGCCCCGTCCGCGGGTGGCGGACGGGACCGCTCTCGACGATCAGCGGCCTGCGGCGGACCGGGCCGGGCCCGGCCACGACCGGGAGGTCAGCGGACCAGACCCCAGCGGAAACCGAGTGCCACGGCGTGCGCCCGGTCCGAGGCGCCGAGCTTCTTGAACAGCCGGCGGGCGTGCGTCTTGACCGTGTCCTCGGAGAGGAAGAGCTCGCGCCCGATCTCCGCGTTGGACCGGCCGTGGCTCATGCCCTCCAGCACCTGGATCTCGCGCGCGGTGAGCGTGGGCGCGGCGCCCATCTCGGCCGAGCGGAGCCGGCGCGGGGCCAGTCGCCAGGTCGGGTCGGCGAGGGCCTGGGTGACCGTGGCCCGCAGTTCGGCGCGCGAGGCGTCCTTGTGCAGGTACCCACGGGCGCCGGCGGCGACCGCGAGGGCCACGCCGTCCAGGTCCTCGGCGACCGTCAGCATGATGATGCGGGCGCCGGGGTCGGCCGAGAGCAGTCGGCGGACCGTCTCCACACCGCCCAGCCCGGGCATCCGTACATCCATCAGAATCAGGTCGGAGCGGTCGGCGCCCCAGCGGCGGAGGACTTCCTCGCCGTTGGCAGCCGTCGTCACACGCTCGACGCCGGGCACGGTGGCAACCGCGCGGCGGAGCGCCTCTCGGGCAAGCGGGGAGTCGTCGCAGACGAGGACGGATGTCATGACCGCCCTCCGCAGCTGCTGATGCGCGTCACCTTGAGCCTCCAGGCTGGTACGTATCGTCACCTGTGCGGTCGATGCCCCCGGACACCTGTCCGAGAACTTATTGGTTCAACCGCCTTCGCACTCTCAACGATGGTCACTCGAAAGAGTTACGGGTCGGACGGACACCTTCAGCACTCTACGTGAGGAAGCGATCACGGTGCAGGAGCCACGAGCTGCTTGTCCTCCATCTGGAGCTATGCCCTATTTGGCGGCTTTCCTTCCGTTTGGCACGTGTCTGAGGCTAGATTCCCAATGAGTCATATTTACATCTACTCCGACAGTAGGTGTGGAGACATGGACCGTATCCGCCTCAGTACCGGCACCAAGAGGGACTACCAATGGCAGATTTCTCCCGCCTCCCCGGACCGAACGCCGACCTCTGGGACTGGCAGCTGCTAGCCGCCTGCCGCGGGGTCGACAGCTCCCTCTTCTTCCACCCGGAAGGCGAGCGGGGCGCGGCCAGGAGCGCGCGCGAGGCCTCGGCTAAAGAGGTCTGCATGAGATGCCCGGTGCGTTCGGAATGCGCCGCGCACGCACTCGCCGTCCGAGAGCCCTACGGGGTGTGGGGCGGCCTCACCGAGGACGAGCGCGAGGAACTGATGGGCCGCGCCCGGCATCGCCTGATCCCCGCATCGAGTGCGATCGGACCGATCGCGCCGAACTGAGAGCCGACGAAACGTCCGAAGGAACGTTTCCTCGAATCACCAGCACGCCCGGGCGTGTCGCCGCCCGGCCCGCGTTTCACCCGTTCGGCCGTACCCGGCCTCGCGAGGTGCGCGCCCCCGGCCGCCGCCGGGGGCGGACGCGGGTCAGCGCGCGGCCGCCCGCTCCAGCTCGGCCAGGGTCGCGGCCACGGCCGGCACCCGGGCCAGGTCGGGGAGGGTCAGCGCCACGACCTCCCGCTCGACGGCCGGCTCCACCGCCACCGTGCTCACGCCCTTGGCCCGTACGGACTCCACCGCGAGCTCGGGCAGCACCGCCACACCCAGCCCCGCGCCGACCAGACCGACCACCGCCGGGTAGTCGTCGGTGGCGAAGTCGATGCGCGGGGTGAACCCCGCGCCCTCGCACACGTCCACCAGATGGCGGCGGCAGCGCGGACAGCCCGCGATCCAGGGCTCGTCCGCCAGATCCGCCATGCCCACGCGCTCCGCCCCGGCCAGCCGGTGCCCCTCCGGGACCAGCCCCACGAGCCGGTCGGTCAGCAGCGGCCGCACCACGAGGTCGTCCCACTCCGCGGCGGAATGGGCCGCCCCGCCGTAGCGGAAGGCCAGCGCCAGGTCGCAGTCCCCCTCGCGCAGCATCTCCACCGAACGCGGCGGCTCCGCCTCGACCAGCGAGATACGGGTCCCGGGGTGCTCGGCGCGCATCGCCGCGAGCGCGGTCGGCACCAGCGTGGAGCTGCCGCTGGGGAAGGACACGAGCCGGACCCGGCCCGCGCGCAGCCCCGCGATGGCCGCGACCTCCTCCTCGGCGGCGGTCAGCCCGGCCAGGATCCCCACGGCATGGCGGACCAGGGCCTCGCCCGCCTGGGTGAGCCGCATTTCGCGGCCGGTGCGGATGAGCAGCGGGGTGCCGGCCGACTGTTCCAGCGCCTTCATCTGCTGGGAGACGGCGGGCTGGGTGCAGCCGAGCTCGCGGGCGGCGGCGGAGAAGGACCCGGTCCCGGCGACGGCGCGCAGAACCCGGAGATGGCGTGCTTCGATCACCCTTCGAGCATAAGCCCTACTTTGATTTACGAGTGAATACCCCGACGCCGCTTTGAGGCCGGCTCGGTTAGCGTGGTCCCATGGGCTCCATGCAATTGATCTCTGTGAACCTCGGCCGCGCCACGGCCGCCGACTACACGGACGCGGAGGGCGGGGTGACGGGCATCGGCAAGCGCCCCGTCCCCGGACCGGTCCACGTCGCCGCCCCGGGCCCCAGGGCCACCGGCCTCGGCAGCGGCCTGGAGGGTGACGCCATCTGCGACCGGCGCCACCACGGCGGCGACCACCAGGCCGTCTACGCGTACGCCCGCGAGGACCTGGACCGGTGGGAGCGCCTGCTGGGCCGCGAGCTGCCCGGCGGTCTCTTCGGCGAGAACCTCACCACCTCCGGCATCGACCTGAACACC
The DNA here is from genome assembly GCF_042894025.1 of Streptomyces sp. NPDC001549. Lineage (NCBI taxonomy): Bacteria > Bacillati > Actinomycetota > Actinomycetes > Kitasatosporales > Streptomycetaceae > Streptomyces > Streptomyces sp. NPDC001549. The sequence continues at coordinate 55,044 of NZ_JBIAVJ010000016.1, forward strand.
GCACGGATCGGCGACCGCTGGCGGGTCGGCGCCGACGTCGTCCTCGAAGCGGCCTCGGCCCGTATCCCGTGCCGGACCTTCCAGGGGGCCATGGGCGAGCCCGGCTGGGTCAAGCGGTTCACCGAGGAGGCCCGGCCGGGTGCTTATCTACGGGTGATCGAGGAGGGTTCGGTCTCCCCCGGCGACCCGATCCGGATCATCCACCGGCCGGACCACGACGTGACGGTGCAGCTGTGGTTCCGCGCCTTCACCACCGAGCGGGAGCTGCTGCCGCGCACCCTGGCCGCGGGCGAGGCGATGGCGCCGGAGGCCCGCGAGCGGGTTCGCCTGTACGTGGAGAAGTACGGGGCAGGGGCCGGGGCGAGGTAACGCCGTCACCCCGGGAAGCTAGGTTGCGCCTATGACGACTGCGTTGATTACGGGATCCACGGCGGGCATCGGCGCCGCCTTCGCCCGGCGGCTGGCCGCCCAGGGACACAATCTGGTGCTGGTGGCACGGGACGCGAAGCGGCTCGGCGAGCAGGCCACCGAGCTGCACGACCGGCACGGCATCGAGGCCGACGTGCTGGCCGCCGACCTCTCCACGGAGGAGGGCATCGCGGCGGTCGAGCAGCGCCTGGACGACCGCACCCACCCGGTGGACCTGCTGGTCAACAACGCGGGCTTCGGCAACAAGGGCCGCTACCTCGAAGTCTCCATGGCCGACGAGCTGACCATGCTGAAGGTGCACATCGAGGCGGTCCTGCGGCTGACCTCGGCGGCCACGGAATCGATGCGCTCGCGCGGCCGCGGCGGCGTGATCAACGTGGCCTCGGTGGCCGCCTTCGTACCGCGCGGCACCTACGGGGCGAGCAAGGCCTGGGTCGTGCAGTTCACCCAGGGCGCGGCGCGGGACCTGGGCGGGTCCGGGGTGCGGCTGATGGCACTGTGCCCCGGCTTCGTCCGGACGGAGTTCCACGAGCGGGCGGGCATGGGCACGGACAACATCCCCGGGTGGATGTGGCTGGACGCCGACAAGCTGGTGGCCGCGGCCCTGGCCGACCTGGCCCGCGGGAAGACGGTGTCGATCCCGGACCCGCGGTACAAGGCGCTGATGGGCGTGGTGAAGCTGACGCCGCGCGGGCTGCTGGGCGGGGTGTCTTCGCGTACGGGCCGCAAGTACGGCCCCCAGTAGCCCCGGAGGGTGCCCCGAGCAGCCCCGCCACAAGCAGCCGACCGGGTGAAATCTCCCTAAACTGGACCTGTCCCATCCAGCGCGGGAGGCGACGCGATGACATTCGTACAAGTGATCGATTACGAGACGACGCGGTTCGACGAGATGAACGCACTCATCGACCGCTGGGCGGAGCAGAGCAGCGGCAGGCGCACCGCCACGCACACGATGATCGGCCAGGACCGCGAGGCCCGGAACCACTACGTGGACATGGTGGAGTTCGCCTCGTACGAGGAGGCCATGAAGAACTCCCACCTCCCCGAGACGGACCGCATGTTCCAGGAGATGGTGGCTCTCTGCGAAGGCATGCCGAAGTTCATGAACCTGGACGTGGTCCGCGACGAGCACCTCAACAAGCAGCTCGCCAACCGGGTGTTCGAGGAAGCGGCCATGGCCGGGAACATGAGCGTCCTCGACGAGTGCTTCGCGACGAACTACATCGACCACGACGCCAGCAAGGCGGAGTCCACCGTCATCGGACGCGGCTCCATGCGGTCGGACATGGAGACGTGGCGCGCGGCCTTCGACATGACCTTCGAGCCGACGGCCCAGCTGGCCGAGGGCGACATGGTCACGACGGTGTGGAACTGGACCGGCATCCACAAGGGCCCGTTCATGGGAGTCGCACCGACCGGGAAGACGTACTACATGTCCGGGAGCACCACGTTCCGGTGCCTGGAGGGAGAGATCATCGAGGGTTGGTGGCACTACAACCCCGGAGCCCTGCAGCAGCAGATGGGCGGAACGGGTTCCCCCTACGGAACCTGAGGCCGAACCACGGGGAAGACAACGGGAAGGCCCCGTTCCGCAGCTGCGGAACGGGGCCTTCGCGGCGTGGTGCGCGCGATCAGTGGCTGTGGCCGTGACCGTGGCCGTGACCGGCGTCGCCCTCGTCGTCCGCCGGCTTCTCGACGACCAGGGTCTCGGTCGTGAGCAGCAGGGAGGCGATGGAGGCGGCGTTCTCCAGCGCGGAACGGGTGACCTTCACCGGGTCGATGACGCCGGCCTTGACCAGGTCGCCGTACTCGCCGGTGGCGGCGTTGAAGCCCTGGCCCTTGTCGAGCTCGGCGACCTTCGAGGTGATGACGTAACCCTCGAGGCCGGCGTTCTCGGCGATCCAGCGCAGCGGCTCGACGGCGGCGCGGCGCACGACCGCGACACCGGTGGCCTCGTCGCCCGACAGGCCGAGGTTGCCTTCGAGGACCTTCACGGCGTGGACGAGCGCGGAGCCACCGCCGGAGACGATGCCCTCCTCGACCGCGGCGCGGGTCGCCGAGATGGCGTCCTCGAGACGGTGCTTCTTCTCCTTGAGCTCCACCTCGGTGGCGGCGCCGACCTTGATGACGCAGACGCCGCCGGCGAGCTTCGCCAGGCGCTCCTGCAGCTTCTCGCGGTCCCAGTCCGAGTCGGTGGACTCGATCTCGGCCTTGATCTGGTTGACGCGGCCGAGGACCTCTTCGTGGCTGCCGCCACCATCGACGATGGTGGTGTCGTCCTTGGAGATGGTCACGCGGCGGGCCGAGCCCAGTACGTCCAGACCGGCCTGGTCGAGCTTGAGGCCGACCTCCTCGGCGATGACGGTGGCACCGGTGAGGGTGGCCATGTCCTGGAGCATCGCCTTGCGGCGGTCACCGAAGCCGGGAGCCTTGACGGCCACCGCGTTGAAGGTGCCGCGGATCTTGTTGACGACGAGGGTGGAGAGCGCCTCGCCCTCGACGTCCTCGGCGATGATCAGCAGCGGCTTCGAGGCGCCGGCCTGGATGACCTTCTCCAGCAGCGGCAGGAGGTCCTGGATCGAGGAGATCTTGCCCTGGTTGATCAGGATGTACGGGTCGTCGAGGACGGCCTCCATACGCTCCTGGTCGGAGACCATGTACGGCGAGAGGTAGCCCTTGTCGAAGGCCATGCCCTCGGTGAACTCCAGCTCCAGGCCGAAGGTGTTGGACTCCTCGACGGTGATGACACCGTCCTTGCCGACCTTGTCCATCGCCTCGGCGATGAGCTCGCCGACCTGCTGGTCCTGCGCGGAGAGCGCGGCCACGGCGGCGATGTCGGACTTGTCCTCGATCGGGCGGGCGGTCGCGAGGAGCTCCTCGGACACGGCCTTGACCGCGGCGTCGATGCCCTTCTTCAGGGCGGCCGGGGAAGCACCCGCGGCGACGTTGCGCAGACCCTCGCGGACCAGCGCCTGGGCCAGCACGGTGGCGGTGGTGGTGCCGTCACCCGCGATGTCGTTGGTCTTGGTCGCCACCTCCTTCACGAGCTGCGCGCCCAGGTTCTCGTACGGGTCGTCCAGCTCGACCTCGCGAGCGATGGTGACACCGTCGTTGGTGATGGTGGGGGCGCCGAACTTCTTGTCGATGACGACGTTGCGGCCCTTGGGGCCGATCGTCACCTTGACCGTGTCGGCAAGCTTGTTGACGCCGCGCTCGAGGGCGCGACGGGCGTCCTCGTCGAACTTCAGGATCTTCGCCATGGGAGCGGTTCAGCCCTCTCGAAAACTCGGGTTTAACGAGCTGCGCCCCTCGCCGCCCGGCAATCAGCGGGGTGACCAGGGGCGCAGCTCAAAGCAGTACTGATGAAGAGAATTACTTCTCGACGATCGCGAGCACGTCGCGAGCCGAGAGGACGAGGTACTCCTCGCCGCTGTACTTCACTTCGGTGCCGCCGTACTTGCTGTAGAGCACGATGTCGCCGACGGTGACGTCCAGCGGGAGACGCTGGCCGTCCTCGAAGCGGCCCGGGCCCACCGCGAGGACGACGCCCTCCTGGGGCTTCTCCTTCGCGGTGTCCGGGATGACCAGGCCGGAAGCCGTGGTCTGCTCGGCGTCCAGCGGCTGGACCACAATGCGGTCCTCAAGCGGCTTGATGGCAACCTTGGAGCTGGTGGTCGTCACGATCCGACCTCCCCCTTCGGAGATCCGGGGTTAACTGTCTGAGGTGGCGACCAGGTCGATCCGTCGTCGCGGGTGCCGGATCTGCCTGTCGCTGTGTTGGCACTCACCAGGGGCGAGTGCCAGGTGCGAGACTATTCCGGCGATTAGCACTCGGTCAAGCGGAGTGCCAATTCCCGACCGCCGGGCGTTGCGCGAAGGGGAACCGGAACGTCGCCCACCGGGCCGCACAGGCGTCGGGGACCACCCCTCTCCACCGCCTGGCCAGGACAAACGCAGAGCGGCGCCGGCGCGACACCGTCCCGATGGCCGCGGGCCTGACGATCAGGATCTTCGCGTTCTCGTCGGCCGGAAGGCGACGTTCACGCGGAGCGGTGGCGGCGGTGGCGGCGCCCGCGGCCGTCGGCGACCGCGGGCCGAAAAACCGCACGCACGTCCGTTCGACCTCACTACTGTCCCCGGTATGACCAGGACGAACTCCGGCGTGCGATGGATCCATGCCGTCCCGATCTCGGTCGGCATCGCCGCCGGGATCTTCATGTACTACGCGGCCGTACCGCGGCTGATCACCCAGCTGACGGGGGTGGAAGGCACGTTCAGCGCGGAGATCTGCACGTGGGGCGACTTCGACGCCGAAGGGGACCGGAGGATGTCGTGCGCGGGGGACTTCACCGCCTCCGACGGATCGTTCGCCCTCTCGGGGATCGGGATCGACGGCATGTTCGACGACCGGCCGAAGGCGCCGGTGGCCGCCCGTGTCAGCGGGCCGTCGGCCGACCATGCCGTGCAGACGGACCTCGGCACCTCGCTCGGGCCGATAGGCGTGGGACTGACCGCCTTCGCGTTCCCCGCCTGGGCGCTGACCGCGGCCACCCGCGACGCCCTCGACCGCCGCAGACGCCAGCGGAACCGCCCTCCGCAGCCTGACGTCGACCCCAACTCGTGGGGCCCCCTCCCGTCCGCGTGACGTGCCCCTGCGGGGTGCCCTGCGGGCGGCTCGGCAGTGCACGGCGGGTCCGGATCCACGCCGGGCTCCGCCCGGAATACGGCCCGAGCCGCACACCGCCAAGCCGCCCGCAGAGCAGCGGGCAGGGCAGCCGGCAGGGGCCAAAGGAACCATGGGGACGGCGTCAACGTCGTAGATGATATGAAGATAAAGCGCCTCATTGCCGAGCAGATCGGACCCAAAGATTCCGCTGACCCCGGCGCAGCGGGCGCCACGTCCTCACCCGAGGCGGCACCCCCACCGCCCTCCCCGTCCGCCCCCGAGGACGGTGGCGGCATCCCGTGCGTGGGCTGAAACCCCTGACGTCGGCGGTCGCCCGCCGCCGCACCGAGGCGCTGCTCCTGGTCTTCGTCATCGCCATCGCCGTCTTCGGCCACGCCGCCGCAGGCCTCGCCATGAACGGCGAGCTGCCGCCCAAATTCGTCGACTTCACCATCAGCATGACCCTGCTGTCCCTGGTGGGGCATCTGGGCATACGCCGTTTCGCGGCCTACGCCGACCCGCTGATCTTCCCGCTCGCCATGCTGCTGACCGGCCTCGGACTGGTGCTGCTGCACCGCCTCGACCAGGGCTACATCGAGCGGTTCAACTCGGACGCGAACGCCCCCGGCCAGCTGATGTGGACGGTGGTCGGGGTCGCCGCCTGCCTGCTGGTGCTGGCGCTGCTGCGCGACCACCGGCTGCTGCAACGCTTCATCTACATCACGATGGCCGTCGCGCTGGTGCTGCTGATCGCGCCCGCGTTCTTCGGCGCGGACACCTACGGCGCGAAGCGCTGGATCAAACTCTTCGGCTTCTCGCTACAGCCCGGCGAGTTCGTGAAGATCATGATCGCGATCTTCTTCGCCGGCTACCTGGTCATCCACCGGGACTCGCTGGCCCTGACGGGCCGCAGGTTCCTGGGCATGCGGCTGCCCCCGATGCGCCAACTCGGCCCGATCGTCACGGTGTGGATCGTCTCGATGCTGGTCCTGGTCTTCGAACGCGACCTCGGCACCTCACTGATCTTCTTCGGGGTGTTCGTGGTGATGCTGTACGTCGCCACCGAACGCACCAGCTGGATCGTCTGCGGCCTGGTCATGGCCTCGGCGGGCGCCTTCGTGGTCGGTTCGACGGAGCCGCACGTCAAGGCACGCGTGGCCGCGTGGCTCAACCCGCTGTCGTTCTACTGGGAGAACCCGCCGGCCGGAATCACCTCGGACCAGTCGGCGCAGGCACTGTTCAGCTTCGGCACGGGCGGCGTCTCCGGCACGGGCCTCGGCATGGGCCACCCCGAGCTGATCGCGTTCGCCGGGCGCAGCGACTTCATCCTGACCACGGTGGCCGAGGAGCTGGGCCTCGCCGGGGTCATGGCCGTACTGATCCTCTACGCGCTCCTCGTGCAGCGGGGGCTGCGGATGGCACTCGGCGCGCGCGACCCCTTCGGCAAGCTGCTCGCGGTGGGCCTGGCGGCGGCGCTGGCCCTGCAGGTCTTCGTGGTCGCGGGCGGCGTGACGGGCCTGATCCCCCTGACGGGCAAGGCCCTGCCCTTCCTGGCCAAGGGCGGCTCGTCCCTCCTGGCCAACTGGATCATGATCGCGCTGCTCCTGCGCATCAGCGACAGCGCGGAACGCCAACGCGAGGCGGACACCCACGGCCCGGCGGAAACGACGATCACGCCGGCGGTGCGGGTGTAGGGGCGGGGCGGAGGTCGGTGGGCGGGGTGGGCCAGGACCAGGAGACGGGGTCCATCCAGACCGGGGCCCGGGTCTGGGAGCGCACCACATCGCTACGCGCTCCTCGATCACAGCGACTGCGACCCGCCCCGGGTTGCAGACCCGACTGCACCTCTGAGCCTTCCTGTGGCCGCCACCCTCACGGCGGAGACGTCTTCCATCTCGCTGATGGGCACCTGCCTACGGCCTAGGGTGGTGGAACGCGGAAGGGGTGATCAGTTTCATGACCAGCCAGGACAGCGAAAGTGCCGGCGTCTTCGTCCGAGCGTTCAAGCCTCTGCGGCGGCGCGGTATCCAGCGGCTGGCGCAGGAGCAGTGGGGCTCCGGGCGGTCCGTCTGGTCCGCCGATTCCGAGGATCGAGAGCTGGTCGTCGACCAGATCGACGTACGTGAAGAAGAGGCGGACGACCGCGTCTCTGAGGCGCTGGGCGTTCCGGCAGGGGCTCAGGTGTGGGCCCGCAGCCGTCGCTTCGTGCTCGATGGAAAGCCCGTGCTGTTTGCGTTGTCGTACCTGCCGTCGGACATCGTCGGGGACTCTGCCGTCACCCAGGCCGACACCGGTCCCGGCGGGACGTACGCGCGGCTGGCCGAGCTGGGGCATGCGCCCGTTCATTTCCGGGAGGAGATCCGCTCCCGGATGCCCTCGGCCGGTGAGGCCGAGCGGCTGTCGCTCTCCATGGGCACACCTGTCGTCCAGATCGTGCGTACCGCATTCGCCGAGGGTGGGCGGGTCGTCGAGGTCAACGAGATGACGCTGGACTCCGCTTCGTACGTGCTGGAGTACGACTTCGACGCCTAGAAGGGCGGACAGTCGCTGTATTCCATCGGCTCGGGTGGCGGGGTCTGGGGGCGGGGGGTCCTCAGGAGCGTCACCGCCTCCTCGACACGGCCCAGTGCCACCAGGAGCGGGCCGAGGGTCCGGCGGTGGTCCAGGCGGTCCGTGTCCAGCAGGGCGACGGCCTCTTCCGGGCGTCCGGCGTCGATCAGCAGGTGGGCCAGGTCCTCCATCGCGTACGGGCTTGGGCCCTCAGGGTGTGCGAGGGCCTGCGCCACCACTTCGCCGAGTCGGCCGCACGCGGCCATGAGGGGCCCGCGCAGCCGGGACAGCTCCCACTCCTCCCTGCCCCGCCGGGCCTTGAGCGCATCGAGGTGGGCGAGGCCCTCCTCCGCGCGACCCTCGGCGGCGAACAGCTTGCACAGCTGGTCCACGATCCAGTCGTCGGCACTGTCCAGTGCGCGCACGATCTCGATGGCCTCGGCGCCCCGCCCGTGCCGGGCCAGGAGTTCCGCGAGCAGGATCGACGTGTTCCAGCGGTCCTCGTCCACGTGTTTCCGGTACGCGTCGACCGCACCGGCCACGTCGCCGCGCTCCTCCAGCAGCTCCGCGAGCTGCCGGACGGCTTCCGGCGTGCCCGCGTAGGCGCGCAGCTCGTCGATCCGGTCGTGGCGGACCAGCAGCTCGGCCAGCGGGTCCCGGTTGTTGACGACGGTGGGGCCGTACGCGTGCAGCACCGCGATCGCTTCGTCCGTACGCCCCTGCTTCTCGCGCACGGACGCCAGCAGGTTCACCGCGTTGAAGGGCTCCCTGTACGGCTGACCGCATTCCGGACTGCCGCACCGGGGGCACGAGTTCCCGGGGGCCAGGCGGGCCTCCAGCAGCGCAGCGACCTCCTCGCCGTGTCCCAGCCCGGCGCCGACTTCGACCAGGGCCTCGGCGATGAGCCAGTCGGTGACGTGCGGCACGAGCAGTTCGTACGCCTCTTCGCCCTGTCCGTGCCGCGCCAGCAGCAGAGCCAGGTCGTACAGAGCCGACCGCTCCCCCTCCGAGGCGAAGGGGCGGACGAGGGTGATGGCCTCCTCGCCCCGGCCCCCGGCGTCCAGCAGCCGCGCGGCCTCCGCGGCCGCCGTCCACCAGCCGGTGCCGACGTAGGGGGCCAGTACGTCAAGGGCTTCGTCCAGCGCGCCCCGGCCGGCCAGCAGACGCCCCCAGGCGCGGGCGCAGAACCAGTCGCCGTCCTCCGCCAGGGCCTGCTCGCGCACCACGTCGGCGTGCCCCAGAACGAGGAGACGGTCGACGAGTTCCGGTGGCACGCACTCGTCGTGCATGCCGGTCCTGCGGTCGAGTACGTCGGCGTCCATGGCCGCACCCTAACGGGCGCTCATCCGATGCTGGGATGGCGCCCGTTCGCAGGGCCGGGCGAGGTCTCTTCCGGTGATTGCCGGGCGCCGCGCGAGCCGAGTGCGGCCGGTCCGGGTACGCCTCTTCGCAACGACGACGAGCATCCTTGAGGAGATCGACCATGTACGCAGCAGTCCGGCGCTATGCAGGCGTGACCGACCCGGCCGAGGCCGGACGCATCGTCGACGAGGGGTTCGTGCCGATCATGCGCCAGGTCCCCGGATTCGTGGCGTACTTCTGGGTCGATGCCGGAGGCGGGGTGATGGTGTCCACCAGCGTGTTCCGTGACCGTGCGGGCGCCGACGAGTCGGTCGAGAGGGCTGCGGACTTCGTCCGCGACAACCTGGCCCAGTTCCTGCCCAACCCTCCGCAGGTCACGGCCGGCAAGGTCGTCGCCTCCGCCTAGGTCCTGCCGGTGGCCCAGGACGGGCTGCAGACGCTGAGACGTGAGGAGCGCGTAGCGATCGGACGCGCTCCGCCCGACCCGGCTACCAGTCCGGATGGGCCCCGTCCCGGGAACGTGCCTCCACGCCCGACCGGGCAGCGCGTCTCTGGCCGCCCCGTTCCTGAAAGCATGGACCGGCCCGTTCCTTTGGGGGTTTCCCGGCAGTCTTCGTATGTCCGGGGCGGGACGGTCGGTCAAGGGTGGAGCGCAGCGACATCGCGAAGCGACGCGACGCGACCGAAGGGAGCGGAGCGCCCTTGAGGGGCCGGCCCGAACCGGAGAGACGATGAGACTGACGGGAAACCCCCATACGCGTCCCTGATGCCGCCAGAGCGGCTCCCGCCACAGGTCCCGGCCGCCGCCCGCCCTACAGGTAGTCCTCCAGGCGGCCTATGCGGTAGCCCTGTTCCTGGATGCGCTGGAGCATGCGCGTCGTCATCTGGGTTTCCGTCGTGCCCTTGAGCTCACCCGGGCCGCGGAAGTGGGCGAGGACGATGTCGCCCGGCTTGAGGGCGGAGCCCTCGGCGTACTGGAAGTTGTTGATCTGCATCGAGACCCGCCACAGCACCAGGGACGAGACTCCGCACTCCGAGGCCGCCCGGAGGGTGTCGTCGTTGTAGTTGCCGAAGGGCGGGCGGAAGAGCGGCGGGCGCTTGCCGAAGCGCTTCTCCAGGCGTTCCTGCTGGCCGCATATCTCCTTCTTCTGCGCCTCGAAGGAGAGGGTCCGCAGATTCGGGTGCGTCAGCGTGTGGTTGTTTATCGTGCTCGCCGAGCCGTTGTCGCGGATCTCCTCGAAGTGCCCGTAGTCCGACGAAGCCACGCTGTCCGTGAGGAACATGCTGATCGGCAGCTTGAGGTCGGCCGCCATCTTCAGGAATTCGGGGTCCTTCTCCGCGCCGTCGTCGAAGGTCAGGAAGACGACCTTGTCGTCCGCCGGGACGGGTATTCGGTCTATCACCGGGACCTTGCCCGCGCCCGGCTTCGGGATCTGCGGCTTCTGGGCGGGCTTGGGCGCGTACTGGAGGGGGGCCGTCAGGCCCCACTTCTTGTACGCCTCGTCGGAGGCGCCCCCCGGCACCGGTGCCGGGGACGCCGTCGGCGGCGTGGCGCTGCCGGCCTCCGGTGTCGGCTGCGCCGTCTTGCCGGCCAGTCGTTCGGTGGGGGCCGCGCTGTCCCCGCACCCCGTCAGGGACAGCGCGAGCGCGCCGGCCGCCAGCGTTCCGGCTACCAACCGGCGCGCGTGCTTCACAGATAGTCCTCCAGGCGAGCCACGGCGTACCCCTTGTCCGTGACGGTCTTCATGACATGACGGATCATGTCAGGCATCGCGCCCTTCCAGTCCTCCTTGCCCCGGAAGTGAGTGAGGATGATGTCACCGGGGTGCAGGTCGCGGTCCCATTCCCGGTAGTCCATCCGGTTGGTGAACGCCTCCGCGTTCCACAGCGGGACCGCCTTGATGCCGCAGGACTTCGCCGCGCGCAGCGTGTCCTGGTTGTAGTTGCCGTACGGCGGGCGGAAGAGGGTCGGCCGCTTGCCGAACTGCTTCTGGATCGTGTCCTGCTGGCCGCAGATCTCCTCGCGCTGCTGCTCGTACGACAGGCCCGGCATGTAGCGGTGGTTGAGCGTGTGGTTGTTCAGGGTGACGCCCGCGGCCTGCATCTGCTTGAAGTACGGGTAGTTGTCCCGTACGACGTAGTCGCTGAGGAAGGCCGTGTACGGGATCTTGAGCTCCTGCATCATCTTCAGGAACTCGGGGTCCTTCTCCGAGCCGTCGTCGATCGTCAGGAAGACGACCTTGTCCTCGGTCGGGACCGTGGTGAAGACGTTCGGGTACTCCTCCTGGTCCTCGACCTCGAAGCCCTCGCGCGTGGTGATCTCGGGCTTCTCCTTCGGCGCCGGCGGGGCGGCGAGCGGGGTCTTGCGCAGGCCCCACTTCTTCGCCGCGACGACGCGTGCCTGCTGGGCCGCCTTGGCCTTCTCGGCGGCGCTGAGCGCGCCCGCGGCGCCCGCCTCCGCGGCCTTCGCCTTCGCGGTCTTGTCCGGACCGGAGTCCCCGGAGCCGCACGCCGTCCCGAGGGCGGCGACGAGCAGGGCTGCGACGGCCACCCCGAACCGGCCGCGCGGACCTGCCGCGTACCGGTGACCTTGTTGCGACTTATTTCCCTTTTGTCGTACTAGCTGCATAGCAGCGCATCCTGGCACCCGACACACGGACCCCCCGGAAGACACCGCGAACGCGGTCCCACCTTCCTTCGACTGGCCCACACCGCCCGGTCCGGGGACGCCCGCCCGCGCCGCCCCGCGTCCGGCCCGTCGCCGACAATGGACCCGTGACCCCCGAAGACTTCGCCGCCCTCCTCACCCCCGAGGGCCGCGCCCTCCTGGACTCGCTCCGCGACTACGACCCCGCCCAGGAGCTGGCCGTCGCCACCCGGCTGCGCCGCGAGCACCCCGCCGCCCTGGTCTCCGCCGCGCTCGGGCAGGCCCGGCTGCGGCAGCGCGCGGTGGCGAAGTTCGGCGCCGAGGACGCCTTCCGGATGTACTTCACGCCCGGCGGCGGTGAGATGGCCACCCGCGCGTCCGTGGCCTCGTACCGGGCCGAGCGCCTCGCCGCCCTCGGCGTACGCAGCCTGGCGGACCTGTGCTGCGGCATCGGCGGCGACGCCCTGGCCCTGGCCAGGCTCGGCATCCGGGTGCTCGCGGTGGACCACGACCCGCTCACGGTCGCCGTCGCGCGGGCCAACGCCGAGGCGCTGGGGCTGGCGGACCTGATCGAGGTCCGGGAGGCGGATGTGACGGAGGTGGACACCGCCGGCTACGACGCCGTCTTCATCGACCCGGCCCGGCGCGGGGGGCGCGGCCGGATCTTCGACCCGGAGTCGTACTCGCCGCCGCTGTCGTGGGCGGTGGAGACGGCCCGTGCGGCGAAGTACGCCGCCATCAAGATCGCCCCCGGGATCCCGCACGAGGCCGTGCCCGCGGAGGCCGAGGCCGAGTGGATCTCCGACCAGGGGGACGTCAAGGAGGCCGTGCTCTGGTTCGGGACCGCGCCGGGAACCGTGCGCGCCACCCTGCTCCCCGGACCGCGCCGGCTGCACACGGCCGATCCGCTGCCCGATCCGGCGGCCGGGCCCGTCGGCCGCTGGCTCTACGAGCCCGACGGGGCCGTCATCCGCGCCCACCTCGTCGCCGAGGTCGCCGGGCAGCTGGACGGCCGGCTGATCGACCCGACCATCGCCTACATCACCGCCGACGAGCTGCGCGCGACGCCGTACGCGACGGCGTACGAGATCACCGACGTGCTGCCCTTCGGCCTGAAGAAGCTGAAGGCGCTGCTGCGCGAGCGCGGGGTGGGGATCCTGACCGTGAAGAAGCGCGGCTCGGCGATCGAGCCCGAGGAGCTGCGCAGGAAGGTCAAGCCGCAGGGTCCGAACTCCGCGACCGTCTTCCTGACCCGGGTGGCGGGAGCTCCCTCGATGCTCATCGGCGCCCCTGCCGTACCGCCTGCGGCGACGCCCGGCCGGTGACGTGCCGGTGCCGGCGGCACGGGTCGGGCTGCGCGGGTCGGGCTGCGCGGGTCCGGCAGCGGGCCGCCGGGCGGTGAGGTACCGGCGGCGCGGGTCGAACTGCGGCGGCTCCGGCTCCGGCGGGGAGCCCGCCCGGCCCGGTCAGCCCCCGTCGACCCCCACCGACTCGAACCGCCAGCGGTGCACCGCCCGCGTGATCAGGTCGGCCGCGGGTTCGGGCAGCTCGGGGAGGTCGGCCGCCACGCCTTCGGCAGCCTCCCACCAGGTGATCACGAGGACCCGGTCCTGCGGGGCGCGGAACACCTCGCGGCGCACCGGCTCCCGGGCGAGGACCTGGGCGCGGGCCCACTCCAGCAGCTCGTTGCCCCGGCCGTCGGCGGCCCGGGCCTCCCACATCAGCGCGACGGTGCTCACGAGTACAGGTTGTCCTTGCTCAGTTCGTGCACGTGGTCGTGCGAGTGCGAGTGCCCATGCGTGTCCGTGTGCGTGTGCGTGTGCGCGGTACCCGGCACGTGCGGGTCCGTCACCGGCAGCGAGGAGTCCGCCGACAGGTCCCAGTCCGATGCGGGCCGGTTCCGCTTGACCATCTCCGCGCCCAGCGCCGCGACCATCGCGCCGTTGTCCGTGCAGAGCTTCGGCCGCGGCACGCGCAGCACGATCCCCGCGGCGTCGCACCGCTCCTGCGCCAGCGAGCGCAGCCGGGAATTGGCCGCGACGCCGCCGCCGATCATCAGGTGGTCGACGCCCTCGTCCTTGCACGCCCGGATCGCCTTGCGCGTCAGCACGTCCACCACGGCCTCCTGGAAGGACGCCGCCACATCGCGCACCGGTACGTCCTCGCCCGCGTTCCGCTTCGCCTCGATCCAGCGGGCGACGGCCGTCTTGAGCCCGGAGAAGGAGAAGTCGTACGCGGCGTCGCGCGGTCCCGTCAGCCCGCGCGGGAAGTTGATCGCCTTCGGGTCGCCCTCGCGTGCGAGCCGGTCGATGACCGGGCCCCCGGGGAAGCCCAGCTGGAGCACGCGCGCGATCTTGTCGAAGGCCTCGCCCGCCGCGTCGTCGATGGTCGCGCCGAGCGGCCGTACGTCCGAGGTGATGTCCGGGGCCAGCAGCAGCGAGGAGTGCCCGCCGGACACCAGCAGCGCCATCGTCGGCTCCGGCAGCGGCCCGTGCTCCAGCTGGTCCACGCAGATGTGGGAGGCCAGGTGGTTCACGCCGTACAGCGGCTTGCCGAGCGCGTACGCGTACGCCTTGGCCGCCGAGACGCCCACGAGCAGCGCGCCGGCGAGGCCGGGTCCCGCGGTGACGGCGATGCCGTCGAGGTCGCGGGCGCTGACCCCGGCCTCCTTCAGGGCGCGCTCGATGGTGGGCACCATCGCCTCCAGGTGGGCCCGCGAGGCCACCTCGGGCACGACGCCGCCGAAGCGGGCGTGCTCGTCGACGCTCGACGCGATCGCGTCCGCGAGCAGGGTGGTGCCGCGGACGACGCCGACGCCGGTCTCGTCGCAGGAGGTCTCGATGCCGAGGACGAGCGGTTCGTCAGCCATTGCTCTCACTGCTCTCAGTTCGTGCTTGTGCGGGGTCGGTCAGTCGCATCACGAGCGCGTCGACGTTGCCGGGCTGGTAGTAGCCGCGCCGGAAGCCGATGGGCTCGAAGCCGAAGCGCTCGTAGAGCTTCTGGGCGCGGGTGTTGTCCACCCGTACCTCCAGCAGCACCTCGGCGCACTCGAACGCGGTGGCGGCGCGCAGCAGGTCGGTCAGGAGCCGCGCGCCGAGCCCGGTCCCCCACTGGTCGCGCGCGGCCGCGATGGTCTGTACGTCGGCCAGGTCGCCGGCGGCGGCCAGTCCGGCGTAGCCGACCAGCCGGCCCGCCGCGTCCTCGGCGACGACGTAGCGGCGCGTGGCCTGCGGGCCGCGGGCGTGGGCGAGTTCGGACCAGAACATCCCGGCGGACCAGGCGTCCTCGGGGAACAGCTCGTGCTCCAGTTCCAGTACGGGCCCGATGTCCCACCAGCGCATCTCGCGCAGCGTGTGGGGGGTCACTGCGGCGTGACCACCTTGTAGTTCTTGGGCACCTGGGCGTCGGGCCGGCGCAGGTAGAGCGGGGTCGGAGGCAGGAACTCAAGGCCCGCGGCCAGTCGTTCCGCGGCCAGCGAGGCCAGCGCGGCGGCCGACTGGTGCTCGGGGCCTCGGGCGTCCTGGAACACCTCGGGGTACAGGAGAGCGCCCTGGCCGACCGCGGGCAGGCCCGCGACCTGCTCGGCGATGTCGGCCGGGCGGTCCACGGCGGGCTCGCCGACGCGCGTGCGCGGGTCCTCGTACCGGGCCCAGTAGACCTCCTTGCGCCGCGCGTCGGTGGCGACGGTGAAGGGGCCCTCGATGCCGGCGATCCCGGCGGCGTACGCGAGGCCGTCGAGCGTGCACAGGCCGTACACGGGCACACCCAGCACGGCGGCGAAGGTGGAGGCGGTGACGAGGCCGACGCGCAGCCCGGTGTAGGGGCCGGGGCCGACACCGACGACGACGCCGGTGACGGCTTCGAGCGTGACCCCGGCCTCGGCGAGGACCTTGTCCACGGAGGGCAGCAGGAGCTCCCCGTGGCGGCGGGCGTCGACCTGGTTCGACTCGGCGACGACGGACTCACCGTCGTGCAGGGCGACGGTGACGGCGGGCGTGGCGGTATCTACGGCGAGCAAGAGCACGCGAACAGCCTACGACTCCGGCGGCCGCACCCCTTGCGGCCGGTCGCGGAGCAGGGCGGCTGCTACCTTTCGACGGGGTACCGGACGTGGTATCGGTCGGCGCGGAGAGGTGGAGCAAGGTGGCACGCAGCAGCTCGGGAATCGTGGCCGGGCTCACCGCCGCGGCAGTGGCCGTCGTCGGCTTCCTCGGCTACCAGGCTTCCGCCACGGCGCCCGCGCGCCCCCCGAAGGCCGTCGCGGCCGAACCGGCCCCCGCCGCGAGCCCGGCCGCCAAGCAGGACCCGGCGAAGCCGGCGGCAGTGCCCGAGGGTTCCGGCACCGGGGTGCGCGTCGTGTACTCGGTGGGCCAGAAGCGGGTGTGGCTGGTCGGCGACCCCGCGCAGCCGCCGAAGTCGTTCACGGTGATGCCGAGCACGGTGCACCCGAAGCCGGGCGCCTACACGGTCGGGTCGCGCTCGGGTTCGGTCACCGGCTCGGACGGCGTGCCGATCGAGCACGTCGTGCGGTTCGCCAGCACGGAGGGTGTGGCGGTCGGATTCAGCGCCCGCACGGACGGCGCGCTGCCGGAGCCCGACCCGAACAAGAAGACCGGCGGCATCCGGATGAGCCGCGCCGACGGCGACGCGATGTGGGCCTTCGCGACGATCGCGTCGAAGGTCGTCGTCGTTCCCTGACGGATCGCCCGCGCTTCACCCGACCGGGTGACGGGGCACCGCTCGCACCGCCCCTGGGCCCTGTCGTCGAAGTGCCGTCGGGCCGACGCCGCTTCGACGACAGAACCTAGGCCGCTTCGGATTCCGGAGCGGCCTCTTCGTGTGCGCTGTCGACCGGCGCGCCCGGGCGGGTGGCTGGCTCGCGCGCGGGCGGTGTCGAGACGGCGGTGGCGGCCACGCCGGCGGCGAGGAGCGTCCACATGGAGACGGTGGACGGGCGGGGTTCGCGATGTGCTCCTGCTGGTGCCGACATGGCTGCCTCCTGGACCCGGGACACCGTACTTAGGCATACCTAAGAAACTCTCGGTACCATGTCACCACGAGGGCCGCCGACAGCGCAATATCTTGCCGACGAGTTGTCGGTACGTTTACTCCGAGAGCGCGCCGGCCAGGGCGTCCAGCCCGGCCCCGGCATTCCAGCGCGCCCCGACCCCGCGCACGAGGACCTCCCGTACGTCGTCCAGGACCTCCTCGTGGCCGACCGCCCGCGCGATCACCACGTGCAGCCGGTCGTCGGAGAGCTCCTCCACCTTGCCGTCGCCCCACTCCACGACGACCACGGACTCGGGCAGCGAGACGTCGAGGTCCAGGTCCTCCATCTCGTCCAGCCCGCCGCCCAGGCGGTACGCGTCCACGTGCACCAGCGCCGGTCCGCCGGTCAGCGAGGGGTGCACCCGGGCGATCACGAAGGTCGGCGAGGTCACGGCCCCGCGCACGCCCAGGCCCTCGCCGAGGCCCCGGGTGAGCGTGGTCTTGCCCGCGCCCAGCTCGCCGGTCAGCAGGACGAGGTCGCCGGGGCGCAGCAGGGCGGCGATCCTGCGGCCCAATTCCTGCATCGCGTCCGGGGAGTCGATGGTGATCCGGGTCTCCGCGACGGCCGCGGCCTCAGGTGCCGGCGCCTGGCTGCGCTGTGCTTCCAGCGGTACTTCTTCCATGCCCGCCAACGTTAGTCGCTGCGGGGACGGCCGGCGCCCCGGTGCGCGCCAGCAGCTCGGTGAGCAGCCGCGTCACGGTCTCCGGGCGTTCCAGCATCATGAGGTGCCCGGTGGACTCCAGGACCACGAGGTCGGCGCCGGGGAGCGCCTCCTTGATGGCGACGCTGTGCGCGGGCGGGGTGATCATGTCCTTGTCCCCGGCTATGACCGTGACCGGCAGGTCCGCGAACAGCTGGAGCGCGGAGGTCTTGTCGTGCGTCTGGAAGGCCGGGTAGAACTCGGCGACCACGTCGATGGGCGTGGCCTCGATCAGCCGCTCCGCGAACCGCGCGACACCCGGATCCACGTCCCGGGAGCCGAACGAGTACATCTTGATCATTCCGGCGAAGAGGTCCGCGGTGGCCCGGCGGCCCTTCTCCACCAGCTCCACCTGCGAGCCGAGCGCCTTGAGCACGCCCGGCAGGAGACGGCGCACGGCTCCCATGCCGGCGGCCGGAAGCCCGTACGTCACCTCGTCGAGGCGGCCGCTGGAGGTACCGACCAGGGCCACGCCGACGACGCGGTCGCGGACGGTCTCGGGGTACTGCTCGGCAAATCCCATGATGGTCATTCCGCCCATCGAGTGACCCACCAGGATCAGCGGGCCCTCGGGGGCGGTCGCGTCGATGACGGCCTTCAGGTCCCGGCCGAGCTGGTCGATGCTCACCGGCTCGCCGTCCGCCTGGGCGAGGCCGCGGGCGCTGCGGCCGTGGCTGCGCTGGTCCCAGTAGACCGCGCGGACCACACCGCGCAGGGCGGCGCGCTGGAAGTGCCAGGAGTCCTGGCCGAGGCAGTAGCCGTGGCAGAAGACCACGGTGGCCTGGGGCTCGGCCTTGCGCCGCAGCCGTCGCCGCTTGCCGTCGTCGGGGAGCTCGTCGACCTCGTAGTAGAGCTCGGTGGCGTCCTCGGCCCGGCAGATCCCCTCGGCGCCGCGCAGGGACCCGTAGTCCCCGGCCGCGTCGAGTGCGAGGCGTGCCTTCATCCGCATGCCGCGCCCGACAGTGATCCGTTCGACCGCGACACCGGCCGCCGCACCCGCGGCTATCACGCCGATGGCGGCGCCGGCCCAGCCGGCCTTGCGCCAGTTCTCGCTCACGCCGCCGCCCTCACTCCGCTCAGCCGCCCAGGTACACCCGGGGCACACGTGCACCGATACGGGTGACGATCTCATACGCGATCGTGTGCGCCGCTTGTGCCCAGTCCTCGGCGGTCGGTTCACCGCGCTCCGCGTCCCCGAAGATGACGGCCTCGTCACCCGCGCGGGCGTGGTCTCCTTCCAAGTCGACCACGAACTGGTCCATCGCGACGCGCCCGGCGACCCGGCGGACCCTGCCGGCGACGAGCACCGGGCCGAGGTCCGAGGCCTGCCGGGGGATGCCGTCGGCGTAACCGGCCGGGACCAGCGCGAGGGTCGTCTCGGCGTCGGTGACGTAGTGGTGGCCGTAGCTCACCCCGTGCCCGGCGGGGACCGTCTTAACCAGCGCGAGGGAGGCCTTGAGGGTCATCGCGGGCCGCAGGCCCAGCTGGGCCGGGGTGCCGAGCTCGGGGGCGGGCGAGACCCCGTAGACGGCCAGCCCGCAGCGCACCAGGTCGAAGTGGGACTCGGGCAGGGTCAGGGTGGCCGGCGAATTGGCGATGTGCCGGACCTCGGGCTCGACGCCCTCCTTCTCGGCGTACGCGAGCATGTCGCGGAAGGCGGCCAGCTGGAGCTGGATCGAGGGGTGCCCGGGCTCGTCGGCGCAGGCGAAGTGCGACCAGACGCCGGTGACCTGGACGGTCCCCTCGGCCTGGGCGGCGACGGCCGCTCCGACCAGGGCCTCCCAGTCGGCGGGCTGGCAGCCGTTGCGGCCGAGGCCGGTGTCGGCCTTGAGCTGGATGCGGGCGGTGCGGCCCGCCGCGCGGGCGGCCTCGCGCACCTCGTCGAGGGCCCACATGCCGCTGACGGAGACGTCGACATCGGCCTCGACGGCCTCCCGCCAGGGCCCGCCCGGCGTCCAGAGCCAGCACATGAGGCGCCCCTGGATCCCGGCGGCGCGGAGCGCGAGGGCCTCGTCGGGCGTGGCCGTGCCGAGCCACGTGGCACCGGCCTCCTGGGCGGCCTTGGCGCACTCCAGGGCGCCGTGCCCGTAGGCATTCGCCTTGACCACGGCCATCAGCTCGGCCCTGGGCGCCCGCTCGCGCAGTGCGCGCACGTTCTCCCGTACGGCGTCAAGATCGATCTCGGCGTACACGCGCGTCGCTGTCTCGTTCATCGCCCCCAGTCTCTCAGAATCCCCGCCGGGTCCTGCGGGGGCTGGGCATTTCAGCCCCGCCGGCATGTGAGGCGCGGGGTCCGGGGCGGAGCCCCGGTCTGTGAGGCGCGGGGGCTCGGGGGCGGAGCCCCGGTCTGTGAGGCGCGGGGGCTCGGGGGCGGAGCCCCGCAACGGCGGCGCAGGGCGGCGTCAGGGGTGGCGGGTGTCCCGCCAGGCGTCCGGGAGGGCCTCGGCCACCTGGTGGGCCAGGAGCGGGCCCCCGACCCGGCGGGCCGCCAGGCCGTGGAGGTACGCGCCCACCGCTCCCGCGTCCGCCCCGGACAGCCCGCCCGCCAGCAGGGAGCCCGCCAGCCCGGACAGCACGTCCCCGCTGCCGGCGGTGGCCAGCCACGGGGTGCCCGTCGGATTCACCCGAACGGCTCCGCCGCCCGAGGCGACCAGCGTCGTCGAGCCCTTCAGCAGCACCGCCGCCCCGTACCGCTGCGCCAGCATCCGTACGGCGTCCAGCCGGCCCGCCTCCACCGACTCCCGCGACACCCCCAGCAGTGCCGCCGCCTCCCCCGCGTGCGGGGTCAGCAGGGTCGGGGCCGTCCTGGCCCGCAGCGCCCGCGCGTCCAGTCCGCGCAGCCCGTCCGCGTCGACCAGCACCGCCGTGTCCCCCGCCAGCAGTTCCGCGACCTCCCCGGCGCGCCCCTCGCCCAGCCCCGGGCCGACCACCCACGCCTGCACCCGGCCGGGCCCGATCAGCGTCTCGGGGTAGCGGGCGAGCACCGCCTCCGCCGCCGGCCCCACGTACCGCACCGCGCCCGCGCCGCCCCGCAGCGCTCCCGCCACGGCCAGCACCGCCGCGCCCGGGTACTGCGCGGACCCGGCGGCGATCCCGACCACGCCCCGCCGGTACTTGTCGCTCGTGGCCGTCGGCTCCGGCAGCAGCCCCGCCACGTCCGCGTGCTGCAGGGCCTCCACCTCGGGCGACGGCAGTTCCAGCCCGATGCCGACGAGGTGCACCGTGCCCGCCCGCGAGGCCCCGGGGTCGATCAGCAGGCCGGGCTTGTACGCCCCGAAGGTCACCGTCACCTCGGCCGTCACGGCCGGACCCGCCACCTCCCCGGTGTCCGCGTCCACCCCGCTCGGCAGGTCCACCGCGACCACGGGGACCCCCGGCGGGATCCGCTCCACCAGGTCCGCGGCAGCCGGGCGCAGTCCGCCCCGCCCGCCGATCCCGAGCAGCCCGTCCAGGACGAGGTCCGCCCGCTGCGGGACCGCTCGCGCGAGGTGTCCCCCGGCGGCCCGCAGCGCGGCCAGGCCGCCCGGGTGCATCCGCTCGGGGTCCATCGGCACGGCCGTCACCGCGGCCCCGCGCCGGGCCAGCCGGGCGCCCGCGTACAGCGCGTCGCCGCCGTTGTCCCCGGGGCCGACGAGCAGGACGACCCGGGCCCCGTAGACGCCGCCGCGGGTGCGTCGCAGCAGCCCGGCGCACGCGGCGGCCAGGCCGGCCGCCGCCCGCTGCATCAGGGCGCCCTCGGGGAGCCGGGCCATCAGCTCCCGCTCCGCGGCCCGTACGGTCTCCACGCTGTAAGCAGTGCGCACGGACTGCCCCCTACCCTTCTGCGATCACCACGGCGGAGGCGACACCGGCGTCGTGGCTGAGCGAGATGTGCCAGGACTTCACGCCCAGCGCCAGCGCCCGCGCCTCCACCGTCCCGGACACGCGCAGCCGGGGCTGTCCGCTGTCCTCGACGTACACCTCGGCGTCGGTCCACAGCAGCCCGGCGGGCGCGCCGAGGGCCTTGGCGAGGGCCTCCTTGGCGGCGAACCGCGCGGCGAGCGAGGCGATCCCGCGCCGCTCGCCGCTCGGCAGCGTCAACTCGGCGTCGACGAACAGCCGCCCGGCCAGGTTCGGGGTGCGCTCCAGCGCCGCGCCGAACCGCTCGATCTCCGCTACGTCGATCCCGACGCCGATAATCACAACGACAACTCCACTGGCCTGGCCGACTGCTACTCCACGGTCACCGACTTGGCGAGGTTACGCGGCTGGTCCACCTCGTTGCCGCGCGCCGTCGCCAGCTCGCACGCGAACACCTGCAGCGGGACCGTCGCCACCAGCGGCTGGAGCAGCGTCGGCGTCGCGGGGATCCGGATCAGGTGGTCGGCGTACGGGACGACCGCCTCGTCACCCTCCTCCGCGATCACGATGGTCCGCGCCCCGCGCGCCCGGATCTCCTGGATGTTCGACACGATCTTGTCGTGGAGCACCGACCGGCCGCGCGGTGACGGGACGACCACCACCACGGGCAGGTCCTTCTCGATCAGCGCGATCGGCCCGTGCTTGAGCTCGCCCGCCGCGAAGCCCTCGGCGTGCATGTACGCCAGCTCCTTGAGCTTGAGCGCGCCCTCCAGCGCCACCGGGTACCCGACGTGCCGTCCCAGGAACAGCACGGTGTTCTTGTCGGCGAGCGAGCGCGCGAGCTCCCGTACCGGCTCCATGGTCTCCAGGACGGTGTCCACCGCCGCGGCGATGTCCGACAGCTCCCGGATCACGGCCTCGATCTCGTCGCCCCACTTCGTGCCCCGGACCTGTCCGAGGTAGAGCGCGACCAGGTAGCAGGCCACCAACTGCGTCAGGAAGGCCTTGGTCGAGGCGACGGCCACCTCGGGACCGGCGTGCGTGTAGAGGACCGCATCCGATTCGCGCGGGATCGTCGACCCGTTCGTATTGCAGACGGCCAGCACCTTGGCCCCCTGCTCGCGCGCGTGCCGCAGCGCCATCAGGGTGTCCATGGTCTCGCCGGACTGCGAGATCGCGACCACCAGCGTCCGCTGGTCCAGGATCGGGTCGCGGTAGCGGAACTCGCTCGCCAGCTCCGTCTCGCACGGGATGCGGGTCCAGTGCTCGATGGCCAGCTTCGCGATCATGCCCGCGTGGTACGCCGTACCGCACGCCACGATCACGACCTTGTCGACCTCCCTGAGCACCGAGACGGGGATGCGCACCTCGTCCAGGGTCAGCGAGCCGCTCGCGTCGATCCGGCCCAGGAGGGTGTCGGCGACAGCCTTCGGCTGCTCGGCGATCTCCTTGAGCATGAAGTAGTCGTACCCCCCCTTCTCGGCCGCCGAGGCGTCCCAGTCCACGTGGTACGCCCGCACGGTCGCGGCCGAACCGTCGAAGTTGGTCACCGAGACGCCCTCGCGGCGGAGCTCGACGACCTGGTCCTGCCCCAGCTCGATCGCGGACCGCGTGTGGGCGATGAACGCGGCCACGTCCGAGGCGAGGAAGTTCTCACCCTCTCCAACGCCCACCACCAGGGGCGAGTTCCGGCGGGCGCCGACCACCACGTCCGGCTCGTCGGCGTGCACGGCGACCAGGGTGAACGCGCCTTCCAGGCGCCGGC
Source organism: Streptomyces sp. NPDC001549 (assembly GCF_042894025.1). Taxonomy (NCBI): domain Bacteria; kingdom Bacillati; phylum Actinomycetota; class Actinomycetes; order Kitasatosporales; family Streptomycetaceae; genus Streptomyces; species Streptomyces sp. NPDC001549. The sequence continues at coordinate 78,053 of NZ_JBIAVJ010000016.1, forward strand.
ACACCTGCCGCATGGCTTCCGCGAGATCGCCGGTGGCCGAGAACTGCTCCGCCAGCAGGTGCGCCACGACCTCGGTGTCCGTCTCGGACTCCAGCCGGTGTCCGCGCTCGGCCAGCTCGGCCCGGAGAGCGGCGAAGTTCTCGATGATGCCGTTGTGCACGACGGCCACGCGCCCCGAGTTGTCGAGGTGCGGGTGGGCGTTGGCGTCGGTGGGCCCGCCGTGGGTCGCCCACCGGGTGTGCCCGAGCCCCGTGGAGCCGGTCGGCAGCGGGTGCCCGACCAGCTCCTTCTCCAGATTGACGAGCTTCCCGGCCTTCTTGACGGCCGCCAGGCTGCCGTCCGCGAGCACGGCGACCCCGGCCGAGTCGTAGCCGCGGTACTCCAGCCGCTTGAGTCCGGCGATGACCACATCGAGCGCCGACTGCGCTCCCACGTAACCCACAATTCCGCACATACGCCGCAGCGTACGCCGTAGTTGGCCGTCTGCCCCGTAGCCGAACAAGACGAAAAACCCGCCCCGGCGCATGCGCCGGAGCGGGTTGACGTGTCGTCGGGCAGGCGTCAGCCGAGCTTCTTCACCTGGGCGTCGACGAGGGCCTTCGGGGAGTCGGCGGTACCGGTCAGGCTCACGGCCGAGAAGGTCGCCACGATGTCGCCCTTGCGCACGACGACCAGCTGCGTCGTCATCTTCTCGCCGTCGGCGTCACCCTCGATGGTGAGGGCGAGGGCCTGGTCGCCCGCCGTGACGGCGGTACCCGGGGAGACCTTGGTGACCTTGCCGGTGTCGGCGCCCACGGTGGCGCTGTAGCCACCGGTGCACTTCTCGCCCGCGGTCTTCACGGAGGCGAACGCCTCCTCGGCGCCCTTGCCGTCGTACGAGGCGAGGGTCACGGCGGTGGCCGTGGAGCCGATGGCACCCATGATGGCCTTCAGCTTGTCCTCCTCCGAGGCGCCCTCGGCGGGGGCCTTCGGGGTGGCGACGGCCTTGGTGCGGGCGGTCCCGGCGGGGGTGCCGGCCGGGGTGAAGCCCTGCACCTGGACCAGGACCTTGCACTCGGGCTTGTCGCTGGTGGCGGCGGCGCCGGCGGTGGCCTCGGCGGGCGTGGCCTCCTTGAAGGTGTGGTCCGCGAGGTCGGCCTGGGCCACGATGAGCTTGGCCAGATCGGCGTCCGTCTTGCCCTTGGTGGCGGGCGCGGCCGAGCTCGCGGGGGCGGAGGGCTTGGCGTCCGCCTTCGAGTCGGCCTTGTCGGCCTTGTCGGAGCCGCAGGCGGTGGCCAGCAGGGCCAGGGACACCGCGGACGCGGTCAGGACGGTACGACGGACAAGGGCGGTACGCACGAAAGATCTCCCCCATGGAGTACGACAGCGACAGGGCAGCCCGAACCGCGCCCCTCGAAGCGGGGCATGGGCATGACTGCGGTGATCAACAATGTACGGGTCGGTGGATCACCTCGTCGCCCCGGGCCGCGTTCGCGGCCGATCGTGACCCGGACGAGACCCCAAGAATTTCCAATCGAAACCACCCGGCGTACAACCCGGGCCGTACCGGCCAGGACCCGTCCGGTCGCGGGCCCTCCCGCTCCGCACGTGACCGACCACACCACCCACAACCGCCCCGGAGACCCGACAATGGCGGTGTGATCACTTCGCCGCCACGAAGCAACACGCCGGACAACGCAACGGAGCGCACCGGCCGGGACGGGCACCCCACCCGCCCCGCACACCGCCGGGGCCCCGAGGCCTCGCCCTACGTCGACCTCACCCGCGCCGAGTGGAGCGCGCTGCGGGAGCGGACCCCGCTGCCGCTGACCGCCGACGAGGTGGAGCGGCTGCGCGGCCTCGGTGACGTCATCGACCTCGACGAGGTCCGCGACGTCTACCTGCCGCTGTCCCGGCTCCTCAACCTCTACGTCGGCGCCACCAGCAACCTGCGCGGCACCCTCAACACCTTCCTCGGCGACGCGGGCAACGGGCACGGCGCCCAGCAGGGCACCCCCTTCGTCATAGGGGTCGCCGGTTCGGTCGCCGTCGGCAAGTCCACCGTGGCACGCCTGCTGCAGGCCCTGCTGGCCCGCTGGCCCGAGCACCCGCGCGTGGAGCTGGTCACCACCGACGGCTTCCTGTACCCGATGAAGGAGCTCCAGCGGCGTGGGCTGACCTCCCGCAAGGGGTTCCCGGAGTCCTACGACCGCCGCGCGCTCACCCGCTTCGTCGCCGACATCAAGGCCGGGAAGGACGAGGTGCGGGCCCCGGTCTACTCGCACCTGATCTACGACATCGTCCCCGGCGAGGAACTCGTCGTCCGCCGCCCGGACATCCTCATCGTCGAGGGCCTCAACGTGCTCCAGCCGGCCCTCCCCGGCACGGACGGCCGTACCCGCGTCGCCCTCGCCGACTACTTCGACTTCAGTGTGTACGTGGACGCGCGCCCCGAGGACATCGAGCGCTGGTACCTGAACCGCTTCCGGAAGCTGCGCGCGACCGCGTTCCAGAATCCTTTCTCCTACTTCCGCAAGTACACCCAGGTCTCCGAGGAGGAGGCCATGGAGTACGCGCAGACGATGTGGCGGACGATCAACCGGCCCAACCTGCTGGAGAACGTGGCGCCCACCCGCGGCCGGGCCACCCTCGTCGTCCGCAAGGGACCGGACCACAAGGTGCAGAAGCTGAGCCTCCGCAAGCTCTAGCGCGCAGTCGCTAGGGTGCGAAAATGCTGCATCTGCGGATGATCACTCCACATCACCTCACCGAGCGGGTGGTGGCGCTGATCGACCGGACGGTCGGCACCACCCATCTGGTCGTGCTGACCGGCGCCGCCCGCGACCCCGAGGGCGATCTCGTCCTGTGCGACGTCGCCCGCGAGGCCGCCGACGAACTGCTCCAGGAGATGCGCTCCCTCGGCATCGACCGGACCGGTTCGATCGCCGTCGAGAACATCGACCTGTCGATCTCCACGCGCGCCGACGACGCGGAGGAGGAGGCGCCGGGCGAGGCGGCCGACGCGGTGGTCTGGGAGCAGCTCGCCGAGTCGACGCACGAGGAATCCACCCTCACGATCACCTACAGCGTCTTCATGATCGTGGCGACGATGATCGCGGCCTGTGGTGTGGTCCTGGACAACGCGATCCTGATCGTGGGCGCCATGGCGGTCGGCCCGGAGTTCGGCCCGCTCGCCGGCATCTGCACGGGCCTGGTGCAGCGCCGTCCGAGGCTCGCCGGGCGTTCGTTCTTCGCGCTGGTGGTCGGCTTCACGGCAGCGATCGTGGCGACGACGGTCTTCAGTCTGGTGATGAACGCGCTCGGCCTGTTCCACGAGGGAATGCTCGACAACCCGCGGCCGAACACCAGCTTCATCTGGCAGCCCGATCCGTTCTCCTTCGTCGTGGCGCTGCTCGCCGGCGTGGCCGGCATGCTGTCGCTGACCTCGGCGAAGGCCGGTGCGCTGGTCGGCGTCGCGATCTCGGTCACCACCGTCCCCGCGGGCGCCAACGCCGCCGTGGCACTCAGCTACGGCGATCTCGGCCAGATGTGGGGCTCGGGCGTCCAGCTGGCGCTCAACCTGGGCGGCATCATCCTCTCGGGCACGCTCACCCTCATCTGCTGGAAACTGCTGTGGCGCACCCAGCAGAGCCGGATGGTCCGGAAGCCGGGTGCGCCACACAGGCCGGGCGGAGCCCGTTAGGCCGTCTAGCCCAGCGCGGACTTCACGACGTCCGCGAGGCGGCCGGCGACCGAGCGGGCCTGCTCGATGTCGGCGGCCTCGACCATCACCCGTACGAGCGGCTCCGTGCCGGAGGGACGCAGCAGCACCCGCCCGGTGGTGCCCAGCTCACGCTCGGCGTCGGTGACCGCGGCGGCCAGCTCGGCGGAGGTGGTGACGCGGGACTTGTCCACGTCGGGAACGTTGACGAGCACCTGCGGCAGCCGCTGCATGACGCCCACCAGCTCGGCGAGGGACTTGCCGGTGGCCGCGACGCGCGCCGCCAGCAGCAGGCCGGTCAGCGTGCCGTCGCCGGTCGTCGCGTGGTCGAGGATGATCACGTGGCCGGACTGCTCGCCGCCGAGCGCGTAGCCGTGCTCCTTCATCGACTCCAGCACGTAGCGGTCGCCGACCCCGGTCTGCACGACCTGGATGCCCTCGGCCTCCATGGCCAGCTTGAAGCCCAGGTTGGACATCACGGTGCCGACCACGGTGTTCTCGCGGAGCTGGCCGGCCTCGCGCATGGCCAGGGCCAGCACGGCGAGGATCTGGTCGCCGTCGATCTCCTCGCCGGAGCCGTCCACGGCCAGGCAGCGGTCGGCGTCGCCGTCGTGCGCGATGCCGAAGTCGGCGCCGTGCTCGACCACGGCCGCCTTGAGCAGGCCGAGGTGGGTGGAGCCGCAGCCGTCGTTGATGTTGAGGCCGTTGGGCTCGGCGCCGATCGTGACGATCTCCGCGCCGGCCCGGGTGAACGCCTCGGGCGAGACGTACGCGGCCGCGCCGTGGGCCTCGTCGAGGACGACCTTCAGGCCGTCGAGGCGGTTCGGGAGGACACCGATGAGGTGGGCGACGTACCGGTCGAAGCCCTCGGTGTAGTCGGAGACGCGGCCGACGCCGGAGCCGGTGGGCCGGTCCCACGGAGCACCGGTGCGGTGCTGCTCGTAGGTCGACTCGATGCGGTCCTCCAGCTCGTCGGCGAGCTTGTGGCCGCCGCGCGCGAAGAACTTGATGCCGTTGTCCGGCATGGCGTTGTGGCTGGCGGAGAGCATCACGCCGAGGTCGGCGCCCAGCGCACCGGTGAGATACGCCACCGCCGGGGTGGGCAGCACACCGACGCGCAGGACGTCCACGCCCGCGCTCGCGAGGCCGGCCACGACCGCCGCCTCGAGGAATTCGCCGGAGGCACGGGGATCCCGGCCGACCACGGCGGTCGCCCGGTGGCCCGCGAAGGTGCCCGCCTCGGCCAGTACGTGGGCAGCCGCCACGGAGAGGCCGAGCGCGAGCTCCGCCGTCAGATCCGCGTTGGCAACGCCGCGTACACCGTCCGTCCCGAAGAGTCGTCCCACTGTTGTCCTCCCGAGTTTCCGCTTCGCATATGACCGCTTGTGACAGGTATTTGCCGCTTGTGGCGGTAAACGAACCGCCCCGGCAGCACAGAGAGTGCTGCCGGGGCGGTTTCGTTGCAGAACAGCAGGCGCAGATTAACGCTTGCTGTACTGCGGAGCCTTACGGGCCTTCTTGAGACCGGCCTTCTTGCGCTCGACCGCACGGTCGTCGCGGGAGAGGAAGCCGGCCTTCTTCAGCGCCGGGCGGTTGTTGTCCACGTCCGCCTCGTTCAGCGCACGGGCCACACCGAGGCGCAGGGCGCCGGCCTGGCCGGACACGCCGCCACCCGCGATGCGGGCGATGACGTCGTAGCGACCGTCAAGCTCGAGGAGCTTGAAGGGCTCGTTGACTTCCTGCTGGTGCACCTTGTTGGGGAAGTAGTCCTCAAGGGTGCGACCGTTGATCTTCCACTTGCCGGTGCCCGGAACGATCCGGACGCGGGCGATGGCGTTCTTGCGACGGCCCAGGCCGGCGGCCGGCTGGGGGTCGCCGAAGCGACCGGCAAGGGACTCGGAGGTGTAGTCGCCCTCGACGACGACCTCAGACTCGCTGGTGTACTCCTCGACGTTGCCCTCGAACTCGTCGACGGGGGTCGTCTCGGCGGTGGTCTCGGCCACGATGCTCCTCAGAATTTTCTACGTCTTAGGGGGTGGCCGGAACTACTGCGCGACCTGGGTGATCTCGAACGGCACCGGCTGCTGCGCAGCGTGCGGGTGCTGGTCGCCCGAGTAGACCTTCAGCTTCGAGAGCATCTGACGGCCCAGGGTGTTCTTGGGGAGCATGCCCTTGATGGCCTTCTCGACGGCCTTCTCCGGGTTGTTCGCCAGGAGGTCGTCGTAGCGCACCGCGCGGAGACCACCCGGGTAGCCGGAGTGGCGGTAGGCCATCTTCTGCGACGCCTTGTTGCCGGACAGGTGAACCTTGTCGGCGTTGACGATGATGACGAAGTCGCCCATGTCCATGTGGGGGGCGTAGGTCGGCTTGTGCTTACCCCGCAGGAGGGCAGCGGCCTGGGTCGCCAGACGGCCGAGGACAACGTCCTGGGCGTCGATGACGAGCCACTGGCGCGAGATGTCGCCGGGCTTGGGGCTGAACGTACGCACGCGTATGCCTTCGCTTCTTCAGTGGTGGTATCCCAAGGGCGCAAGCCCCACGGGAAGGTCCTGACAGGGTCACCACGGACGATCACGACAGCCCTCATTCACAACGGGGACGCAACCCGTGTGAACTGCTGGTCATCGGTCCGGTGGACCGGCGCAAGGCCCTTTCACGTGAGAATGAGAAAGCCAATACGCATAACAAACCAGCAGGATACCCAAGCAGACCCGTACGGGTCAAAACGCGGTCCGCGATGCCGATTCTGCTGACGTCGCGGCGCACTCCGGTTCGGTCCTGGGTGGGGACCCCGCAGTTGTTACGGGCTCCAGAGTAACCCGCCCGGAGCGCAGTGCACGACGCGCCATCACGATCGTGAGCCCGCACAGGGTGGCGCAGTCCTTGAAGGCGCGCCGCTTGGCCTCCAGCTCGGACGGCCACGGAATGCCCGCCGCCTGAGGCCCCAGTGCCGCCCAGAACCAGGGCGAACGCGCCGCCGCGCCCGGCCGCACCACCGAGGCCATCAGCAGCGGCAGGACCACCAGCAGGTAGTGGTCGAAGGACGGCCGCGACACCAGAAATGCGGCGAGCATCACCATGCAGGCCGTCTCCACCAGGCGCAGCTCGCCCCCGTCGGTGTCCTCCCGCCGCCATCGCACCCAGGCCGCCCACAGGCCCGCCCCGGCCCCCGCGAAGGCCACCAGCACCGCCAGCGGCACGGGCACCCCCAGCCGCGGCAGCACGGCTATCGGCGAGGCGTCCCACGGCAGCGCGTACGAGTCCTGTCCCTGGAGCAGGAAGGGCAGGGTCTTCGTGAAGAACAGCGACGGGCTCGGCATCACCAGCGCACCGGCCAGCGAGAACCCCAGCGGCACCAGCACGGCCGCGGCCAGTCCCCGCCACCGCCGGGCGACCAGGAACAGCAGCCCGAGGGGCACGAGCATCGGCTTGCACGCGATCGCGAGCCCCACCACCAGCCCGGCCGACCCCCACGAGCGCCGCTGCGCGAGCAGCAGCGCCACCGGCAGGGCGGCCGCCGAGATGGCGGTCCAGTTGCCGATCAGCACGAGGTTGATGTACGGCTTGTAGGCGAGGGCGAACACCGCGAAGCCGCCGACCGCGAAGCGCGAGCGCAGCGGCACCGCGAATATCCGCAGCGCGGCCAGCCAGCCGATGCCCAGCAGCCCCGACATCCCGACCGGCAGCAGCCACCGCAGCACGTCACGCGGCAGCAGCGCCTCGGGAACCGCCATGATCACGGCGCTGGGCAGGTAGAGGAAGCGCTTGTCCTCGTACGGGGACCCGCCCGCCAGCAGCGTCTCCGCTGCCTTGACGACGAACGCGTTGTCGGAGCCCCAGTTCGCCCGCAGGCTCGTGGAGACGGCGATCCCGAGGAGCACCGCGAGGGAGACCACCTGCCAGGACCGGGCGGCCGGCTGCAGCAGCCAGCCGATCAGCCTGTTCCCGGCTCCCCCGCCCCCCGTTCCCCCGTCCCCGGAGCCCCCGTCCCCGGAACCCCGGTTCCTGACGCCCTGGTTCTCCCACTTCATCAGCCAGATGCTAGGCCGCAGCCCCACGACGCCTGCCCCTCACTCGACCGAGGGGGCCACGGTCTCCCCCTAGCGCTTGCGTTCGACTCTACGTTCGTCCCAGACGGGTTCCTGAGTCTCCCGCACAACACCGTCCGAACCGAAGACCAGGTAACGGTCAAATGTGCGCGCGAACCACCGGTCGTGCGTGACGCACAGCACAGTGCCGTCGTACGCCTCCAGTCCGTCCTGCAGGGCCTCGGCCGACTCCAGGTCCAGGTTGTCCGTCGGCTCGTCCAGCAGCAGCGCCGTGGTGCCCGCCAGCTCCAGCAGCAGGATCTGGAAACGCGCCTGCTGCCCGCCCGAGAGCTTCTCGAACGGCTGGTCGCCCTGGCGCTCCAGCTCGTACCGGCGCAGGGCGCCCATCGCCTGCCCCAGGGGCTTCGCCGCCTCCGTCCACAGGATGTCGACGAGGGTCCGGCCGAAGAGCTCCGGGTGGGCGTGGGTCTGCGCGAAGTGGCCGGGAACCACCCGCGCGCCCAGCTTCCACGTACCCGTGTGCTTGACGTCCTCGCCCGCCATCAGGCGCAGGAAGTGCGACTTGCCCGAGCCGTTCGAGCCGAGGACCGCGACCCGCTCCCCGTAGAAGACCTCCAGGGAGAACGGCTTCATCAGGCCGGTCAGCTCCAGGTTCTCCACGGTCAGGGCGCGCACGCCCGTACGCCCGCCCTTGAGCCGCATCCGGATGTCCTGCTCCCGCGGCGGCTCCGGCGGCGGGCCGGCCTCCTCGAACTTCTGGAAGCGGGTCTGCATCGCCCGGTACCGGGAGGCCATGTCGGGGCTGCTCGCGGCCTGGTTGCGCAGCCGCAGCACCAGCGCCTTCAGCCGCGCGTGCTCCTCGTCCCAGCGCCGCTTGAGCTCCTCGAAGCGCGCGAAGCGCTCCTTACGGGCGTCGTGGTACGTGGCGAAGCCGGCGCCGTGCACCCAGACGTCGGAGCCCGTCGGGCTCGCCTCCAGGCTGATGATCTTCTCGGCGGCCTGCGTCAGCAGCTCCCGGTCGTGGGAGACGAAGAGCACGGTCTTGCGGGTGGCCTTCAGCTGCTCCTCCAGCCAGCGCTTGCCGGGGACGTCCAGATAGTTGTCCGGCTCGTCGAGCAGCAGCACCTCGTCGGGCCCGCGCAGCAGCGCCTCCAGCACGAGGCGCTTCTGCTCACCGCCCGACAGCGTGCGCACCTCGCGGAACTGCGCGGAGTCGTACGGAATCGCCAGCGCGGCCATGGTGCAGACGTCCCACAGCGTCTCCGCCTCGTACCCCTGGACGTCCGCCCAGTCGCTCAGCGCCTGCGCGTAGGCCATCTGGGCGGCCTCGTCGTCCACCGTCAGGATCAGCTGCTCGGCGCGGTCCACCGCCTTGGCGGCCTCCCGGATGCGCGGCTGGGCCACCGAGACCAGCAGGTCCCGTACGGTCGTCTCGTCCCGCACCGAGCCCACGAACTGCGACATCACGCCGAGGCCGCCGGAGACGGTGATCCCGCCGCCGTGCGGCTGGAGCTCGCCGGAGATCATCTTCAGCAGGGTGGTCTTGCCGGCCCCGTTCGCCCCGACGAGCGCGACGACCGACCCCTCCCCCACGCGGAAGGAGACGTCAGGGAGCAGTACCCGCCCGTCGGGAAGGTAGTACTCCAGGTGGCTGGCTTCGAGATGTCCCATGCCGGGCATTGTCCAGGTCCGGCGCCGATCCGCCCAAACGGATTAGCCGGACGCGCGCGGGGGCCTTCAGCAGCAGCCGGCGCCCGGCAGGGTCCGCATGTTGCGCGCTTCCTTGCTCCGGGCGGCCAGCAGCTCGTCCGCCGGGTAGCCGACCTCCTCCAGGGTCAGGCCGTGCGGCTTGACCACGTGCACCGAGGAGTCCCGTACGGCGGCCGCCAGCACCTTGCCGGGCCAGTCGGTGGGCCGGTGCCCGTCGCCGACGTGCAGCAGGGCTCCCACCAGCGAGCGGACCATGTTGTGGCAGAAGGCGTCGGCGCGGACGGTCGCGGTGATGATCCCGTCCTCGGCGCGCTCCCAGCTGAGCTGCTGGAGGGTGCGGATGGTCGTGGCGCCCTCGCGCTTCTTGCAGTACGCGGCGAAGTCGTGCTCGCCGAGCAGCGGGGCGGCGGCCTCGTTCATGGCGTCCACGTCGAGCGGCCACTGGTGCCAGAGCACGTGCCCGCGGCGCAGCGGGTCGACGCCGCCCTGGTGGTCGCCGACGCGGTAGGCGTAGCGGCGCCAGATGGCCGAGAAACGCGCGTTGAAGCCCTCGGGGGCCTCGGCGGCCTTCCACACCCGTACGTCGTGCGGCAGCCGGCCCGCGAGGCGGCGCAGCAGCTTGTCGTGGTGCTCGGCCCACACCTCCGCGGCGAGGTCGAACTGGGCGACCTGCCCGCGGGCGTGCACGCCCGCGTCGGTCCGCCCGGCCACGGTCAGCTCGACCGGCTCGGACAGCCGCATCACGGTCTGCAGGGCCGACTCCAGCTCGCCCTGGACGGTCCGCAGCACGCGCTGCTTCGCCCAGCCGGAGAAGTCCTTGCCGTCGTAGCTCAGGTCCAGCCGCACCCGGACATGCCCGGGCTCCACCTCGTCACTCACGTGACCGATCCTCTCAGAAAGCCGATACCGCCAGACAAAAGCAGAACGGGCCCGCCCCGGAAGGGGGCGGGCCCGTTCAGAGCCGTTCAAGCAAGCGTGATCCCGGGGGATCAGGCCTCCTTGGTCTCCTCGGCGGGGGTCTCGACAGCCTCCGCCTCCTTGACCGCGCGCTTGGTGGCGGCCTCGGCCTCACCGGTGGCCTGCTGGGCGACCGTAAGGGCCTCGACCAGCTCGATCACGGCCATCGGGGCGTTGTCGCCACGACGGTTGCCGATCTTGGTGATGCGCGTGTAACCACCGGGGCGGTTCTCGTAGCGCGGGGCGATCTCGGTGAACAGCGTGTGCACGATGCTCTTGTCCGTGATCGTCTGCAGCACCAGGCGACGGTTGTGGATGTCGCCCTTCTTGGCCTTGGTGACCAGACGCTCGGCGTAGGGACGCAGGCGGCGGGCCTTGGCCTCGGTGGTGGTGATGCGGCCGTGCTCGAAGAGCGCCTTCGCGAGGTTCGCGAGGAGGTGCTTCTCGTGCGCGGCGGAACCGCCCAGACGGGCACCCTTTGCGGGACGCGGCATGGTGTTACTCCTTCATATCTGCACCGGCCGTGTCAGGTACCGGTGTCAGTTCCCCCGAGGCGGATGCCGCGGGAAAGTTTTCGGTTCAAGCCCGGCCGACGACCCAGGCCAAAGGCCTCAGCCGCCGGCGGCGGGATGAATCAGTACTGCTCGGTCTCGACGAAACCGGCGTCCGCGTCGTCGTCGGCGCCGAAGGCGTCGGCGGCGGCGGTCGGGTCGAATCCGGGCGGGCTGTCCTTGAGGGCCAGGCCCATGCCGGCCAGCTTCGCCTTGACCTCGTCGATCGACTTCGCACCGAAGTTGCGGATGTCGAGCAGGTCGGCCTCGGAGCGGGCGACGAGCTCACCCACGGAGTGGATGCCCTCGCGCTTGAGGCAGTTGTACGAGCGGACCGTGAGCTCGAGCTCCTCGATCGGCAGCGCCAGGTCGGCGGCCAGGGCCGCGTCCGTCGGCGAGGGGCCCATGTCGATGCCCTCGGCGTCGATGTTGAGCTCGCGCGCCAGACCGAACAGCTCGACCAGGGTCTTACCGGCGGACGCCATGGCGTCGCGCGGGCGCATGGCCTGCTTGGTCTCGACGTCGACGATCAGCTTGTCGAAGTCGGTGCGCTGCTCGACTCGGGTCGCCTCGACCTTGTAGGTGACCTTGAGGACCGGGCTGTAGATGGAGTCGATCGGGATACGGCCGATCTCCTGGCCCAGCTGCTTGTTCTGGACGGCGGAGACGTAGCCGCGACCGCGCTCGACGGTCAGCTCCATCTCCAGCTTGCCCTTGCCGTTGAGCGTGGCGAGGACCAGGTCCGGGTTGTGCACCTCGACACCGGCCGGGGGCGCGATGTCAGCAGCGGTGACCAGGCCGGGACCCTGCTTGCGCAGGTACATCACGACCGGCTCGTCGTGCTCCGAGGAGACGACCAGCTGCTTGATGTTGAGGATGATGTCGGTGACGTCTTCCTTGACGCCCGGCACGGTGGTGAACTCGTGCAGGACGCCGTCCACGCGGATGCTGGTGACAGCGGCACCCGGGATGGAGGACAGGAGGGTACGGCGCAGGGAGTTGCCGAGGGTGTAGCCGAAGCCCGGCTCCAGCGGCTCGATCACGAACCGCGAGCGGTACTCGTCGACGACCTCTTCGGTCAGCGAAGGACGCTGAGCGATAAGCATGTCTGTGTTCCTTCATTCGTGGACGCCCACTATTTGACGCCCGACGGGATGCCGTACCGGGGGTACGGCTACTGCAAGGGTACGGGCGGTACGTCCCCCGAAGGGGTCGTACCGCCCGGACACTCAAGAACGCACAGGTGCGTCCGCTGCGTCAGACGCGGCGGCGCTTCGGCGGGCGGCAGCCGTTGTGCGGGGTGGGGGTGACGTCCTGGATCGAGCCGACCTCGAGGCCGGTGGCCTGGAGGGAGCGGATCGCGGTCTCGCGGCCGGAGCCCGGACCCTTGACGAAGACGTCAACCTTGCGCATGCCGTGCTCCTGCGCGCGGCGGGCGGCCGACTCGGCGGCCATCTGCGCGGCGAAGGGGGTGGACTTGCGCGAGCCCTTGAAGCCGACGTGGCCGGCGGAGGCCCAGGAGATCACGTTGCCCGAGGGGTCGGTGATCGAAACGATGGTGTTGTTGAACGTGCTCTTGATGTGGGCGTGCCCGTGAGCGACGTTCTTCTTTTCCTTGCGGCGCACCTTCTTGGCAGCGCCCTGACGACCCTTGGGGGGCATCTAAATCTCCTACGGGAGGTGGTCGGTCCTACAGCGCAAGACCGCTGAACAGGACTACTTCTTGCCCGGCTTCTTCTTACCGGCGATCGCGCGACGCGGGCCCTTGCGGGTACGCGCGTTGGTGCTGGTGCGCTGACCGTGCACCGGGAGGCCGCGACGGTGGCGGATACCCTGGTAGCACTGGATCTCGATCTTGCGGCGGATGTCGCCCTGGATCTCGCGGCGGAGGTCACCCTCGGTACGGAGGTTGGCGTCCACGTACTCGCGGATCTTGACGAGGTCCTCTTCGGCCAGGTCACGAACGCGGGTGTTCGGGTTCACGCCGGTGGAGGCGAGGATCTCCTTGGACCGGGTGCGCCCGATACCGAAGACGTAGGTGAGTGCGATCTCCACGCGCTTTTCGCGCGGGATGTCAACACCGGAAACGCGTGCCATTCAATGGCTCCTGTGTGTTCGGGGGTCTTCAGCAGAACCGACCCCGACCGCCGACCACTCCGAAGTGGAGTGATGGTACGCCCGGGTCCCCGGCCCCCGCCGGAGGTGCCGCCGGCCCGTGCAGGGCTGGGCGGGTTCTGCGTATGTACGTTTTCTTACGTCGCGCGAAGAACTGCGGAAGGCAGGTCGGTCGGCGTGCGTCAGCCCTGGCGCTGCTTGTGGCGCAGGTTGTCGCAGATGACCATGACCCGGCCGTGACGGCGGATCACCTTGCACTTGTCGCAGATCTTCTTGACGCTCGGCTTGACCTTCATGTTGGTGAGGTTCTCCGGGTCAGTGCCACCACCCGCACCGGGACGGATGCCCAGGCAGGAGTGAGAGCAAGATCTACTTGTATCGGTAGACGATCCGGCCACGCGTCAGGTCGTACGGAGACAGCTCCACAACGACCCGGTCATCGGGGAGGATGCGGATGTAGTGCATGCGCATCTTGCCGCTGATGTGCGCGAGGACCTTGTGACCGTTCTGGAGTTCCACCTTGAACATCGCGTTCGGGAGGGACTCGATCACGGTGCCCTCGATTTCGATGGCACCTTGCTTCTTGGCCACGCTTCGCCTTTCGAATCGGCTACCTTGATCAGCTCCGTGCGCCATGCAGGCATGGAAGTGCACGAGAGCCGACGAGTCAGTCTACGTCAGGGCACCCAGAAAGACGAATCCGGAAAGTTTGCCCCAGAGTCTAGATCATTAACCGAGAGGGTCCGGAGCCGTGGTGACTCCGTACTCCGCCAGCTTCGCCTTACCACAGTCCGGGCTGGTCAGGACGATGGGGCCGGCCTCCGTCAGCGCGATGGAGTGCTCCCAGTGCGAGGACCAGGTGCCGTCCGTCGTGATGACCGTCCAGTCGTCCGAAAGGACCTCCGTCTGGGCGGTGCCCAGGGAGACCATGGGCTCGATCGCCAGGCAGAGGCCCGGAACCAGCTTGATCCCCTTGCCCCGCTTGCGCGAGACGTAGTTCAGCAGGTGGGGGTCCATGTGCATCTCGGACCCGATGCCGTGGCCGCCGTAGTCCTCGATGATCCCGAACTTGCCGAGGCTGTGCTCACCGGTGGAGGGGCGGGGCTGGCGCTTGATGTAGGTCTCGATCGCCTTGGAGATGTCCACGAGGCGGTTGCCGAGCTTCATGGCGGCGATGCCGGCCCACATGGACTCCTCGGTCACCCGGGACAGTTCCAGGAGCTCAGGGGCGTGCCCGGTGCCCACGAAGGCGGTGTACGCGGCGTCGCCGTGCCAACCGTCCACGATCGCGCCCGCGTCGATCGAGATGATGTCGCCGTCCTTGAGGACGGTCTTGTCGTCCGGGATGCCGTGGACGACGACCTCGTTCACCGAGGTGCAGATGGTCGCGGGGAAGCCGCCGTAGCCGAGGAAGTTCGACTTGGCCCCGGCGTCCTCGATGACCTTGCGGGCCACCATGTCCAGATCCCGCGTCGTGGCGCCCGGTACGGCCGCCTCACGGGTCGCAGCGTGGATCGCCGCGACGACCAGCCCTGCCTCGCGCATCTTCGCGATCTGCTCGGGGGTCTTGATCTGGACCATGGGAAATGCCTTCCACCTTCGGATCTGCGTTGTTCAGGTCTTCTCAACAGTACGGCCGCGATGTCCTGGGGACACCGCGGCCGTACCTGCGCACAAAGGGTTACTACTTCTTGAGGGCGTCCATCGCGCGCTTCGTGACGTCCGCGACCTCACCGAGGGCCGGGATCGTCACCAGCAGGCCCTGGGCCTTGTAGTAGTCGATGATCGGCTCGGTCTGCGTGTGGTAGACCTCCAGCCGGTTACGGACCGTGGCCTCGGAGTCGTCGCCGCGCTGGTACAGCTCGCCGCCGCAGGTGTCACAGACACCCTCGGTCTTCGCCGCGGCGTACGTCACGTGGAAGACGTGCGAGGAGTCGTTGCGGCAGATCCGCCGGCCGGCGATCCGCTTGACGACCTCGTCCTCCTCGACCTCCAGGTCGAGGACGGCGTCGAGCTTCATGCCCTCGGCCTGGAGCATCACGTCGAGCGCCTCGGCCTGCGAGACGTTGCGCGGGAATCCGTCGAGCAGGAAGCCGTTCACGGCGTCCGGCTGCTCCATACGGTCCTTCGCCATGCCGATGGTCACCTCGTCGGGAACCAGGTCGCCGGCGTCCATGTACGCCTTCGCCTGCTTGCCCAGCTCGGTGCCCTGGCTGATGTTGGCCCGGAACAGGTCGCCCGTGGAGATGTGCGGAATCGACAGGTTCTTGGCAAGGAACGCGGCCTGCGTTCCCTTGCCCGCACCGGGCGGTCCAACGAGGACGATTCGCATCAGCGGAGGAACCCTTCGTAATTACGCTGCTGGAGCTGGCTCTCGATCTGCTTCACGGTTTCCAGACCCACACCCACGATGATCAGGATGCTCGTCCCGCCGAACGGGAAGTTCTGGTTCGCTCCGAAGCCGGCCAACGCCATCGTCGGCACAAGAGCGATGAGACCCAGGTACAGCGACCCCGGCCAGGTGATCCGGTTGAGTACGTAGCTGAGGTACTCGGCGGTGGGCCGACCGGCGCGGATGCCCGGGATGAACCCACCATACTTCTTCATGTTGTCTGCAACTTCCTCGGGGTTGAACGAGATCGCCACGTAGAAGAACGCGAAGAAAACGATCAGGAGGAAGTAGGTCGCGATGTAGTACGGGTGGTCGCCCTTGACGAAGTGCTTCTGGATCCAGGTGGCCCAGCCTGCCTGGGACCCGCTGAACTGCACGACCAGCGCCGGGATGTACAGCAGCGACGAGGCGAAGATGACGGGGATGATGCCCGCCTGGTTCACCTTGAGCGGGATGTAGGTCGAGGTACCGCCGTACGCACGGCGGCCGATCATGCGCTTCGCGTACTGGACCGGGATCCGGCGCTGCGCCTGCTCGACGAAGACCACCAGGCACACCATCGCGAGGCCGACCAGGATGACGACGCCGAACTCGACCCAGCCGTCCGCGATCTTGCCCTGGAGCTTGATCTGCCAGAGGGCGCCGATGAAGCCGGCGGCGATCGAGATGAACATGAGGATCGACATACCGTTGCCGATGCCGCGGTCGGTGATGAGCTCACCGAGCCACATGACGACGCAGGTACCGGCGGTCATGGTGATGACCATGACGACCGTGGTGAAGATCGAGCGGTCGGGAACGATCTCGCTGGCGGCCTGGCAGCCCTGGAACAGGGCACCGGTGCGGGCCGTGGCGACGAGGCCCGTGCCCTGCAGGATCGCGAGCGCGACCGTCAGATAGCGCGTGTACTGAGTGATCTTCGCCGTGCCGGACTGTCCCTCTTTTTTGAGGGTCTCCAGCTTCGGGATGACCACGGTCAGCAGCTGCAGAATGATGCTCGCCGTGATGTAGGGCATGATGCCGAGCGCGAAGATCGTGATCTGCAGCAGCGCACCGCCGCTGAACATGTTGACCAGGCCGAACAGCCCATTGCTGCTGCCTGCCTGCTCCACACAGATCTGAACGTTCTTGTAGCTCACGCCGGGTACCGGGACGTGGGACCCCAGCCGGAACAGCACGATGATGCCGAGCGTGAAGAGCAGCTTCTTGCGCAGGTCGGGCGTCTTGAACGCCCGGGCGAACGCGGTGAGCACGGTGCCTCCTGCGACCCCCGCGCTACTGCGTCAGAGGTGACGGTCTGAGGGATCGACGAATACGACAAAGCAAAGGTGCACGCCACCTTACCGGCGAGTGTGCCTTCCGTGGAACGACCGACCGGGGATGCCCCATATGTGAGGCATCCCCGGTCGGGTTTCGAGCTATTCAGCCACTGAAATCGTCTTAGACGAGCTCGGTGACGGTGCCGCCGGCAGCGGCAATCTTCTCCTTGGCGGAGGCGGAGACGGCGTCAACCGAAACCTGCAGCGCCACGGAGATCTCGCCCTGGCCCAGGACCTTGACGAGGCTGTTCTTGCGAACCGCGCCCTTGGCGACCAGGTCGGCCACCGTGACTTCTCCACCCTCGGGGTAGAGAGCGCCGAGCTTGTCCAGGTTGACAACCTGGAACTCGGTGCGGAACGGGTTCTTGAAGCCCTTGAGCTTCGGCAGGCGCATGTGGAGGGGCATCTGCCCGCCCTCGAAGCGCTGCGGGATCTGGTAGCGGGCCTTCTGGCCCTTCGTACCACGACCGGCCGTCTTACCCTTCGACGCCTCACCACGACCGACACGGGTCTTCGCGGTCTTGGCGCCGGGGGCGGGACGGAGGTTGTGGGCCTTCAGCGGGCTGTTCTCAGCCATGTTAGTCAACCTCCTCAACCGTCACGAGGTGGCGGACGGTGTGCACCATTCCGCGGAACTCGGGGCGGTCCTCCTTGACGACCACGTCGTTCAGGCGCTTGAGCCCGAGCGAACGCAGAGTGTCGCGGTGGTTCTGCTTGCTGCCGATGTACGACTTCGTCTGCGTGATCTTGAGGCGAGCCATTACGCACCCGCCCCGGCACGTGCACGAAGCAGAGCCGCGGGGGCGACGTCCTCGAGGGGCAGACCACGGCGAGCCGCGATCTCCTCGGGACGCTGCAGGCCCTTGAGCGCTGCCACGGTCGCGTGCACGATGTTGATCGCGTTCGACGAGCCGAGCGACTTCGACAGGATGTCGTGAACGCCGGCGCACTCCAGAACGGCGCGCACCGGGCCACCGGCGATAACACCGGTACCGGGGGAAGCCGGCTTCAGGAGCACGACGCCCGCGGCACGCTCGCCCGTGATCGGGTGAGGGATGGTGCCCTGGATGCGCGGAACCTTGAAGAAGCTCTTCTTGGCTTCCTCGACACCCTTGGCGATGGCCGCGGGAACTTCCTTGGCCTTGCCGTATCCGACACCTACAGTGCCGTCACCGTCGCCCACCACGACCAGCGCGGTGAAGCTGAAGCGGCGACCACCCTTGACAACCTTGGCGACGCGGTTGATCGCGACAACGCGCTCAACGTAAGCGGTCTTCTCGGCGGCAGGGCCACCGTCGCGACCCTTCCGGTCCCGCCGCTCGCCGCCACCGGCACCGCTTCCGCGGCGCTGGGGTCCAGCCATTGGATTACCTCTCTCTGTTACGTCCGTGAGTCCCGGAACCGGGGCTTAGAACTTCAGCCCGGCTTCGCGGGCGGCGTCAGCCAGAGCGGCAATGCGCCCGGCGTATCGGTTGCCACCGCGGTCGAACACGACGGTCTCGACACCCGCAGCCTTGGCGCGCTCGGCGACGAGCGCGCCGACAGCCTGGGCGTGGGCACTCTTGTCGCCGTCCACACCGCGGATCGAAGCGTCCAGGGTCGACGCCGACGCCAGGGTGTGACCCTGGAGGTCGTCGATGACCTGAGCAACGATGTTGCGGTTGGAACGCGTCACGACGAGGCGCGGACGCTCCGCCGTACCCGAGACGTTCTTGCGGATGCGGATGTGGCGGCGTGCCTTGGCAGCGCGCTTGTACGCGTCGCCCTTGGCGATCTTCACACCGTATGCCATGGCTACTTACCAGCCTTTCCGACCTTGCGGCGGATGACTTCGCCGGCGTACTTGACACCCTTGGCCTTGTACGGGTCGGGCTTCCGCAGCTTGCGGATGTTGGCGGCGACCTCGCCGACCTTCTGCTTGTCGATGCCCTCGACCGAGAACTTGGTCGGCGACTCGACCTTGAAGGAGATGCCCTCGGGCGCCTCCACCAGGATCGGGTGGCTGTAACCCAGCTGGAACTCCAGGTTGGAGCCCTTCGCCAGGACACGGTAACCGACACCGCTGATCTCGAGAGCCTTGACGTATCCCGTGGTCACACCGGTGATCATGTTCGCCACCAGCGTGCGGGACAGGCCGTGCAGGGCCTTGTTCTGACGCTCGTCGTTCGGACGGGTGACGTTCAGAACGCCGTCCTCGCCCTTAACAACGGCGATGGGAGCCTTGACGGTGTGGGAAAGGGAACCCTTGGGGCCCTTCACCGCGACCGTGCTGCCATCGATGGTGACGTCCACACCGGCGGGAACCTGGATGGGGAGCTTGCCGATTCGCGACATTGCTTTTCCTCCGTTCCCGACTACCAGACGTAGGCGAGGACTTCCCCACCTACGCCCTTCTTGCCTGCCTGCTGGCCGGTGAGCAGACCGTGCGACGTGGAGATGATCGCCACGCCCAGGCCGCCGAGCACCTTCGGCAGGTTGGTGGACTTCGCGTACACGCGCAGACCGGGCTTCGAGATCCGCTTGATGCCCGCGATGGAGCGCTCACGGTTCGGCCCGAACTTCAGCTCGAGGACGAGGTTCTTGCCGACCTCGGCGTCCTCGACCTTCCAGCCGGTGATGAAACCCTCCTGCTTGAGGATCTCTGCGATGTGCGACTTGATCTTGCTGTGCGGCATCACGACGGTGTCGTGGTACGCCGAGTTAGCGTTACGCAGACGGGTCAGCATGTCTGCGATCGGGTCAGTCATGGTCATGAAGTGGCCTTCGGCCTCTCTCGCCGGGGTTTCCTGTATGCGCCATCCCTCTCCCCACTCAGTGGCGGGACGGGTGCGGTGCGGGGACCTACGGCGTAGTAAGTCGATAGGGCGGTGGACGCCCAACCCCACAAGCCTACGGCATGCGGTGCTGGGCACCCACCGACCAGATGCTTACCGAGAGTCTCTGGTACTTCCCAAGTCCTTACGGACGGAAGGGAATTACCAGGAGCTCTTGGTCACGCCCGGCAGCTCGCCACGGTGAGCCATCTCACGAAGGCACACGCGGCACAGGCCGAACTTGCGGTACACGGAGTGGGGGCGACCGCAGCGCTGGCAGCGGGTGTACGCACGCACACCGAACTTGGGCTTACGGGCAGCCTTCGCGATGAGAGCCTTCTTCGCCATCTCGCTTACGCCTCCTTGAAGGGGAAGCCGAGGTGACGAAGGAGGGCACGGCCCTCGTCGTCGTTGGTCGCCGTGGTGACCACGGTGATGTCCATACCCCGGGTACGGTCGATCTTGTCCTGGTCGATCTCGTGGAACATGACCTGCTCCGTGAGACCGAAGGTGTAGTTGCCACGGCCGTCGAACTGCTTCGGCGACAGACCACGGAAGTCACGGATACGCGGCAGCGCGAGCGACAGCGTACGGTCCAGGAACTCCCACATGCGGTCACCACGGAGGGTGACGTGGCAGCCGATCGGCTGACCCTCGCGAAGCTTGAACTGCGCGATGGACTTGCGGGCCTTCGTGACGGCCGGCTTCTGACCGGTGATCGTCGTCAGGTCCTTGATGGCGCCGTCGATCAGCTTGGAGTCGCGGGCGGCGTCGCCCACACCCATGTTGACCACGATCTTCACGAGGCCGGGGATCTGCATGACGTTCTCGTAGGAGAACTCCTCACGCAGCTTGCCCGTGATGTCCTCGCGGTACTTCGTCTTGAGACGCGGAGTGGTAGCCATCAGATGTCCTCACCCGTCCGCTTGGCAACGCGGATCTTGTTGCCCTCGTCGTCGAAGCGGTAGCCGACGCGGGTGACGACCTTCTTGCCGTCCTTCTCCACAACCAGCTGAACGTTGCTGACGTGGACCGGGGCCTCGGTGATCACAATGCCACCGGCCTGGTTCTGCGCAGCCTTGGTGTGCTTCTTGACCCGGTTGACACCCTCGACGAGGACGCGGTTGTCGGCGGGGAAGGCGACGATGACCTTGCCCTGCTTGCCCTTGTCCTTACCGGTGATGACCTGAACCAGGTCGCCCTTCTTGATCTTCATGCTTACAGCACCTCCGGCGCGAGCGAGATGATCTTCATGAACTTCTTCTCGCGCAGCTCACGGCCCACCGGGCCGAAGATACGGGTGCCGCGAGGGTCGCCGTCGTTCTTCAGAATGACGGCGGCGTTCTCGTCGAAGCGGATGTACGAGCCGTCCTGGCGGCGACGCTCCTTGACGGTGCGAACGATGACCGCCTTGACGACGTCACCCTTCTTCACGTTGCCACCGGGGATCGCGTCCTTGACGGTGGCGACGATGACGTCACCGATGCCCGCGTAGCGGCGACCGGAACCACCGAGAACACGGATGCAAAGGATCTCCTTTGCACCAGTGTTGTCGGCGATACGCAGTCGCGACTCCTGCTGGATCACGTGTATCTCCTGTTTGTCTGCCGGTTCCCGGCGGGGGCTTCACTCCGGAGAGCGTCGCCCCCACCGAGCCTGGCGGAACGAACCTGAGGGAAACCCCTCAGACTGTGTCTGTTTGGAATTCGCTTGCGCGAATTTCCTTACTTGGCCTTCTCGAGGATCTCGACGATGCGCCAGCGCTTGCTCGCCGACAGCGGACGCGTCTCCATGATGAGGACGCGGTCGCCGACGCCGGCAGCGTTCTGCTCGTCGTGCGCCTTGAGCTTGTTCGTACGGCGGATGACCTTGCCGTACAGGGCGTGCTTGACGCGGTCCTCGACAGCGACGACGACGGTCTTGTCCATCTTGTCGCTGACGACCAGACCCTCACGGGTCTTGCGGAAACCGCGCTCGGTCTTCTCAGTCACGTTGTTCTCGCTCATCAGGCGCTCTCCACCGTCTCGATACCGAGCTCACGCTCGTGCATCAGGGTGTAGATGCGAGCGATGTCCTTACGGACGGACTTGAGCCGGCCGTTGTTCTCCAGCTGACCCGTGGCCGCCTGGAAGCGGAGCTTGAACAGCTCCTCCTTGGCCTCGCGCAGCTTGCCAACGAGCTCCTCGTTGCCGAGCTCACGCAGCTCGGACGCCTTGGTTCCCGTCGCCATCACGACTCACCTGCCTCGCGCCGAACAATCCGGCACTTCATCGGAAGCTTGTGAGCAGCGCGGGTGAGCGCCTCACGAGCAATCTTCTCGTTCGGGTAGGACAGCTCGAACATGACCCGACCCGGGTGCACGTTGGCGATCCACCACTCGGGAGAACCCTTACCGGAACCCATGCGGGTTTCGGCCGGCTTCTTCGTCAGCGGGCGGTCCGGGTAGATGTTGATCCAGACCTTGCCGCCACGCTTGATGTGGCGGGTCATCGCAATACGAGCCGCCTCGATCTGGCGGTTCGTCACGTAAGCCGGGGTCAGCGCCTGGATGCCGTACTCGCCGAACGTGACCTCAGTACCGCCCTTGGCCATACCGCTGCGCTTCGGGTGGTGCTGCTTGCGGTGCTTGACCCTACGAGGGATCAGCATGTCGGTCAGGCCTCCGTTCCGGTGCTCTCGGCCGGAGCGGCAGCGGGAGCGTCGGCCTTGGGGGCCTCGGCACCAGCAGCCTGCTGCGGCTTGCGGCCACCACGGCCGCCGCGCTCGCCACCACGGCCACCACGGCCGGCGGGACGGTCGCCAGCGCCCTGCGCGCCACGGGCCGGGCGGTTACCCGCACGGGCCGCAGCGTTCTCGGCGCGAACCTCGGCGATGTTCTTGACGTCGCCCTTGTAGATCCAGACCTTCACACCGATACGGCCGAAGGTGGTCTTGGCCTCGAAGAAGCCGTAGTCCACGTTCGCGCGGAGGGTGTGCAGCGGCACACGGCCTTCGCGGTAGAACTCGGAGCGGGACATCTCGGCGCCGCCGAGACGACCGCCACACTGGATCTTGATGCCCTTGGCGCCGGCCTTCATCGTGCCCTGCATGCTCTTACGCATGGCGCGACGGAAGGAGACGCGGGAGGAGAGCTGCTCGGCAACGGCCTGGGCAACCAGCTGAGCGTCAAGCTCGGGGTTCTTGACCTCGAGGATGTTCAGCTGGACCTGCTTGCCCGTGAGCTTCTCGAGGTCACCGCGGATGCGGTCGGCCTCGGCGCCACGGCGGCCGATGACGATGCCCGGACGAGCGGTGTGGATGTCCACACGCACGCGGTCACGGGTGCGCTCGATCTCAACCTTCGAGATGCCGGCGCGCTCCATGCCGGACGTCATCATCCGACGGATGGCGACGTCTTCCTTGACGTAGTCCTTGTACAGCTTGTCGGCGTACCAACGCGACTTGAAGTCGGTGGTGATGCCGAGCCGGAACCCGTGCGGGTTTACCTTCTGGCCCATTACCGGGAACCTTCCTTGCTGCTGACGACCACGGTGATGTGGCTGGTCCGCTTGCGGATCCGGTAGGCACGGCCCTGCGCACGCGGACGGAACCGCTTCAGGGTCGGGCCCTCGTCCACGTACGCCTCGCTGATGACCAGCGTGGAGGCGTCCGGGTGGTTGTAGTTGTGTGCGGCGTTGGCGATGGCGCTGTCAAGCACCTTGCCAACCGGCACGCTCGCGGCCTGCGGGGCGAAACGCAGGACCGCCTGAGCCTCCGTGGCATCCATGCCACGGATAAGGTCCACCACTCGGCGGGCCTTCATGGGCGTGACGCGGATGTACCGCGCCTGGGCCCTGGCTTCCATGGTTGTCCCTTCGGTGTAAGTCATAGTCATAACCACCCCGCCTTTAGCGGCGCTTCGACTTCCGGTCGTCCTTGACGTGGCCGCGGAAGGTGCGAGTCGGCGAGAACTCGCCGAGCTTGTGGCCGACCATCGACTCGGTGACGAACACCGGGACGTGGGTCTTGCCGTTGTGCACCGCGATGGTGTGACCCAGCATGCTGGGGATGATCATCGAGCGACGGGACCAGGTCTTGATGACGTTCTTGGTGCCGGCTTCGTTCTGGACGTCCACCTTCTTTACGAGGTGGTCGTCGACGAAGGGCCCCTTCTTGAGACTGCGCGGCATCTAAACCCGCTCCTAGCGCTTCTTGTTCGTCTTGCGGCGGCGGACGATGTACTTGCTCGAAGCCTTCTTCGGCGAGCGAGTACGACCCTCCTTCTGACCCCACGGGGAGACCGGGTGGCGACCACCGCTGGTCTTGCCCTCACCACCACCGTGCGGGTGGTCAACCGGGTTCATCGCGACACCGCGGACGGACGGGCGAACGCCCTTCCAGCGCATGCGGCCGGCCTTGCCCCAGTTGATGTTCGACTGCTCGGCGTTGCCGACCTCGCCGACCGTGGCGCGGCAGCGCGCGTCGACGAGACGGATCTCACCGGACGGCATACGAAGGTGGGCCATCGTGCCCTCCTTCGCCAGCAGCTGCACGGAGGCACCAGCGGAGCGCGCGAACTTGGCGCCGCCACCGGGACGGAGCTCGATCGCGTGGATCGTGGTACCGACCGGGATGTTGCGGAGGGCCAGGTTGTTACCGGGCTTGATGTCGGCCGTGGGGCCGTTCTCAATCCGGTCGCCCTGCTTCAGAGCCTTCGGCGCGATGATGTAGCGCTTCTCGCCGTCCGCGTAGTGCAGGAGCGCGATGCGCGCGGTGCGGTTGGGGTCGTACTCGATGTGCGCGACCTTGGCCGGCACGCCGTCCTTGTCGTGACGACGGAAGTCGATCACGCGGTAGGCGCGCTTGTGTCCACCACCCTGGTGGCGAACGGTGATCCGACCGGTGTTGTTACGGCCGCCCTTGCTGTGCAGGGGGCGAACCAGCGACTTCTCCGGCGTGGACCGCGTGATCTCGACAAAGTCGGCGACGCTGGAGCCACGACGGCCCGGGGTCGTCGGCTTGTACTTGCGGATACCCATTTCTCAGTCCTCGTCCGATTCCGGACGACTAGACCTCCGTTAGGAGGCCTGGCCGCCGAAGATGTCGATTCGGTCGCCCTCAGCGAGGGTCACGATGGCGCGCTTGGTGTCAGCGCGCTTGCCGAAACCGGTCTTGGTGCGCTTGCGCTTACCCTGACGGTTGATCGTGTTGACCCCGGTGACCTTGACCCCGAAGACCGCTTCCACGGCCTGCTTGATCTGGGTCTTGTTGGAGCCGGGCGCGACGATGAACGTGTACTTGTTCTCGTCCAGCAGCGCGTAGCTCTTCTCCGAGACAACCGGCTTGATCAGCAGGTCGCGCGGGTCAGTGAAGGTCTTGCTGGTAACGGTCGCCTCAGACATCAGGCGTCGCTCCCTTCGGTCTCATCGGCCTTGGGGCCAGACACGAAGGACTCGAAAGCGGCCTGAGTGAAGACCACGTCGTCAGAGACGATCACGTCGTACGTGTTCAGCTGGCCCGGCTCCAGGATGTGAACCTGGGGCAGGTTGCGGGCGGACAGCCACGCGGCCTCGTCGGCGCGGTCGACGACCAGGAGCAGGTTCTTGCGCTCCGAGATCTTGCCGAACAGCGTCTTGGCGGCCTTCGTGGAGGCGGCACCCTCGACCACGCCGGTGATGACGTGGATGCGGGAGTGACGCGCACGGTCCGAGAGGGCACCGCGGAGGGCGGCGGCCTTCATCTTCTTCGGGGTCCGCTGGGAGTAGTCACGCGGCTGCGGGCCGTGGACAACGCCACCGCCGACGAACTGCGGCGCACGGGTCGAACCCTGGCGCGCGCGGCCGGTGCCCTTCTGGCGGTACGGCTTGCGGCCACCACCACGGACTTCGCCACGACGCTTGGTCTTGTGCGTGCCCTGACGGGCAGCAGCCAGCTGAGCGACAACGACCTGGTGGATCAGCGGAACGCTGGTCTTCGCGTCGAAGATCTCCGCGGGGAGCTCGACGGTACCGGCCTTGTCGCCTGCCGGCGAAAGGATGTCAATGGTGCTCATTACCTCAAGCCCCCTTGGCCGCGGTACGGACCAGGACGAGGCCGCCGTTCGGACCGGGGACCGCACCCTTGATAAGGAGCAGACCCTTCTCCGCGTCAACCGCGTGGATGGTCAGGTTCTGGGTGGTGACACGCTCGTTACCCATGCGACCGGCCATGCGCATGCCCTTGAAGACACGCCCAGGGGTGGCGCAGCCACCGATCGAACCGGGGGAGCGGTGCTTGCGCTGCACACCGTGACCGGCGCCGAGGCCCCGGAAGTTGTGCCGCTTCATGACACCGGCGAAGCCCTTGCCCTTGCTGTTGCCCGTGACGTCAACCTTGACGCCGGACTCGAACACCTCAGCAGTGATCTCCTGGCCGAGCGTGTACTCGCTGGCGTCGGAGGTGCGGAGCTCCACCAGGTGGCGGCGGGGGGTCACGTCGGCCTTGGCGAAGTGGCCCTTGAGGGGCTTGTTCACCTTGCGCGGGTCGATCTCGCCGAAGGCGATCTGGACCGACTCGTAGCCGTCGATGTCGTTCGTACGGACCTGGGTAACGACGCAGGGTCCGGCCTTGACCACGGTCACCGGGACGACACGGTTGTTCTCGTCCCAGACCTGGGTCATGCCGAGCTTCTCGCCCAGGACGCCCTTGATCTGCTTTGCCATCTTCTCGACGCCTCTCAGAGCTTGATCTCGATGTCAACGCCGGCCGGAAGGTCCAGGCGCATCAGCGAGTCAACGGTCTTGGGAGTCGGGTCGAGGATGTCGATCAGGCGCTTGTGCGTGCGCATCTCGAAGTGCTCGCGCGAGTCCTTGTACTTGTGCGGCGACTTGATGACGCAGTACACGTTCTTCTCAGTGGGCAGCGGCACCGGGCCCGCGACCGACGCACCAGTGCGCGTCACCGTCTCGACGATCTTCTTCGCCGAGGAATCGATGACCTCGTGGTCGTAGGCCTTGAGCCGGATGCGGATCTTCTGTCCCGCCATGGCTACTCCGTAGTCCTGTCTGTATGTGGAAACGCTCTGGCTCCCGGTCGGCTGCGGGACGGATCCCGCGGCCTCTCCTCCGACCCACGCGGTCGGGCGTGTCGCACTCCCTCTACAGAAAATTCCCATACGGAAATTCCCTCGTCCAAGGGGGTACGGTCCCAGTGACCGCGATTCGGGGGAGAAACACCCACCGAGTGCCTGGTGGGCACCGTGCTGACACTTCCCAGAAGATTCCCGTACGTCCGCCCTCATTGCTGCCCCGAGAGGCAGATTAAGGACGACGAGTACTGTGGGACTCGCTTCCGGTCCTCCCGGCGGGAGGCGCGCAGCATCGGCACTCAGCCGAGCAACTTGAGTAGTCTGCCATACGAGGCACGTACCTGGCTAATCGGGCCGAAGAGAATACCCCGCCACGCTGAGTGGTCAAACTGCACCACGCACATTGGCGCGGCAGGGCTTCTCCCCCGGTCAGGAGCGGGTGAAGGTCCCGCACCCTTCGCCCTCGATGTCCTTGCTGCGGTCGTACGGGTCCGTGGCGGGCCCGGTGGGTGTCTGACCGGTCGGCGCGTCCTGCGGGAAGTGCGGGTGCAGGTAGCCGTCGGCCATCTCGCATCGCACGTTCGACCATTCCGCGTGGTGCTCGCTCAGCTGGAGCCGGTCCCCGGTGGCCGTCCAGCGCGCCGGGTCGAGCAGGGACAGGGTGATCTGCCGGCGCACGATCGTGCGCTGCACGCTCGTCCCGCCCTTCGTCATCGGGTGGACGAAGGTGTAGTCCGTCACCACGCGCACCTCCCCGGGTTCCCCCTCCTCCACGCGCATGCTGCCGCGCACCTTGACGACGTCGCCGACGGGCTTGGCCTCGGCCGGATCGAAGCGGGTGAAGAGTGTCAACGGGCTGTCCTGCGCCGTGGGCTTCGCCAGGTACTGCTCCAGCCGCTGCGGGCCGTCCGGCTGCCGGGGATCCAGGAGCGCCAGGGCTGCGGCGGGCCGTTCGCCGCGCAGGGTCGCCGGATCCAGGTTGGCCGCGACGAGGAACTGCTTGACCTGCTGCAGCGCCTCCGCGACCTTCTCCTTCGGCATCCAGCCCACGGCGGTGGCCTCGGGGACCTCGATCCCGGCGGCGCCGTCGGCCCACTGGAGGGCCGGAGAGCCGCGGAAAGGTTCCTTCAGCGTCGGCAGGTCGGGGGCCACCGGGGGCGGCGGCTCGGTCGGCCGGGCCGTCTCCGCGGCCAGCGGGGCCTTCGCGGCCTCCCGGTCGGCGGTCTTGCCGGTGACCCGGTCGATCACCAGCTCGGGCCGTAGCGCGACCAGCGCGAGCCCGGCGATGAAGACGACGGCCAGGGTGGCCTTGATCCGCCGCCCGGCCCGGCCCCGCCCGCCCCGCATCCCCTGCGCCGCCGGGCCGGTGCGCCAGCCCGGCGGATCCTGCTGGTCACGCAGCCGCTCGGTCACCATCCTGGCCCGCGCCGAGGGCTCCCGCGGCGCCTCCCCGGCGCCCGAGGAGGCGCGTTCCAGGAACGCCGCCAGCTCCTCGTCGGATATCCCCGCTCCGCGCGCGTCCTCGTCTTTCCCGCCCATGACCCACCCCGTGTCTCCGTACGTATCCGTATGTGTCCCTACGGCCGAGAGGCCCCGCACCGTGCAGTGCGGGGCCTCTCGGCCGTAACGGACGGAGCGACTAGTCGCGTCGCCAGATCACGAAATCGTACTCCGGGACGTGCCGGTCGACGTGCCAGCCGGCCGGCACCCTGCGCCAGCTGTCGGCGGGCGGGGCCGCGTCGTCGAAGAGGGCGAGCACGGCCACGTCGGCCTCGGCGGGCGGCTCCTCGTTCACGATCAGGGCGCGGGTCCAGACCCGACCGTCGAGCACCTCGTAGCCCAGGGTCACCCGGGTCTCCCAGCGGAAGGCCCGGTCCATCACCAGCTGGTCGCCGGGCCGCAGGCCCGCCGTCTTGAGGAAGCCGGTGCCGTCGGCGTAGCGCCAGTCGTGGTTCGGCCGGGTGACGTGGTGGGTGATCGCCACGGTCGCCCAGCCGGCGAAGACCGCCAGCGCCACCGCGAAGGCACCGGTGGCGAGGGCGATCCGGCGACTGCCTCCGAGCAGGCGCAGCGCCAGCAGGACGACGAACACGATCAGGGCGACCACGGTGGTGCGCCCCGCGTGGAAGTGCTTCCAGTCGTCCGCCCACAGGCTGGAGAGGAAGGTCGCGTCGGGCAGGCCCCACAGGATGAAGTAGGACTTGGCCCACTGGTGCTGGGCCATGTGGAGCAGCACCGCCGTGAACGCCCCGGTCACGGCCACGGTGGCGGCGCCGAGGACCACGATCTTCTTCCGGCTGCGGACGCGGTACAGCACCGCCACCGCGACCACCACGTACACCGCGACCAGCGGGGACAGGTAGCGGGCGTAGGTGATGGTGTCGATCCGGTGGTCGTTGGGCAGACCGGCGGCCGCCGCCAGGGCGATGCCGCCCAGCAGCGCGACCATCACGAAGGCCACCACCCGGTCGGCCCGGCTGAAGCGCGAGCTGAACACGACGAGGACGCAGACGACCAGGGTCAGCGCGCCCAGCCCCCAGGTGCTGGTCAGGAAGTACCAGATGTGCCCGACCGTGCGCATGATGGTGCGCCGCAGCAGGCGGGTGTTCTCCAGGGTCTGGAAGACGGCGTTGCCGACCTCGCTCGGCTTCGCTCCGTCGATCCTGGACATCAGCCAGGCCGTCATCAGCTGCTTGGCGAAGAACATGACGGCGAGCACGGCCAGGCCGAGCGCGGAGGCGATCCGCGGTGCCCAGTTGAGGACCAGCGCGACCAGGAGAACCAGCCCGGTGAGCGCGATGATCACGCCACCGCGGTCATGGGTGAGCAGGCAGTAGCCGGCCGCGAAGGCGCCCATCAGGCCGAACCAGGTCCGGCGGCGCCGGCCGCCTTCCGAGAGCAGGCCGTGCAGGCCGATCAGCCACAGCAGCACGAGGCCCGGCAGCGGGGTGTCGGCCATCCCGAACTGCGAGTAGAAGACCACCGGCGGCAGCAGCACCACGGCGCAGGCGGCGACGTACGACACCGCCCGGGAGACGTCCAGCCTGCGCAGCGCCCAGTACGCGAGGGGCAGCACCAGGCAGCTGAGCAGGGCGTTGATGCCCAGCATCAGGTGGTAGGCGAAGACCGGGTCGTCGGTGATGCGCAGGGCGGGCGAGATGAGCAGCGAGTAGCCGGCCGGGATGACCTGGTCGCTGGGGATCTCGGTGGTCGTCCGGCCGGCCAGCATCCTGGCCATCACCAAGTACATGGGCTCGTCGGGGCTGACCGTCGGGTAGTCCAGCTTCCTGACCAGCGACAGCCGGAACAGCACGTTGAGCACGTAGCCGACGGCCAGCGCCAGCGGCACCACCCACCGGGCGTGCCACCACGCCGCCGGAGTACGGCTGTCCGCCGGGGAATCCCCGGTGGTCCGCTCCGTCTCCGGGTCGGCGGGTGGGTTGGGAGCCAGTCGCGTCATGAAAGGTCAGACTTCCGTGAGATGTCCGTTGAGTTCCGGTGTGGTGGTGCGGCGCGGCACGGCGCCGCGCAGGGTCAGCAGCATCGCGGCCGCGGTGGCCAGCGAGCCGACCGCGTAGGCGAGGCCCACGCGCAGCGCGATGTCGCCGGGGAGCAGGGTGATACCGAGCAGGACCACGGTGCCGAACACCCAGCAGGCCAGCTGTGCGCGGTGCTTGTGCAGCACCATCTGGGCCTGTCCGAGCACCATCGCCAGCATGTAGCAGGTCGTCCCGACGGCGAACCAGAGGAAGTCGACGTGGCCGAGCTGGCCGGGCACGGCACGGAACAGGACCTCGATCAGCCAGGGTCCGAGCAGCACGGCGGGCACGCCGCCGACCGCGCCGAGGCCGAGCACCACCAGGCAGGCCTTGCGGAGCATCCGGGCGAAGCCCTGATGGTCGCCGGCGGCCACCACGGTGGACAGCCCGGAGAGCAGCGAGGCCTGCAGCGAGCCGAAGACGAACAGCGGCACCCGGGCCAGCACCAGGGCGCTGAGCAGGGCCGAGATCAGGGCGATGCGGGTCGGCTCCAGCAGCTGGGTGCTCATCACCGCCGCGTTGACCACCACCTGCGCCAGCAGGGTGGAGGCGGTCAGCGGCCCGAGGCCGCGGACCAGCTCGCGGGTGGGGAAAGCGCCGCCGGGCCGCGCCGCGCGCCGCGTCGGGGCCAGCGTGACCAGCAGGGCGATGAACGGCGCCACGACGAGGATCAGGCTGAAGGCGAGCGCCGAGTGCAGCCCGGCGGCGGCGCAGGCGAAGGCCAGCACGATCCGCAGGCCGCCGTCGACCGCGAGCTGGGAGCCGTACGCGGTGAAGCGGCCGGTGCCGGCCAGGATGCCCCGGGTGAGGTAGCACAGGGCCATCCCGGCGAAGGCGCCGCCGAGCACGGCGACCATCTGGAGGTCGCCGTGGAACAGCCGGTCGGCGATCGGCCGGGCGAAGAGAGTGAGCGCCCCGAGGACCGCGCCGAGGACGCCCCCGGTCAGCAGCCCCGCCTTCCGGAGCACCGGCGCGGCGCCCTCACCGCGCACCACGCGGGCGGCGACGATCCGGGTGAGCTCCTGCTCGATGGGGAAGAACAGGCCGATCCCGACGGACATCACCAGGGTCCACAGCACCGAGACGCCGGCCTTCTCGGCCTCGGAGAGGCTGTGCCCGGCCACCGCGAGGTGGATGTAGGAGGCGGCGCCGAGTACGGCGGTGCCCCCCGCGACCATGGCGGTCCCGGGGGGCAGGGCTTTGAGCAGTTTCGCGATCGGGTTCATCCCGTGGCTTTCATCGGCCGCACGTTCAGCGCGTGGCGTGGCGGAGCATGGCGCTGACACCGGGCCGGCCGGCGTGCTTCACAGCGCCGGGCAGCAGGGTGATCGCGTGCAGCCGGGAGGAGAGGTGCAGTCGGGAGACCTTGGCGGCGCGCGGCCAGCCGTGCCGGTCCAGGCGGTCGGCGGTCTCCAGGAAGAAGCGCTTGGCCTCCTCGAAGCGGTGGCCGGTGTAGGCCTTGGCGGAGGACTCGCTCCCGGCGTGCCGGCGGTAGCTGAAGCAGACCTCGGGCGTGGTGGCCAGGGTCTCCCCCGCCACCAGCAGGTCGACGACCAGGGCGAGGTCCTGGATCACGCCCAGGTCGGTGCGGAAGCCGAAGCGCTTGACCGCCTCGGTGCGCCAGCAGATCGACGGGAAGTACAGCCAGTTGCCGCGCAGCAGGCTGGCGGCCAGCTCCTCGCCTCCGAGCAGGGCCCGGCCGGGGCCCTTGGGGGAGTACAGCTTGCGCTTGGTCCGGTCGACCAGGGTGTCGTACTCCCGGCCGTCGGTGCCGATCACCAGGACGCCCGGCTGGATCATCGCGGCGGCCGGCTCGCGGTCGGCCGCGGCCCGCACCACCTGCAGGTAGTTCGGGTGCATGAGGTCGTCGCAGCCCATGAGCACCAGGTACTCGTACTCGGCGAGCTCGACGCAGCGGTTGAAGTTGCCGGTCACCCCGAGGTTGCGCTCGTTGCGCAGGTAGCGGACCCGGGGGTCCGCGAGCTGCTCGAACCACTCGGGGACGCCCGGCTCGCGGCCGTCGTCGACGACGGTGAGGCGCCAGTCGTCGCCGTCCTGGGCCAGGACGCTGCGGACGGCGTCCTGCATCAGCGCGACGTCGCCGTAGTACGGCAGAAGGATCTCGAAACGCGACATGTTCTCCGCCTAGGCCTTGGTCAGCTCGCGGGCGACCAGCTCGGCGGTGCGCTGCTGGAAGGCGGTGTACGCAGGGGTGCCGGGCGTGAACGTCTTGAGCTCGCTGGGCATCCGGCGGATCATCGCGAGCAGCAGCACGAGGCCGGCCCGGGTGAGGTAGACCATCGCCCTGAACGGCGAGGCGCTCGGCCGGCCGGTGGTCCGTTCGCGCATCGCCACGGGGATCTGGCGCACGGTGAAGCCGGAGCGGGCCGCGCCCACCATGGACTCGATGGTGTCCCCGAGGTACTCCACGGGGTACCAGCGGGCGAAGAACTCTATGAGCGGCCGGTTGCAGGCACGGAAGCCCGAGGTGGTGTCGGTGAGCTTGGTCCGGGTGATCCGCGACAGCACCACGGACAGCAGCGACATCGCCCACTTGCGCGGGCCGCGCACCGTGTAGTCGCCGTCGCCGGCGAACCGGGCGCCTATGACCAGGTCCGCGTCGCCGACGGCGAGGCGTTCCAGCAGCGCCGGCACGTACGCCGGGTCGTGCTGGCCGTCGGCGTCCACCTGGATCGCCACGTCGTAGCCGTGCTGCTGCGCGTAGCGGTAGCCGAGCCGCATCGCGCCGCCGACACCGAGGTTGAAGGGCAGCTGGGCGACGGCCGAGCCGGCGGCCCGGGCCACCTCGGCGGTGTTGTCCGCCGAGCCGTCGTCGACCACGAGGGTGTCCACGTAAGGCAGTTGCTGCTGGATCTCGCGCAGGACGGAGGGCAGTCCGTCCTCCTCGTTCCAGGCGGGAAGAATGATCAGAACGCGACGACCGTCGTTCACGAGTTCACCTGTGCCTCGACCTCGATGACGCCGGATTCCTCCGCGCGCGGCGACGTACTGGGGTAACCGCCCTGCTGGACGAGGTGCGCGCGGATCAGCGCGACGTCCTCCGCCAGGGTGCGGGTCTCCGCCTCCAGCCGGCTGGTCTCCCAGCTGAGGTGCAGGCTCACCAGCAGGACCAGGACGAACCCGATGAAAAGCACCAGGCTCACACCGGATGCCACGCCGAGGCCCCTGGCCACCGGGTCCAGCAGGTCGGGGACGAACCCGAGCGGGGCGACCAGCAATCCGATCGCGAGCCATATCGCCGCGTACTTCTCCCGCAGTTGCTGGCGGCGCAGCAGCTCGAGGATGTACCCCAGCACCAGAAGACCGGTGATGGAGGTCAGAACGGAGAGTCGCACAGCGGACGGCGCCTTTCGCGCGAAGGGGCCAACATCTTTATAGGAGAAGCATATGGCACGGCACATGACGCCAACGGGGCCCGAAAGGTTGCGTCCCGGGCCCCGTCGACGACGTGCGTGTGTAAGCGATCAGCCTCGCCGGCTCACCTCGTGGAGGGGAGTCTCAGCAGATCAGCGAAGGCCGGGCGGGTGATCGCCTCGGCGAGCTGCGCCCGCCAGTCGGGCAGCGGTTCCAGCCCGGCGGCAGACCAGCCGTCGTGAGCAAGGACACTGAAGGCCGGGCGCACGGCGGGGCGTACGAAGGCCTCGGAGGTCGTCGGCCGGATCCGCTCGGGGTCGAGCCCGCTCAGCCGGTACGCCTCGCGCGCCAGCCCCATCCAGGTGGTACGGCCGCTCGCGGTGCCGTGGTAGACCCCGCCCGGGGCCTTGCCCGCCAGCGCGGCGAGGCCGAGGTCGACCAGGCGACGGGCCAGCGCGTAGGACCAAGTGGGCTGGCCGTGCTGGTCGTCGACCACGTCGAGGGTGTCCCGCTGGGCGGCCAGCTTCAGCATGGTGGCGACGAAGTTCGCCCCGTGCTCGCCGTACAGCCACGCGGTCCGCACGATGTAGCCGTCCTGCGGAAGCAGCTCGGCGACGGCCTGTTCGCCGACCAGCTTGGAGCGCCCGTAGGCGTTGACCGGACCGGTCTCGGCGTCCTCGCGGTACGGCTGCGTGGCATTGCCGGGCAGTACGTAGTCGGTGGAGACGTGCAGCAGGCGCGCACCGGCGTCGGCGCAGGCCGCCGCGAGGACGCGTACGCCGGTGCCGTTGACGGCGGTGGCGGCTTCCTCGGCGGTCTCGGCACCGTCCACGTCGGTCCAGGCCGCGCAGTTGACGACGACCGCGGCACCCTCGACGGCGGCCCGCACGGCTGCCGGGTCGGTGATGTCGAGGTCGGCGCGGCGCAGGCCCGCGGCTTCGATGCCGGCGTCCTTCAGGACGGCCAGGACGTCCTGGCCGAGCATCCCGGCGGCGCCGGTGACGAGCCAGCGGCCGGCTCCCGCAGTCGCGCTCACTTCTGCAGCGCCGCCTTCGCCTTCAGCGGCTCCCACCAGGCACGGTTCTCGCGGTACCAGTCGATGGTGGCCTTGATGCCGTCCTCGAAGGTGACCTGCGGGGCGTAGCCCAGCTCGGCGCCGATCTTGCTGATGTCGATGGAGTAGCGGAGGTCGTGGCCCTTGCGGTCCTCGACCTGCTCGACCATCTCCCAGCCGAGGCCGGCGGCCTCCAGCAGGACACCGGTGAGCTCCTTGTTGGTGAGCTCGGTGCCGCCGCCGATGTTGTAGACCTCGCCGGCCCGGCCCTTGCGCATGGCCAGGTCGATGCCGCGGCAGTGGTCGGAGACGTGCAGCCAGTCGCGGACGTTTCCGCCGTTGCCGTACAGCGGGACCTTCTTGCCGTCCATCAGGTTCGAGACGAACAGCGGGATGACCTTCTCCGGGAACTGGTAGTGCCCGTAGTTGTTGGAGCAGCGGGTGACCACCACGTCCATGCCGTGGGTGCGCGCGTAGGCCAGCGCCAGCAGGTCGGAGGACGCCTTCGAGGCGGAGTACGGGGAGTTGGGCACCAGCGGCCACTCCTCCGTCCAGGAGCCCTCGCTGATCGAGCCGTAGACCTCGTCGGTGGAGATGTGGACGAAGCGGCCGACGCCGTGCTTGCGCGCGGAGTCGAGCAGCACCTGGGTTCCCACGACGTTGGTCATCACGAACGGGCCCGCGCCGGCGATCGAGCGGTCCACGTGGGACTCGGCCGCGAAGTGCACGACGACGTCGTGGCCGGGCATGACCTGGTCGACGGCGTCCGCGTCGCAGATGTCGCCCTTGACGAAGGTGTACCCGGGGTGGTCGGCGACCGGGGCGAGGTTGGCCTCGACGCCCGAGTACGTCAGCTTGTCGAAGACAGTGATCTGCGCCGTGGCATCTGCAGCGAGCTGCTGGCGGACGAATTCTGAACCGATGAAGCCGGCGCCGCCGGTCACGAGGATGCGCATAATACGAAGAGTCTAGCGGTCCGCCCAACGTCACATGCGCGGAACTCTGCTCCCCCACGCCCTCTCGCATAGGGTTCTCCCCATGCGTGGAATCCTCTTGGCCGGTGGCACCGGATCTCGACTCTGGCCGCTGACCCGGGCAGTCTCGAAGCAGCTGCTGCCCGTCTTCGACAAGCCGATGATCTACTACCCCCTCTCCACCCTCGTGATGGCGGGTATCAGCGAGATCCTGATCATCACCACCCCGGACGACCGCGAACAGTTCGAGCGACTGCTCGGCGACGGCTCGCAGTTCGGCCTGCGGCTGGAGTACGCCGTCCAGGAGCGCCCGGAGGGCATCGCCCAGGCGTTCGTCCTCGGCGCCGACTTCATCGGTGACGAGTCCGTCGCCCTGATCCTCGGCGACAACATCTTCCACGGCAGTGGCCTCGGCACCCGCCTCGCCCAGCACACGGACGCCAAGGGCGGCCGCGTGTTCGCGTACCCGGTCGCGGACCCCACCGCCTACGGCGTGGTCGAGTTCGACGAGAACGGCCAGGCCATCTCCATCGAGGAGAAGCCGGAGAAGCCCAAGTCCCGCTACGCGGTGCCGGGTCTGTACTTCTACGACAACCAGGTCGTCGAGATAGCCCGCGGCCTGAAGCCCAGCGCCCGCGGCGAGCTGGAGATCACCGCCGTCAACGACGCGTACCTCCAGGCCGGCGAGCTCAACGTCACCATCCTCGACCGCGGTACGGCGTGGCTGGACACCGGC
Source organism: Streptomyces sp. NPDC001549 (assembly GCF_042894025.1). Taxonomy (NCBI): domain Bacteria; kingdom Bacillati; phylum Actinomycetota; class Actinomycetes; order Kitasatosporales; family Streptomycetaceae; genus Streptomyces; species Streptomyces sp. NPDC001549. The sequence goes on from NZ_JBIAVJ010000016.1 coordinate 114,382, forward strand.
ACCTTCGTCTCGATGGTGCAGGCCTCCGAGTTCGTCCGCGTGATAGAGGAGCGCCAGGGCTTCAAGATCGGCTGCATCGAGGAGGCGGGCTGGCGGGCCGGCCTGATCGACTCCGCGCAGCTGCGCGCGCTCGCCGAGCCGCTGACCAAGAGCGGCTACGGCGACTACCTGCTGATGCTGCTCGCCGAGGAGGCCGCCCGATGAAGTTCCGCGAGCTCTCCATCGCCGGCGCCTTCGAGGTCACCCCGCAGCTGCACGGCGACCCGCGCGGTCTGTTCACCGAGTGGTACCGCTTCGACCGGCTGGCCGAGGTCGTCGGGCACCCGCTGAACCTGGCGCAGGCGAACCTCTCGGTCTCCTCCGCGGGCGTGGTCCGCGGCATCCACTTCGCCGACGTACCGCGCGGCCAGGCCAAGTACGTGACCTGCGTACGCGGCGCCGTGCTCGACGTCATCGTCGACCTGCGGGTCGGCTCCCCCACCTTCGGCCGGTGGGAGGGTGTCCGCCTCGACGACGTGGACCGCCGCGCGGTCTACATCCCCGAGGGCCTCGGCCACGGCTTCTGCGCCCTGAGCGACGACGCGACGCTGTCGTACCTCTGCTCGGAGACGTACAACCCCACCGGCGAGCACTCGGTGCACCCGCTCGACCCCGACCTGGGCATCGAGTGGCCGGCCGACATCCCGCTGCTGTCCGCCCGCGACGAGGCCGCCCCCTCGCTGGCCGACGCCCTCGCGACCGGTCTGCTGCCGGACCACGCCGCCTGCGTCGAGTTCACCGAGTCCCTGCGCGTGAACTGACCCACCGCCGTACGCAGCCGAGGGCCGCACCCCGTCCGGGGTGCGGCCCTCGCTCGTACCCGCCGCCCTGCCCACCCGGGCGGGACCGGACATGCCGAAGGGCCCCGTCCCACCGCCGAGGCGATGGGCCGGGGCCCTTCAGTGCAACTTGGTGCCCGATGAACGGGCTACCAGGTCAGAGCACGAAATTACTTCGTGATCTTGATGACCTGGCCGGCGCCCACGGTACGACCACCCTCACGGATGGCGAACTTCAGGCCCTCCTCCATGGCGACCGGCTGGATCAGCGCGACCGTCATCTCGGTGTTGTCGCCCGGCATGACCATCTCCGTGCCGGCCGGCAGGGTGACGACACCCGTGACGTCCGTGGTACGGAAGTAGAACTGCGGGCGGTAGTTGTTGAAGAACGGGGTGTGACGGCCACCCTCGTCCTTCGACAGGATGTAGGCCTGGGCCTCGAACTCGGTGTGCGGCGTGACCGAACCGGGCTTGATGATGACCTGGCCGCGCTCGACGTCCTCGCGCTTGATGCCACGGAGGAGCAGACCGACGTTCTCGCCCGCCTGGCCCTCGTCGAGCAGCTTGCGGAACATCTCGATACCGGTGACCGTGGTGGTGGTCTTGGTCTCCTTGATACCGATGATGTCGACGGTCTCGTTGACCTTCAGGACACCACGCTCGATACGGCCGGTGACGACGGTACCGCGACCGGTGATCGTGAAGACGTCCTCGACGGGCATGAGGAACGGCTTCTCGGTGTCACGCGGGGGGGTCGGGATGAAGTCGTCGACGGCGGACATGAGGCCGAGAAGCTTCTCGCCCCACTCCTTGTCGCCCTCGAGCGCCTTCAGCGCGGAGACGCGGACGACCGGCAGGTCGTCGCCCGGGAAGTCGTACTCGGAGAGCAGCTCGCGGACCTCGAGCTCGACGAGCTCCAGGATCTCCTCGTCGTCCACCATGTCGGCCTTGTTCAGGGCGACAACGATGGAGGGGACGCCGACCTGGCGGGCCAGGAGCACGTGCTCCTTGGTCTGCGGCATCGGGCCGTCGGTGGCGGCGACCACGAGGATCGCGCCGTCCATCTGCGCGGCACCGGTGATCATGTTCTTGATGTAGTCGGCGTGACCCGGGCAGTCGACGTGGGCGTAGTGACGCGCCTCGGTCTGGTACTCGACGTGCGCGATCGAGATGGTGATACCGCGCTGGCGCTCCTCAGGAGCCTTGTCGATCTGGTCGAAGGCCGAGGCCTCGTTCAGGTCCGGGTACGCGTCGTGCAGCACCTTGGTAATGGCGGCCGTGAGGGTCGTCTTACCGTGGTCAATGTGACCGATGGTGCCGATGTTGACGTGCGGCTTAGTCCGCTCGAACTTCGCCTTCGCCACGGGGTCCTCCTGGAGAGTGGTTCTGTACGCCTTACTCATCGGCGCCAGGTGATCTTTGCTGGAAAGCCGGTCCTCCGGGGCAACGGAGGGTTACTCCTGTTGCCCCAGAGGCTCCGGTGACAAGCCTAAAGCGTGTACTCGGAAGAGTTACTCGCCCTTGGCCTTCGCGATGATCTCCTCAGCGACGTTCCGGGGAACCTCGGCGTAGGAGTCGAACTGCATCGAGTAGCTGGCGCGACCCGAGGTCTTGCTGCGGAGGTCTCCGACGTAGCCGAACATCTCCGAAAGGGGCACGAGGCCCTTCACGACGCGAGCACCGTGACGCTCCTCCATGGCCTGGATCTGGCCACGGCGGGAGTTGATGTCACCGATGACGTCACCCATGTAGTCCTCGGGCGTGGTGACCTCTACGGCCATCATCGGCTCGAGGAGCACGGGAGAAGCCTTGCGCGCGGCCTCCTTGAAGGCCTGCGAACCGGCGATCTTGAACGCGAGCTCGGAGGAGTCGACCTCGTGGTAGCCACCGTCGAGAAGCGTGACGCGAACGCCAGTCATCTCGTAGCCGGCCAGGATGCCGAACTGCATGGCCTCCTGCGCACCGGCGTCGACCGAAGGGATGTACTCCTTCGGGACGCGTCCACCGGTGACCTTGTTCACGAACTCGTACGCCGGACCGTCGGTCTCGGTGATGGGCTCGATCGCGATCTGCACCTTGGCGAACTGACCGGTACCACCGGTCTGCTTCTTGTGCGTGTAGTCGTGACGCTCGACGGCCTTGCGGATCGTCTCGCGGTACGCGACCTGCGGCTTGCCGACGTTGGCCTCGACCTTGAACTCGCGCTTCATACGGTCGACCAGCACCTCGAGGTGCAGCTCGCCCATACCGCCGAGGATAGTCTGGCCCGTCTCCTCGTCCGAGTGAACGTGGAAGGAGGGGTCCTCCTCCGCGAGACGCTGGATGGCAACACCCAGCTTCTCCTGGTCACCCTTGGACTTGGGCTCGATGGCGACCTGGATGACCGGAGCCGGGAAGTCCATGGACTCCAGGATCACGGGTGCCTTGTCGTCACACAGCGTCTCACCGGTGGTGGTCTGCTTCAGACCCATGACGGCGACGATGTCACCGGCGCCCACCGCGGCGATCTCTTCACGCTTGTTGGCGTGCATGCGGTAGATCTTGCCGATGCGCTCCTTCTTGCCCTTGACGGAGTTCAGCACCGCAGTGCCGGCCTCCAGGCGGCCCGAGTAAACCCGGACGAAGGTGAGCTTACCGAGGTGCGGGTCGCTCATGATCTTGAACGCGAGCGCGGCGAGGGGCTCCTCGTCGGACGGCTTGCGCTTCACGACAACCTCGGCGTCGCGGACGTCGTGGCCCTCGATGGCCTCGATGTCCAGCGGCGACGGCAGGTAGCGGACGACAGCGTCGAGCAGGGGCTGAACGCCCTTGTTCTTGAACGCCGTGCCACAGAACACCGCGGTGATCGTGGGCTCGCCCTTGCCCTTGCCGGAGTTCAGGATGATCCGACGGACGGCGGCGTGCAGCTGCTCGACGGTGGGCTCGTTGCCCTCCAGGAACAGCTCCATGATCTCGTCGTCGTTCTCGGCGACGGTCTCGACCAGCTTGCCGCGCCACTCTTCAGCAGCCTCGGTGTGCGTGGCCGGGATGTCGACGATGTCGTACATCTCGCCCTTGGTCGCCTCGGCGGACCAGACGAACGCCTTCATGGTGACCAGGTCGACAACGCCCTGGAAGTCCATCTCGGCACCGATGGGGAGCTGCATGACGATCGGAACCGCACCGAGGCGGTCCTTGATCATGTCGACGCAGCGGTGGAACTCGGCGCCGGTGCGGTCCAGCTTGTTGACGAAGCAGATGCGCGGCACGCCGTAGCGGTCCGCCTGACGCCAAACGGTCTCGGACTGCGGCTCCACACCGGCGACACCGTCGAACACGGTGACGGCACCGTCGAGGACGCGGAGCGAACGCTCCACCTCGACCGTGAAGTCCACGTGACCCGGGGTGTCGATGATGTTGATGGTGTGGTCGACGTCCTCGAGCGGCCAGTGGCAGGTCGTCGCGGCGGACGTGATCGTGATGCCGCGCTCCTGCTCCTGCTCCATCCAGTCCATCGTGGCAGCGCCGTCGTGGACTTCACCGATCTTGTAAGACACACCGGTGTAGAACAGGATGCGCTCGGTGGTGGTCGTCTTGCCCGCGTCGATGTGAGCCATGATGCCGATGTTGCGCACCTTGGCCAGGTCAAGCGAAGTGGTAGCCATATCGGCTCAGTCTTCTCTCGGTCTCGATGTGGGTTGGGACTACCAGCGGTAGTGCGCGAAGGCCTTGTTGGACTCGGCCATCTTGTGCGTGTCCTCGCGCTTCTTGACGGCAGCGCCAAGACCGTTGGAGGCGTCGAGCAGCTCGTTCATGAGGCGCTCGGTCATGGTCTTCTCACGACGGGCGCGGGAGTAACCCACGAGCCAGCGGAGGGCCAGGGTCGACTGGCGACCCGGCTTGACCTCGACGGGGACCTGGTAGGTCGCGCCACCGACACGGCGGGACTTGACCTCAAGGGACGGCTTGACGTTCTCCAGCGCGCGCTTCAGCGTGATGACCGGGTCGTTGCCGGTCTTCTCGCGGAGGCCTTCCATGGCGCCGTAAACGATGCGCTCGGCGGTGGAGCGCTTGCCGTTCAGGAGGATCTTGTTGATGAGCGACGTCACCAGAGGAGATGCGTAGACCGGGTCGATGATGACCGGGCGCTTCGGGGCGGGGCCCTTACGAGGCATTCTTACTTCTCCTTCTTGGCGCCGTAGCGGCTGCGGGCCTGCTTGCGGTTCTTGACAGCCTGGGTGTCAAGCGCACCGCGGATGATCTTGTAACGAACACCCGGCAGGTCCTTCACACGGCCACCACGCACGAGCACGATCGAGTGCTCCTGCAGGTTGTGTCCCTCACCCGGAATGTAAGCGGTGACCTCGATGCCGGAGGTCAGACGCACACGCGCGACCTTACGGAGCGCCGAGTTCGGCTTCTTCGGGGTGGTCGTGAACACACGCGTGCAGACGCCGCGACGCTGGGGCGAAGCCTCAAGCGCGGGGGTCTTTGTCTTCTCGACCTTGTCCTGCCGGCCCTTACGGACCAGCTGCTGGATCGTAGGCACTACTTCTCCGGTTTCTGTGTGCCGTGTAGTGAAACTAACCTGGAACTTCCCCGACCCACGCGGTCGGGTGTGTCGAACACTGCACGCTTTCACCGAAGTGAGTCGGGCGCAGATTGCGGTGTGTTCTTCTCGGCTCTCCGCGGGGTCTTACGCACACGCGGGGGCCAGGGCACACCCCAGGCACAAGGTCAGAGCGTACCTACCTCACAGAGGTAGGTCAAAACAAATGCCCAGCACGAAAACCCGCCGCGCGCAAGCGGAGAGCGGCCCGATCGGCCCTGTGCCCGCCCCGGCGCCCTAAACTGACAGCTTGACCGGGCGCGGGACGCCCGCGAGTCGATCAGCAGGGAGCAGGACATTGGGGACCGTGGCACCCGAGCCGACCACAGTCGACGCCCGTCCCACCGCCCCGCGCAGAACCGCCCCGCGCAGACCTGCCATCCGCCGGATCACACGTTTCCGCGGCCCCCTGCTGGCCTTCCTGATCACCTCGGGCGCCTTCTGCGCCGCCTGGGTGGCGCGCGGCACCTTCCCCTTCGGCAACACCGGCCGGGCCCTGAACGACCAGGCCAACCAGTACGTGCCCTTCCACCGGGCGCTGTGGGACCTGGTCCACGGGCAGGCCGCCGGCGACGTCCTCTTCACCTGGCGCGGCGGCTTCGGACAGCAGTTCCTCGCCGATTACCACACCTACCTCGGCAACCCCTTCTCCTGGCTGGCCGTCCTCGTCCCCCGCGCCCACGTCGACCTCGCCGTCTTCGCGGTCACCCCGCTCACCATGGGCACCGCAGCCGCCGTGATGACGGTGTACCTCGGCAAGCTGCACCCCGGCCCGTGGTGGCAGCGGGGCGTGCTCGGAGCGGTGTACGGCCTGTGCGGCTGGGCCCTGAGCGATGCCTCGTACATCCCCATGTGGCTCTGGGGCCTGGTCGCGCTCCCGATGCTCGGCATCGCCGTCGAGTGGTGCCTGGAGGAGCGCCGCTGGCCGGTCGTGGCCCTGCTGGTCGCGCTCGCCTGGTTCGGGAACTTCTACACCGCGATGATGGCCACGATGGCCGCCTGCGTCCTGCTGGCCATCCGCATGATCACCCGCGACATGACGGGCCGGGAGCGGCTGCGCGCGCTGTGGCGGGCCGCGACGGCCACCGGGACCGGGATCCTGCTGACCCTGCCGCTGCTCCTGCCGTCGTTCCTGTCCAGCGGGGCCGCGCAGCCCACCAGGGCCGCCGCCTTCGACCCCGTACGGATCGAGCTCTTCCTCACGGGCATGCTCCCGGCCACGCACCTGTGGGGCGGCCGCCCGCGGCTCTGCGTCGCCTCGCTCGGGCTGATCCTGGCCGGCGCCTTCGTCCTGAACAG